>JBGTOG010000117.1:0-13813 GCA_041742675.1 Gemmatimonadaceae bacterium | reverse complement strand
CGTCGTCAGCTATGAGTGTGAATTGAAGCGATGGCCGGAAGCGAGCAAAAAATGGCGCTCAGACGCACGACGTAAGTGAGCAATCCACAATAGCTTTCAAGTAGTTTGACGAAATAGCGTGAGAAACTGTCGATAGAGCGTGAGAGCGTACAATAGCCACCACGCTGTGCAGTCTTAAATGAGGGCCTCGGAAGCGCATTCTGAGGCCCTCGTCCGTTGGATTCCAGGCGAGGTGTCCCAACCTTGGTCACGTTGCGGACAGCGCCTCACGGCCCAAGCAGCGTCGCCCGAACGACCGCTACACCATCTCGGCGACGATACGCCTGTGGTCCGGTATGGATGACCACCATGTCGAGGATGTTCGGGCCCATTTCCTTTTTCAGCCAGAGGAGATGTCGACGTCACGGTCGTCGATGACAGCCCCCAGCTTGACCTCGACGGAGAGGATCCGACGATCCGGCCGCACGATAACCAGGTCGACTTCATGACGGCCGTTGGCCGTACGCAGATGGTGCACCGCCGCCTCCGCCGCCTGCGCGTATACGCGAACACTCTGGGTGACGAGCGATTCGAACAGTCGGCCAAGCCACGTGCCGTCTCGCACCGAGCCCGTCCGCGGCCCCAGTTGTACGCCGACCGGAGCGTCCGTGAAGGCACCGGCACCGACGGCGGGAGGTTCGGCGCTGATCAAGGCCGACTCGTCGAGCGCGCAAGCTGCTCGTGACCGCGGCAGGAGACCCGATACGCACCGTTACGCTCACCACCAACCGACCTGAGATACTGACGCTAGCGCAACCGTTCGCTGCAGATGCGAGCGCTGGCCCATTCACACGATTGCCGCTGAGTGGCACATGATAGGTCGTTTGAACCTGTGCGCGTCGTTGGTTGACTCGCATACTCGTGGTGCCAGTCATGCTGATCCCCAACACCGGAGACTATAATGTCCACCCCAACGTTCCCGCGCGCAGCCAGTTTGCTGTGCATCTCGCTGTTCGCCATCTCTGCGTGCAGTCCAAGCGATTCTCCAACCGCCGTCGATCATCTCACGGCGCACGCCAATCGTGGTGTTGCCGGAGACGCAAAGTCAGCTCATGTTCCATCGTCGAGCACGCCCGGTGCGATGTTCAACGCGGCGAGATCGAGCACATCGCGCTACCACGCAAGCAATCTGGCCGCTCGCGACGGGTATGTGGCACCTGCCGAGTGCGTCGCGCACCCGTTGCTCGGCGGCATGGGGTTCCACTGGGCCAGCCAGTCGCTCGTAGATCCCGTGTTTGAACCCACGCGTCCGGAAGCGCTGCTGTACGCTCCCGGCAACGGCAAACGCCCAAAGCTCGTGGGCGTGGAGTACATCGTGCTCGACGTGGGACAGCCGCGTCCGGAGTTCGACGGCCAGCCGTTCGACATCGGAGGCGTGAAGCCGCTCATGGACGCCAAGGTACCGCACTGGAGTCTGCACGTGTGGCTGTACGAATCGAATCCGAACGGACTGTACACACCGTTCAATCCGAACGTGCGCTGCAACTGATCCGAACACGATCGCCATGCAGTCGCGGAATCGTGTTCAGATCTCATCGGTGCAGGGCCTCGGGACCAGCTCCCGGGGCCCTTGTAAGTGGAGCGAAAGCGTTTGCCTGTGCCGTGTGCACGTGCCGCCGACCTTTATCACTGGTTCTTGTTCCGCAGCAACTCGCGCACTCTCGACAGCGCGTCGCTCGCGGGCACGCGGATATCCGGAGCAACACCCACACCTTCCCAGTTCGTGCCCGTCACGGGATTGATCGCCCTCGCGTGTGGGATCCCAACGGCGAAGTGCTCATCAATGCGCCGCAACCGGACCGGGTGTGCGCCACCGCGTGTTGATTCTCCCACAATCGTCGCGCGCCCCAGCGCCTGAACATCGTACGCGAACTCCTCGGCGGCCGAGTAGGTGCGCGAGGAGGTGAGCACGTAGACAGGCTTTGCCCCGCCGAAGCGCAGGCCCGCCACACTGTCCCGAGACCAGAACTCTTCTGTGTGTCCGGTGTGTCGCGTCCACATGGTGTTGAGCAGCGTGCGCGAATCGAACAGATACGACGCCACCAGCGCGACCATGTCGGGAGCGCCACCGCTGTTTTCTCGAAGATCAACAATGAGCGCGCGCGTGTTGGCCACGAACGAAAGGGCTGCAGTGGCCGTCTCTTCGCACACTATAACATCATCAAATGTGTCAAACTTGATGTATCCAACGTTCTCATCCAGTCGCTCGACTCTCTGAAAGCCACAGTTGCGCTCCGCCGCCTCGCGACGCGCGCGTTCGCTCACGTACGCAGCTGGCAGTGGCGTCGCAACGCCGGCCGGTGGCGGCGGCGGAAACGGCATCGCGCTGAACAGCACGTCTACATGCAGATCGTTCGTGAGTTCACGAAGCTCACTGTTGAGGCGGTGAGAGAAGGTCATGCCATTGATCTCACGTTCGTAGTCGCCGCGAGCATGGCGCGCGCGGAGCGAGTCACCCGTTCGCCGCGCGGCGTCCGGAAACACGTACAGTGAGTCGAGCAGCGTCGCGACGCGACCAATCACTCGTCGCCGAGCGTCCGACGAGATCTGAAGTGCGGCAACCCCGACGCCTGGGCCGAGCTCCACCAGTGTCGGTCCATCGGCGCGAACGGGTGCGGTGGCGGAGAGGCTGAGCTCCCCGTACACGGTGGTCGGGTTGCGCGCTCGTCGCAACGTGAAGGCGATGTGCTGAGGTTCGCTGCGTTCGATCGTGAGCAGCGTGAACTCCCCCGTTGATTGCCTGAACCGCAGCCATTCGCCGACGTCGCGTTCGGTAGGATGCGCGTGCAGGTAGTCCGCGATCTGCGCGGAGTCGCCGCTGTTGAATGCGTTGAGCCATGCACGGAGCGCATCGCCGACCGCAGTTGGTGGAATGGGTGGTGCGGCGGTCTTCAGCGCCGAATCAGTCGGCGCCGGAATGAACTGCCCTGTCGCGGGCGATGCGATGATCCCCATCAGAACGACGGCGATAGCCGCGATGCGAACGATGTCGCTGTTCATTGAACACCCATTTGTATTGGGGCGGGTGACGATGCTGTACGGGAGTCGCAGCTCGTCAGCGCTGCGACTCCCATTCAAGCGCGAGGTAGCCGAGTACAGATTTCGGCTTCATGTTCGAGTTTGCGACAGTGACCGTGGCGCCCGGCGCGCGGGCGAGACAGCGCATGCTGCTCACACCAGGCCTCGGCGTTGGCACGCACACCACGGGCCCGTTCACCGACAGCATCAGCGCGGACATGTCGGCCGACGGATCTGCATGAAGAGCCGGGAGCAACACCAAGGCAAAGATTCCTTGTGGCAGTGGCCAGCGAACAGACTCTCCGCGCGCCAGTTGCACGGTCGCGGCGACGAGGCGTTGCTGGTGGTGTTGCAACGGATTCAAGCCTTCTAGTGATCGTACTGGATCGAACACCCGAATCGCCGCTTCCGCCGTACGGTCACCGACTTTGAGGTTGAGCTGTGTACGTCCCGGCCGCAACGGACGGATGTGCAGTCCACTCAGCGCGGCCACGGTGCTATCTCGCACGCTCATTCGTACCCGCAGAAGCGTGACGCGCTCGCCACTGACACCCGTGAACTCAGCGGGCAGCTCGCGAGTTGCGTCTCCAAGCACGAAGTCGTTCCAGATCTGTGTGCGAACTGTCTGTACTGGTCGGCACAGCACGACCGAGTGTGTCGATAGCGGACCGAGCGATGCACGCACGACCACATCCGCACGTCGCACGCACGTTACAACGCCGCGCGGCGACACCGGGATCGCACCGCTATCCAGCGATGCGAAGCGCACGCCGGAGTCGGAAAGCGCATGCCCCGTGGAGTCGAACACCGTCGCCGCGAGCGCGAACGGGCGAACATGATTGATGAGCACGGTGTCTCGAATACCCACAGCGAGGCGCGCCGGGGCAGCGCTTGCGCGCGGCCCCAACGCAGCTACGGCGAATGTCACCGCCGCTCCTGCGACCGACGTGGCCATCAGCACGCGGCGTACACGCAACTGCCGCAGCGCATTTCGTGCCAGATATGGTGCGGAACGAACCGCCTCTGCGGCATACCAGCAACGTGCGGCGCCCACGCCATCACACTCGACCCGCAGCGCATACTCTTCGGTCAAATCGCCAAGCACGGATTGTGCGAACGTGGGATCCACGCCAAGCGCCAGCAGCACTCGCTCGTACGTCGGCGCTGGAGAAGAAGCCGAGCTACGGAACGATCGGTGCGCTCTCACGCGGGCCTGAAGCCGGGTAGTTGAACGCCGTCCCACAACAATGCGGCGCGTCGCTGCGCCTCCTTGATCACCAGCGCCCCGGCACCGGTGAGCCGAAAGTGTCGACGCGATCGGCCGCCGCGGACTGGAAGCGGGACAGTCGCGCTCGACGTCAGCAGCCGCTTGTCTTCCAGGCGTTGCAGCGTGGTGTAGATCGCACCCACCGAATGCCTTCGCCCCGTTCGCTCCGAAAGATCGCGGCGAATAGCGAGACCGTACGCGTCATCGCCGAGCCGCGCAACGGAGAGCAACGTAGCGAGTTCGAGGGTGCCCAGACTCTGTGAGACCATAGTTCTATTTTGTAGAACAAATAGGAATCGCGCAAGCGTTTATTGCGATAGAGCGATTGCCGTCTGCATGAGACCCTGTATCATCGACTGAGTTCTACGTCAAACCGCGTATGGCGCGGCGCCCCGGCCCTCTACACTATCGGAAAGACCCACGCGGAGCCGCGATGCTGAGTTACCCAGGAATGTCGGCGCGACTGGCGCTGTTCGTGCTGCTGACGCAAGCGAAACCGGTGCCCATGCGCGACGTGTCGCTCAATGGCAGTATCGACCCGACGGCTCGGGCCTTTGTTGGCAAGGTCGTGGCGGTCATCGGCACGCCCATTGGTCGTATTCCCATCACCGGCAACGTGAGTGCACGCGTCACCTGTACCGGTACGTTCAGCGGATACATCTCGTATAGCCGGATTGTGCGGGTGTTTGCCGCGCTCAAACGCGTTGATCTGGTGACCCAGCTTGATGGCGCCATCCTCGATTCGCTGCCGGATCTCGATGCCGTGGTCCCCGCGGCGCAGGGCCCGGCACTGGCCGCTACCCCAACACTTGCTGCGGTGGCGCCTGCCACCACGACGCCACCTGCAGTGACGCCCGCCGCCACAACCTGCTCGACGCTCTCCGCCGACACAGTGCAGGGCAAGGCGGTAGTCGAGCGCACCGAGCTGCGCGGCGCACTCAAAATGGCGTCCGATTCCGTCCACTTCACCGGGCCAGCGTGGACGGTTGGCGACAGCACCTACCACAGCGTGGTGCGGGTGACTCGCGATGGGCGCGTGACTGCCGTGCGGGTGAACATGTACGAGCGCGGCCACAGCCGACAGCCATAGCGCACAGCGCGCTCCGGCGGCACTTTCGGAAATCCGGGCGCTACTTCACCTCCAGCCCGCGTGTCTCCGTCACTCTTGTCGAGGTCGATCCGATGACTCGTCCGCTCTCACGTCGCGCGTGGTTGCGCACCACGTCGCTCGGTGTTGGCACTGGGTTGCTCCTGCCCAATCCACTGGAGGCAGCGGCGCGTGTCGCCGCGATCAATCCGCATGACGAAGCGTCTGTACCACCGCGCCATGCAGCACCGCGCATGGTCGGACCAGTGCGGCTGCAATCCAACGAAAATCCCTACGGCATGTCGCCGCGCGCCAAACAGGCGATGATGGATGCGTGGGACGAACACAACAAGTATGGGAGTCCGTCAATCGTCGAGTTGCGTGACGCGTTTGCTGCGCACGCCGGAGTACCGGCCGAGTGTGTGATGGTGACGCAGGGTTCCCGCGAGGTGATCTGTACCGCTGCCCTGGCATTCGGGATTGATGGCGGAGAACTGTTGACGGCTGATCCGACATTCGAGGCGCTGTCGGACTACGCCACGCATATGGGCCGTCGGGTACACCGCGTGCCGCTCACGCCGGACCACACGCATGACCTCGACGCGATGGACCGGCGACTCGTATCGGCGGTGGGGCTGGTGTTCGTATGCAATCCGAACAACCCCACAGGCACGCTGCTGCCCGACGATCGAGTGCGAGACTACGTGGTAAGTACCGCGAAGCGTACAATGGTGCTCGTGGATGAAGCGTATCACGACTACGTCACCGACCCATCGTATCGCACCATGAGCGATCTGGTGGTGCGCGGCGAAAACGTGATCATATTGCGGACGGCATCCAAGATTCACGGGCTCGCCGGATGTCGCATTGGTTTTGCAATCGCTCGGCCTGACATCATCGCGCGCATGCAAGGATTCACTACCGGCGTACCGAATGCGCTGGCCGCGCGGGCTGCAATCGCCGCCATCGCTGACACGGAATGGCAGCGCTACTGTGTGCAGCAGAACACCGAAGGACGCGAGATCCTGCGGGCGTCGCTGCAGGCACTGGGACGGCCGCAGGCCCCGTCGCACACCAACTTCGTGTTCTTTGACGCTGGGCGGCCGGTGAACGACGTGCGCAAGGCACTGGATGCGCGTGGCTTTACCGTAGGCCGCGCGTTCCCGCCGTACAACACGTGGGTTCGCGTGAGTATCGGTACGCCCGACGAAATGCGGGCCTTTACAAAGGTGCTGCCGGAGGCGCTGCGCGTGTAGCGATGCGGCGGTCGTGCAGGCGATATCGGGGGTGCGCAGTTGTCGAAGACGCTGCCCGGCTCAGGTCCACGTAGGTCCCGGGCGTGCACAGTGGCATATTGAAGCATCTGCCGGTGTTCACTCCGACACGTGCCCCTGTGCTTGCTCGTCTGTCCGTCTGGCTGCAGTATCTGCTGCCAAAACAGCTCCTGACTTCACTGGCTGGTCGCTTCGCGACGCAACCTCGCGGCCGTGTGACAACCGCTGCCGTTCGCTGGTTTGTGCAAGCGTACGGCGTGAACATGCAGGAAGCGAGCGAGCCTGACATTGCGTACTACGACACATTCAACGCGTTCTTCACGCGACCGCTTGCGCCCAATGCACGCCCGATAGCCGCGTCCGATCTCGTGTGTCCTGTTGACGGTGCGATCAGCCAATGCGGTGCGATCAATGGTGACAAGTTGCTGCAGGCCAAGGGACACCACTTCACCACAACCGCACTACTCGGCGGCGATGCCGCACTGGCAGCGCAGTTCGGCAACGGGCAGTTCGCGACGATCTATCTGAGTCCCAAGGACTATCATCGCATTCATATGCCCTGTGCCGGACGTCTCACGCGCATGTTGCACGTGCCCGGTGCGCTCTTTTCCGTGAATCAGGCAACGGCGCGCGGCGTGCCCGGTTTGTTTGCCCGGAACGAACGTGTGGTCTGTCTGTTTGAAGGCGAACGCGGACCGTTTGTCATGGTGCTGGTCGGTGCCACCATCGTTGGCAGCATGAGCACGGTGTGGCACGGCGTCGTGAACCCGCCGCGACCGGGCACGGTGCGCGAGTGGCGCTATGCCGAGCAGCCGATTGCGTTGGAGAAAGGCGCCGAGATGGGACAGTTCCTGCTCGGCTCGACGGTGGTGCTGCTGTTCCCCCGCGATCATGTGAGGCTCACCAGCGACTGGCGGGAGACGCGTCCCGTGCGGCTGGGCGAGCCCCTGGGCGAGTTCTTGCCGCCGATGAAGGGTTCGGGCGCCTGATGTCGCTCTTGAGAGTGAGAGCAGGATTCACTCACTCATTGCGCGGAGCTTCACATGCGACACGAAATGCATCGTACCCAACCCGCCGTCGGCCTGGCGGCACTGCTGTTGCTCGCCGCCTGCACGGCGACGGACAGCGTTGGACTGGTCACTGAACCGGGAGTGGAACCGCCCGCTCCTCAGGCCACGCGGCTGCAGCTCGACTTCAGCAACATCGAAGTCATCGCCGATTGTGATGGCATCGAGGGCGACGGCGAGTTCAAGTTCTCCGTGGTGGTTCGGCCAAGCTTCGCCAGTGCCATCACGATCTACAACGCAAGTCGCACCATGGGTGACGGCGATCGGACACCGGCACTGGGCCGTCGCACACTGTCAGCGGTATCGTCTCCCGGACAGCAGGTCACCGTGGAGTTCAGGGCGTCGGAAGTTGATCACAGCATCTTCACTGGTGAGTACAACGATTCGCGCATGGACAATTTACTGGGGACGAGCATCCACTTGTACAACGGCTCAACCTGGTCAAACCAGGGTCCCCGCAGCATCACGCTCGGATCAGGAAGCTGTCAGGTGCGTCTGAACTACATTGCAAATGTCGTCCAATGACAAGGCGCAGATGGATCATGCCGGATCGGTTCCGCGGAACCGGTCTCGGCGTGCCTGCTTTCCCACTGGTGCGAATGCGCCGCACGTGAGGATCCACGCCATGACCAATCAATCATCCATCTCCGTGACGCAGCTGCTGCAGAAGTGGCGCGGCGGCGACGGTTCCGCTGTCGAGCATCTGCTGCCGCTGGTGTACGATGAGTTACGGCGTGTGGCAGCGCGTCGCATGCACGGCGAAGCCGACGGACACACGCTCCAGCCGACGGAGCTGGTGCACGAGGCCTACCAGCGTCTGGCAGGCGCGGAGCTGGAGGTCAACGACCGCGCCCATTTTTTTGCGTTGGCGTCGGAGACGATGCGTCGCGTGCTGGTTGATCACGCCAAGGCCCGTACGCGTCAGAAGCGCGGCGGTGTGCGCATCGCGGTGACGCTTGATGATGCAATCGCCGGTGACAGCGAACGCGATGAGGATCTGATCGAGCTGGACCGCTGTCTGGAAACGCTGCACGCGACGGATCCCCGCAAAGCGCGCATTGTAGAGCTGGTCTTCTTCGCGGGTTTGTCGCAGCGCGAAGTGGCAACCGTCATGACGCTGTCGATTTCCACCGTCGAACGCGAGTTGCGTACTGGCAAAGCGTGGTTGGCCGCGCAGTTACGGGCGTAGTGCTGACGTGCTCGGCGAGTGCACCCCGATGGCACCCTGGGCGTGTGTATCGGCGCTCGCTACAACGCACGCGATTCGAGCACGGCCTCCAACGCGTCTGCCAACTCCGCCGCGTTGGGGTAGCGGTAGGTGCGCTCGGCTTCCAGGGCGCGCACGACGATAACATCGAGCGACAGCCGGAGTGACTGCTCCAACACGTCTGGCTCGGTGCGCCGTTCGCGTGCAATCGTGCGTACCCGGTCGGTGGAACGAAGAACCGCCGCACTTGGCCGCGGATCATCGCGCGGACGAACACCGGTGAGCAGTTCGTATAGAATCACGCCCAACGCGAAGACATCGGATCGGCCGTCCAGTTCGTGCGATGGGCCACGCAACTGTTCGGGACTCATGTACGCTGGTGTGCCGGGTGACTGGCCGGCGTGCGTGAGCGGTCCCTCGTGGTCGTCACCTTCAAGCGCGCGGGCAATGCCAAAGTCGATCACGACCGGACGAACATGCCGCCCATCTTCGCGCACCAGAATGTTGGCCGGCTTGAGATCGCGATGCAGAACGCCGCGTCCGTGCGCGTACTCCATGATCCGGCAAGTGGCCGCCACCAACGCAACCCGGGTGCGCAGCGTCGCTCGTGTCACCCCGCAATACACATCGAGCGGACGTGACGGGATCAGATCCATGGCATAGTAGGGCAGTCCGTGCGACGTGGTGCCTGCCGCCACGATGCGACTGATGCCGGGATGATCCAGTTGGTTGAGCAGGCGCCGTTCCCGCGCAAAGCGTTGCATGAGGATGACGCTGTCGATGCCCGGACGAAGCACTTTGATGGCTACCTCGCGCTGCGGCGCTGCACGATCGCGCGCGCGATATACCGTGCCCATGCCGCCCTGACCTATCAGGTCGAGCAAGTCGAATCGGCCCACCTGTTCGCCGGCGGCCAACAGTTCACGTTCGCGCAGCACGCGCGTTGCACCGTCGTGCACAATGGCGCCAATGGCATCGGTCGCCGTCTGATCGGCGTCGAGCATGCGTGCCAGCTCGTTCGCCAGTGCGTGGTCTTCGAGGCGGAGGCTAGCGAGCAGCTGCCGCCGATCGCTGGCCGGCCGATCCACCGCGTTCTCAAACAGGGCCAACAGCCGCTGCACGCGCGAGTTCTCTGTCATGCTTGGTCAAGCTACGGGCAGGAGACTGGCTGGCAACCGTGGCGCGACTTCAGCGGCCTCCGGCAAGATGGCCGGCGGGCGCCTGCTCACCGCGTTGGGCAATCGGTGTGAACGTGTGGTATACTCACGACATGATACCGCCGACGCTGGCACTGGTGTCGTTCCTGGCCGCTACGCTGCTCATCGCTCCCTCCGTTGAGCGACACGCGAGGCGTTCCCCCGCGCCCATGACCGAACGCACGTTTATTTCGGTCGCAACGCTGCGATCGGCCGCTCGCGATGCATTCACGCTGCTTGATGCGCGGAGCGCGAGCGCTTACAACCGCGGTCACATTCCCGGCGCCGTGCGCATCAGCTGGCTGGACTACCGCGACAGCTGGGGCCGCACGGGGCGACTGCCAGAGGATCTGGGGAAGCTCGCGAAGCGACTCGCCGCACTCGGTATCAGCAGCAGTCGAGCGGTCGTGGTGTACGGTGACGCACACGAAGGGTGGGGCGAAGAAGGGCGCATCGCATGGATGCTGCGCTATTTGGGACACACGCAGGTGCACGTGCTCGACGGCGGCTACGCCGCGTGGCAGGCGGCTGAAGGATCCGTGACGCGCGCGGCGCCGCCAGTTGAGGCCGGACAGTTCGATTTGCAGACGCAGCCGGAGCTTCGTGCCAGCGCCGACGACGTGGCGCGCGCACGCAGCAGGGGTGCGATGGTGCTCGACACGCGCACCGAGGACGAGTTCAATGGTTCGCGACGGTATTTCCCGGCGCGTACCGGTCGCATTCCGGGGGCTGTACATCTGGAGTGGTCTGACCTGTTGAAGGCCGACGGTGAGCTGGATCGATCACCAGAGGCGATGCGGCGCCTGCATCGTCTAGGGCTCACACCGGACCGGGAAATCATTGCGTACTGTGTAGGCGGCGTGCGCTCTGCCTTCGTGGTGCTCGCGTTGCGCGAACTGGGATTCACGAACGTGCGCAACTACGATGGCAGCTGGTATGAGTGGTCGGCGGATCGCTCACGCCCCGTAGAGCGTCCGTGACCATTCCTCGCGCCAACCGCGCGAGCGATGGGGCGAGCGATTCGTCGATAGCAGACCGTTCGTCGTCGCGATTGCCTGAGGACACGCGATTGGGCGGTGTCGCGTTGCAGGTCGCGGATCTCGCGCGTTCGGTGGCGTGGTACACGCAAGTGCTCGGTGCCCGTGTCATCACGTCCAGCAATGACAGCGCGGTGCTCGGTGCGGTAGACAGCACGAACCCATTGTTGACACTGCGAGAACGAGCCCGTGCACAACGCATGCCCACACGTGGCCGACTGGGGCTGTTCCATGTGGCGTGGCTGCTTCCGGACCGAGCATCACTGGGGCGTTTTGTGGCCCACGTCGCAGCGCGTGGTGAGCCCATGGGAAGTGCCGATCATCTGGTCAGCGAAGCGGTGTACCTGCACGATCCCGACGGGCTCGGCGTCGAGGTCTACGCCGATCGCCCTCGCGCGTCATGGAAGTGGCAGTACGGTGAGGTCGAGATGGCGTCGCTGCCGCTCGATGTATCATCGCTGCTGGTGGACGGGGGGGGGACACCAGCCGAGGGGTTGCCGTCGGGCACGGTGATCGGGCATGTGCATCTGCACGTGGGCGATCTGGAACGCGGCATTCACTTCTACCGCGATGTGATCGGCTTTGACGTCACGCAAAGTGCCTACCCCGGCGCCCGCTTTCTGGCGGCGGGCGGATATCATCACCACTTGGGCACCAACACGTGGGCGGGTGCGTCGGCCACACCGCCGCAGCTGGATCATGCGCAGCTGTTGCAGTGGGAGATTCTGGTGTCGAGTGGTGCCGCGCTCGAGGCGCTCAGCGTTCGTGCGCAGCGGTCAGCGCACGAACTGCTGGGGTCATCGCTCACGCATGTGGCACTGGCGGATCCATGGGGAACGCGTGTAGTGGTCACGAACGCAGCGGCCAAGTAGCGCCCGCGGGCGCCTGGGCACCTGCGCGCACCGCCCGCCGACATGTGTGCCAGCGAACGGTGTGCGCGAGGTGTGAGGTCAGCCGCCGGTGCGTTACCTGACCCGAGTCAGGCCACCCGCTTCATCAAATCTTCATGTGCGGTTCATCGTGATGTCATGCCGGGTTCACGATTTGCTCATGCGAGACTCACGCAGCGTTCACGGAGTGTTCATGCAGGCGTAAGCAAGACGTGCCATGGTAGGCGAAGCGCAGTTCCTGGCGTTCCACCTGCTTCCGGAGTACCGATGCTGAACACGTTGCTTGAATCGAATGGTGTGTCTCCACGTCGTCGCGCGAGTTCGCTGGTTTCACTGACGCTGCACCTCGCGGCGGTGGGCGGCCTCGTCCTGGCGACCGCCGATGCCGGTACGGCCGCACCACCCGAACCTTCGGAGTCGATCGCCTACGTCGAACCACCGCCGCCCGAGGTCGTGCACGTCGCGCCGTCTGTGGCGTCCGCTCGCGCGAGGGCAAGTGCGGCGCCGACGCTGGCCCTTCCAGTGCGCACGCTGGTGGCACCGGATCTTGTGCCGCTCGCGATTCCGGAGATCGACCTGACACGTGCCGTCACGAGTAGCGCGGACTTCGCCACGCGGGGGCCTGTGGGAAACAGCGCCATCGCTGCCTGCTGCAGCACGGGCTCAGGCAGCGGCGACGGCGTCTGGTCCGCGCCGA
Source organism: Gemmatimonadaceae bacterium (assembly GCA_041742675.1). GTDB lineage: Bacteria > Gemmatimonadota > Gemmatimonadetes > Gemmatimonadales > Gemmatimonadaceae > JAABRT01. Next base: position 1,034 of record JBGTOG010000117.1, on the reverse strand, counting down.
TGGTTGAGAAGGTCGCGGCGGTGCGCCCCGGCTCTCCGGTGCCGAACTATCCCGAGATGCTGCGCAGTGCGGGCGTGACGGGCGAAGTGCGGGCGCGCTTCGTGGTAGATACGGCGGGGCGCGTGAATCTTTCACGCCTGACCATCGTACACTCAGATCACGAGCTGTTTTCGAGGGCTGTCGAGGCATCGCTCCGGCGCACGACCTTCCTGCCGGCGGAAGTCGGTGGACGCCCGGTGGCGCAGCTTGTGGAGCAAACGTTCACGTTCCGCCTGAATCGGTAGCCGCGCACATTGCCTCACGGGGCGCGGCGACCTAACATCAGGATTGCCGCAGTCATCGCGCACCCGGTCCGGGTGCGCTCCGCTCCCCGCTTGTCTTGGAGGCTGGCCATGTCGTTCGGTGACTTTCTCAAGAAACAGTTCATCGATGTCATCCACTGGACGGAAGACGGGCCGGGAGTGCTTATGGAGCGCTTCCCGATGCGCGATATGGAAATCCAGAATGGTGCGTCGCTAACGGTTCGCGAGTCGCAGATGGCGTTGTTCGTGAACGAGGGCAAGGCGGCCGATGCCTTCGGACCTGGCCTGTACAAGCTCAACACGAATACGCTCCCACTGCTCACGAATCTCAAGAATTGGGACAAGCTGTTTCAGTCGCCGTTCAAGAGCGATTTGTATTTCTTCTCCACGCGTCTGCAGACGAATCAGCGCTGGGGCACGCAGCAGCCGATCACGATCCGTGACAAGGAGTTTGGTGCAGTTCGCTTGCGCGGCTACGGCGTGTACAGCTATCGCCTCACGAATCCGCTGGCGTTCCACACGAACATCGCGGGCACGCAAGCGCAGTATGAGGCGAGTGAACTTGAGCCGCAGCTGCGCAACGCGGTGATCACGTCATTCACCACGGCGTTTGCGAAATCAGATGTTCCGTTTCTCGATATGGCCGCCAACCAGGCGGCTGTGGCTACGTTGATTGCCGCCGAGCTGGCACCACAGTTCGCGTCGTACGGCTTGGAGCTGGCCAGTTTCACG
>JBGTOG010000104.1:0-2882 GCA_041742675.1 Gemmatimonadaceae bacterium | reverse complement strand
AAAGCAGCTTGCCGTACGGCACAGTCGAATCCTGCGCCACCGCCGGCAGTCGCAGTCCATTGTGCCCAAAGTCGCCCACCGACAGGAACAGCGTGCCGTCGCCGGCAAATGCCAGTCGGCCGCCTGACTCGTACGTGTCGAAGTCCTCGTGCGGCTGCAGGCACGGCGACGTGGTGTAGACGGTGATCCACGGTTCCGCATTCTGCGTAGGCGACAGGCTCACCGCGCGCGTGGACACGCGGAGCGACAGACAAGGGCCGCCCGCAGGCGATCCCGTGGTGTCGAGGTGCGTGTGGGCCGCGACTACCTGCGGCCGCTGCACCGTTGTATCCACCACGATGCTGGTGACGCGGTAACGGAAATCCCCGGATTCGCTTGCGAAATGCCGGGCGAATGCGGCGGTGTCGATGGCCAGCGCACCGTCCAGCTCTACCGGCTCGGCCAGCTCCACTGACTTCGCGAGGATATTCGACCGCTGATCGATCGCCAGGAAAAACAGCCGCCCGTCTCCGCTCATGAGCAGCACCCCGCCCGGCACCGCCGCCAGCCCGCCGCCGGTCGCGCTCACACCCGAAAGCTTCGCAATCGTCTGCACGCGCAGCGAGTCCATGGACGTCGCAATCATGCGATCACTGGTCAGCTCTCGCGATCCCGACGCAGCGTCAGCGCGGCAGGCCCCGATTGCCGCCGATCCGAGCAGCAGCGCGGTCAGAAATGAGAGGAAACCGCGCCCGGATCGCATGACCGCACATTGCGATCGTCGCGCAAACGTGGCAAGCGTCACATTACGGCAGAGTTCGGCACCGGGATTGCTCTTCAGTGTGTATGTGCTGAAGTGTGCTCCTCATGTGACGGTCGCCCCAATGTCCGCAAGAACATCAATCACAACACGATACCGCGCCGCGCGCCAAATTTGGCGTGCGAGCCGTGCCGTGGCTGTGACGGTGTCTGCCACAGTTCTGTGGACCGCGTGCAACAGTGGCGACACCACCGCACCACTTTCGCCGCGGGTAACGGAGCCTTTGCAGTCCGCTCCACCCGCAGCTTCGGCACCGATGACAGTCTCCGGCGTGTCCGGCGCCGACACCGCCCGCGCCGGTAGCATCGTAATCATCAACGGCGCCGGCTTCGCCACCGGCCCGTTTGACAACTCCGTCTCTGTGGGCGGCGTCACTGCGCAGGTGCTCGCCGCCACATCCACACAGCTGCAGGTCCGGCTGCCAGTGACCGCAGCCATGCCGTGCCTCGCCACCGGCCCCCAGCCGCTCCGCATCACCTCGGCTGGCCGTTCGGCGGAAACGTCGCTGTTGCTGCGCGTCGCGCGCCGCATCTCGCTGGCCAAGGGTGAATCGCTGAACCTGCTCGACGCCGAGGACTCGTGGTGCCACGAGTACGTCTCGGCGGACGGCGAGCCGGCGCGCTATGCGATGGCGGTGATCAACACCGATCGTACGCTGGGGAACGCGGCCGGATTCCAGGTGCGGGCGTCGAGTGTTGGGGGCAGCATGCCGAGCGTCGCGTCGGGAATGCAAGCCGATGCAAACGCCGCCGGGAAAGCGACGGCGCAGTCGTCGACCGGTCCGGTGCTCAGCCCTCGAGCTCGCACTGCACTCGACCAGGCACGCAGCGCCAACGCCGCGCATCACGAACATCTCGAACGCGAACAGGCCCGCATTGCCAGCACGCAGCCCGCGGCCAACCTGTGGCGCGCGCAGCGTCGTGATCCGGGTACGGTTGGCGCCAGCGTCGCGTCGACTGCAAACGGCATCGCCGAAGGCCAGATGGTGGCTCGCTTTGGCATGTACCACTCATGTGCCGACGCCGCACCAATCAACGCCCGCGTGATCTACGCCGGCTCGCGCATTGTGGTGCTTGAAGACGCCGCGTGGCAGCGCGCCGGTAGCATGGACGCGGAGTTGCGCGCCATTGGTGAAGAGTTTGACGCGGTGATGTTTCCGTTGCTGATCGCCAACGTAGGCAATCCGCTGGCGCTTGACGCGCTCATGAATGGTGATGGTCGCATCACCATGCTCATGTCGGACTACGTGAACCGCACCGCGCCTGGCACGGCCGGCTATGTGACCACCTGCAACCTGTATCCGCGCAGCACGTTTGCGAACAGCAACGAAGACGAACTGTTTTACGTGCGCACGCCGCATGCAGGCGAATCACCGACTGCCTGGCGCCGTACGATGCGCTCAACGGTGCTGCATGAAGCCAAGCACCTCGTATCGTTCGCTGAGCGCATGTCGCGGGGCGAAGGACTCGAAGTGCCGTGGCTCGAAGAGTCTACCGCACGCATCGCCGAGGAGCTCTACGCGCGCACCTTTGCGAACAACTCAGCCTGGAAGTCCAACACTGGTTGGGGCGAGAGTGTGCAGTGTGAAGTGTACGAGTGTGATGGTCGGCCACTCATGATGTGGAAGCACATCTCCGTGCTGCACGACTTCATGGCCGGTGCCGACACACTCACGCCGCTCGGCCGCGTCTCCAACAGCGACCACACGTGGTACGCCAGCGGCTGGTCACTCGTGCGCTGGGTGATCGACCACTACGCCGTGAACGAAGGCGCGTTCCTGCGCGATCTCGTGCGTGGTGGTGCTGGTGTGTCTGGTGTGGAGCTGCTTGAAGCGCGCACCGGTCGTCCGGCGGCTGAGCTGCTCGCCGAGTGGTCGCTGGCAACGATGGTAGATGACCGCCCCGGTTTCACGCCGGCGCGCGCGACATTGTCGATGCCGAGCTGGAATGTGCCGCAGCTGATGGCCGGGCTGGCGTCAGCGTTTGGCACGCGGTATCAGGTGAGTCCGCTCAAGGTGCGTGAACTTGGTGGCAACGCGCAGCTATCGGTGCCGCAGCTACGCGGGTTTGCGGCGAGTCATGTC
>JBGTOG010000447.1:0-9360 GCA_041742675.1 Gemmatimonadaceae bacterium | reverse complement strand
GCGTCGGTTTCGGCGGCCGGTGTCGTCACCGCGCTGGCGCCGGGTACGGCCACCATCACCGCCACGGCGTCAGCCAGCGGCTCAGGGCTGGCGGCGACAACGATTCAGCGTACGTCGACGATTACGGTGACCGGCGGCGGCGCTTGTGCACCGATCGTCGTGACGTTGCCGGTTAATCGAAACGGCACGGTCAGCGGCACAAGCTGCCTGATCACCGCGACCGGCCAACAGCGTGGCGATGTATTGCGTGTTAATCTCGCGCAGCAGACCGCGCTTGAGTTGCGGGTGACGCCAACTGGTTTCGCTCCATATCTGTCTGCCCTCAACACCACGGTCGACGAGTTCATCTTCTTTACTGGGCAGGCGTCAACAGAAGTCCGACGCACGTGGCTTATGCCGCCAGTGGTGACCGAGATGCGCGTGGGTGCAGCAGGTGGCGGGCAAACCGGCGGCTACACCTTCAGCGCCACAGCTGTCAATCAGAGTGTGGAGAACTGCAGTAACGTGATCATCGGTGGCACGCTGCAAACGAACCAGGCGCTAACCGCCACCGACTGCAACCTCAGTGGCTTTTTCACTGATCAATTTCTCGTGTACTCGCCGCGTCCGTGCGTGGTCACCATGGCGCGCGTTACATCGGGTGGTGGAATGGTCGATCCGTTTTTGGAGGCTTTCGATGGCACCACGCGAGTAGCCTTTGATGACGATGGCGCCGGTGGTGTGAACTCACGGATCTCGCTGTCGTCGTGTCGCAGCGGCAATGACGGCTTACTTGTCTTTCAGGCGAGTTCGTTTGATGCCGGTGATACAGGCACGTACATCATCAGCTTTCAGTTCGGCTCCCCAGCCGTTGCCGATGCAGCACGCGACATTGCGGCCATGAACCCGGCCAAGGGAATGCGAGCCTCGTCGGGCGTCGCCGGTGCGTCCGGCACGTGGCTTGATCAGATCGGCGTGAGCACACGCGGTATCGTGCCGCAACACTGACATGCGTGTTGGCATCGTTGGAGCAGGCCATGTGGGCAGCACCACCGCGTATGCGCTGACGCTGCGCGGGAGTGCCACCGAGATTCTGCTGTCGGATATCGATGCCCGCCGCGCTGCTGCACAAGCGGAGGATGTGGCGCACGCGGTGCCGGTGGCGTTTCCCGCGCGCGTCAGCGGTGGTGCGATCGACGCGATGGCCGACTTTGATATCGTGGTGCTGGCCTGCGGACCCAGCATTGAACCGGGACAGAATCGGTTGTCGATTCTTCAGAAAAGCACCGAAATCTTCAAGACGGTTGTGCCGCAGGTGGTGCGTGCAGCGCCCAACGCGATTCTCATCGTGGCCAGCAATCCGGTGGACGTGATGACCCACGTCACGTATAAGGAATCGGGGCTGTCACCGGCGCGCGTGATTGGCTCCGGCACGCTGCTCGATACGCTGCGCTTTCGGGCACAACTGAGTTCGCATCTTGGTGTGTCGGCGTCGTCCGTGCAGGCGTATGTGCTGGGCGAACATGGCGACAGTGAAGTGCTGGCCTGGTCGAGTGCTCGCATTGGCGGTCTGCCGCTCAGCGAAGTCGGGCAACAACTCGACCGGCCGCTCACGCGCGAGGTACGTGAGCGCATTGATCTGGATGTGCGGCGCGCCGGTTATCGCATTCTCGAAGGGAAGGGATTCACCTCATTTGGCGTGGCCGCCGGTATCGCGCGCATTGTCGATGCCATTCGCGATGACGAGCGGGTGGTGCTGACGGTGAGCGCGCGCACGCCCAGAGTAGCTGGCGTTGACGATGTGTCGGTGTCGTTGCAGCGCGTGGTGGGCCAGAGCGGCGTCTCGCACACGCTGGAGCCCGACATGAATACCGACGAAGTTGCGCTTCTGGCAGCGAGTGCCCGTATCATTCGGGACGCCACAACACAGATCGGATACTGACGGACGAAACCGGTGCGCCACCGTGGCGCGCCGGATGTCCATGGTTTTTTCAGGGAGTTCGGATGGGTCGCCTGTTGTTTGCCCTGCTGGTTGGGATCATCGTGAACGGCGCACTGGTGTTCGGCGTGGAATCGCTGAGCACCCTGCTGCATCCGCTCCCGGCCGGTCTCGATCCGCGCAACGTGGCGCAGATGCGCGATTATATCGAGAGCGGCGGCGTGCCGATCACGGGGCTGCTGATGGTGGTGTTCGCCTATGCGGTCGGCGCCTTTGGCGGAGCTTTCGTGGCCAGCAAACTCGCGCCCAACCGCGGCTTGATGCCGGCGCTTGTTATTGGTCAGATCAGTCTGGTGTTCGTGATCATCAACCTGATCACGTTTCCGCATCCGATCTGGATGATGCTGGCCAGTGTGCTGGTGCCGCTGCCCAGCGCGTGGTACGGTGGCAAAGTTGCCAGGGCTCGCGGCGGGATGAAGTAAACTCGATACCCACTCACCAACGGCATCCCGCCTCTGCGCTACGGGCGACTAGAAGCCAAGTCGTGCCGACACACTCGGCACGTATCGTCGGCTCAGCCGAACGCGGCCCTTGTCGCGCATGATCAGTACGTAATCGCCGTGGCCGACCGCCTCGAAGGCGTGCACACGGTCCACATTCACGATCATGCCGCGTCCCACGCGGGCAAAGCGGGCCGGATCGAGCCGCTGCTCAAGCTCGGCGAGCGTGAACCGCGCGCGACGCGTTTGCCCACCCGCATGTATCTGCACGGCGCCGTCCGCTGCTTCGAGGCGTTCAATGTCGGACACGCGAACAAGCACCGTGTGGTCACCATCGGCGACGGGAAGTCGGTCCAGATACCGACCCGCCTCGATCGGTTTGTCCGCAGGAGCAGCGAGCAGCGTCAGCAGGCGACTCATATTCTCCTGTTGATGGGCGGTGTGCAGCGCGCGCTTGGCTCGCGTCATTGCCACCGCGAAGCGCTCGGCGTCAAACGGTTTGAGCAGGTAGTCAACGGCCGCCAGCTCGAAGGCGCGAACGGCATACGTGTCGTAGGCCGTGAGAAACACCACATGCGGTGCCGTCTCGACTGGCAGGGCGCTGACCACATCGAGTCCCGACATCCCGGGCATTTCGATATCGAGCAGCACAAGATCCGGCGCTTCGTGACGAATAACTGACAACGTGGCCGTGCCGTCGCGTGCTTCGAAGACGACGGCGACATCAGGGTCACGATCGAGGAACCGCCGAACCTTTGCCCGCGCCGGCGCTTCGTCGTCGGCCACTAGCACGCGAAGCGCCAGTCGGCTGCTCAGCACAGTGTCGCGCGGCTCAATCACGAGTCGCCGTCCTGCACAGGGCGATGCTGACGCGTCGCACGGCGCATCGCACGATCACGCGACACTCACGCGCTGAGGCACGGTGGATCGTTCAGGCGATTGCGCCGGGCGCGGCTCGTCATGCGCAGCGATGCGCCACGGAAGCGCGATGCGTACACAGAGTCCGCCCTCCGGCGCATCATCGAAGGCAATGGAAGCGGCGTCGCCATACAGCGAGTGCAGCCGTTCGCGCGTGGTGGAGAGTCCAATCCCGCGTGTGAGCGCGTCGTGTTCGCTCACGCGCAACCCCGGTCCGTTGTCGCGCACCTCAAGCCGCAGCGTGTCCTTCGCACGCTGCGCCGAGACCACGACGCGCGTGATCTGTCCGGCGCCGGGTGCTCCGTGTTCGAATGCGTTTTCGAGCAGTGGCTGCAGCACGAGCGGTGGCACCAGCGCTGCGCGAAGCGACCGATCAACATTCACCGACACGTGCATACGGTCAGAGAAACGCGCTCGCATCACATCCAGCCACAACTCCATCGTTTCGAGTTCATCACCGAGTGCAATCTCCGGCTGCTCCGTGCGCAGCGTGCGTCGCAGCAGATCCGCAAGCCGCGAGAGCATGGTGTCGGCCGCCGCAGGGTCGGTGTACATCACGGACGAAATCGTGTTCAGGGCGTTGAAGAGGAAGTGCGGCTGCAGCCGTGCTTCGAGCGCACGCACCTGCGCCGACGCAAGTTCTGCCTCCACGCGCGCCAGTCGCGCAGCCCGTTCGCGTGAGGCCTGCCGGGCATCGAACAACAGCACGCACGCGACGATCGTCGCGTACACGATGATGTGAATGGAGAACTCCATCAAATAGCGCACCGGCATGTTGCCGTAGTCGTAGGCACCGATTCCGGTGAGCCGCGCCGCCACCGGGCGCATGACTGCATTCCACGTCGTATGTAACACGGAGAACAAAGCGAGCACCGGCACGTGCCAAACGATGCGAGCAAACCAACCAGCGTGCCGACGCTCAATGCGACGTGTCCACCAGACCACACCCGGCACCAGCAACAGAATGCCGTACGAGGAGGTGAGCTCCTCGACGAGGCGACGGCCCACCGGCTCCATGCGTCCGCGCGCCAGCACATCGAGCCAACGGTAGGCCACCTGCACCAGACCGTTCGCCGTGGCGAAGCCAAATCCGATTAACCACCAGCGGAGCCGGAAAGCTGGCACTTCGGAGGCGACGGTGGTCTGTGACATGCAACGATTACGAGGCAGCAGTGAGTAATGAGCCCGTGTACCAGCCGAGCGCGCGCGCCATCCACATCGCACCGAGGATCGCGATCGCGTACCCCAGCACGGCAAACGGAAACGCTACCAGATGGCCTTTGGGCAGACAAGCAGAGCAGGGCTCCTCCGACCGTACCAAGTGATCCCGCATCAAGCCACGGAACGAACGGCGAGGCACCGGCCAGCGCCAGCGTGACGAGAAATGCGCCCTCCAGCGGCCGGAGACCGGGCGGCTCGAGCTCGCGTGCACCCAGCAAGAGCACGACAACCAGTACGGACACGGCGGCCGTCAGCAGACCGCCCAGAACATCTGCCGGAAAGTGGCGCGATCCAGTCGTTGCCAAGTTCGGAGACGAACAGCAGCAGCGGAAGCATCCAGCCCGGGCTGCTCGCCTGCAGCCAGAGCATCAGATCGGTTTCGAACATCAGACGGGCTACCTCGCCACGTCGGATGGTCGTCGCATTCCGAACGCTCCCGCGTCTGTGCCACCCGACCCGCAATTCGACGTCGCCGAGAATCGCGAAGAGAGCATTGCGCCTTCGTTCGCGATCTCTGCCTCGCCTTCCATGGTGCCGCTGCATCCCGTGCTCGTTTCGCGAAACGCCACGCGCCACACGAGACGGTTCTCACGCACCACGCCCGTGACCTCGCCGCCAAAGGTGAACGCGTCGGCACTCGCGTTGAGCGCGCCGCGCACCGAGTCGCCGCGTGCTGCCAGTGTCAGCGTTGCCGGGAAACGCAGGTCCGCGATTCGCAAGTCGCCGCTCCAGGCACCTGCGAACCCCTGCGTGGTCGCTGATACGCCTGCATCGGGCTCACGCAACGCGCGCGCGCCGGCGTCCGGAAGCGCAAATGCCACGAGCCAGTCTCCGGTCTTTCCAAACGACAGCAACTTGTCGTGACCACCAGCGGCAATCACCACGAACTGTCGTCCGCCTGCCGCATATGTCATCGGCGTGGCGAATGCGCCGGTGGGGAGCGGCGCCGCCCAGAGCTCGCGTCCACTGTCAATATCAAGCGCACGCAGATGCGCATCGACGGTGGCTGCAATGAACACAAGACCCGACGCTGTCGTCATCGGCCCGCCAAGCGTGATCGAGCCCCACGCTTTCGCCTCGGGTGCAACCGCTACCAGATCAGGCATCCATCCAAGCGGCATCTGCCACCGGAACTCTCCGGATGTCGCGTCGATTGCGGTGAAACGTCCAAACGGCGGCTTCACACACGGTACGCCGCTGGTCGATACGAACGATTGCCGCAGCATGCCATACGGCGTACCGCGCTGCGGCGCGAGTTCGCCGCCCTCCTTCGGATAGTCTTTCAGCTTGTCACGCGGGACGAGTGTAATCACAAACGGCATTTCGTTCGTTGCGCCAACGATCACGCCGCGTGCCTGATCGATCGCCACACCGCCCCAGTTGGACCCACCAACGTTGCCGGGCACGACGAGCGTGCCGCCCAGCGATGGTGGCGTGTAGATCCCCTCATTGCGCAGCGCGCCGATGCGGTCGCGGCACTGCGCGCGTTCGGCGTCAGTAATGCCGAACGCGTCGTCACCCGTGACGCGATGACGCACCAGCGGCGCGGGACGCACGGGGAACGGCTGGGTGCGCGATGCCACTTCGCCCGGTACATCGCTCGCGGGTACCGCACGATGCTCGATCGTGTGCAGCGGTTCACCAGTGAGCCGATTGAACAGGAACAACATGCCCATCTTCGTGGCCTGCGCCACAGCAGGAATCTCGCGTCCGTCGCGCCGCATCGTGAACAGTGCAGGCGGCGACGCGAGATCGTAGTCCCACAAATCGTGGTGCACCAGTTGCTGGAACCACACGACCTCGCCAGTGGCGCCGCGCACCGCGACGAGCGAGTTGGCGTACGCATTTGCACCCAGCCGTTCCCCGCCGAAGTAATCGGGACTTGGACTCGACGTGGGAAGGAACACGAGATCATTGGCCGAGTCGGTGGCAATCACCGACCACACATTCGCTGCACCCGTGCGGTTGCCACTCGGCACGCCCTTGCTGTCGGTCCAGGACTGCCACGTTGCATGCTCGGGTATGCGTGGCACGGGATCGAACGTCCAGCGCAGCGCGCCGGTACGCGCGTCGTATGCACGCACCACGCCGCTCGCGGCGTTGGTGCGCTGATTGTCGGCAATCGCCGAGCCTACGATGACGAGATCGCGCACCACCGCCGGTGGCGACGTGACCTGATACTCCGCCGGATACTCGGCGGGTAGATCGAGCTCGCGTCCCAGCTGAACCGTACCGTCACGACCAAAGCTGGTGCACGGCTGCCCGGTGTGTGCATCAAGCGCAATGAGACGCGCGTCGATTGGGGCGACGAAGATGCGACGCGCGCAGGGTGCGTTGTGGGCCGCCATTGGATCGAACCACGTGCTCACACCTCGATTGGCGAAATCGCCGTAGCCAGCGTTCAGTCGCACGCCGGGGTCGAATGTCCAGCGTTCGCGTCCGGTGACGGGATCCAGCGCGTTCACTCGTCCGAGTGGTGAGGTCACGTAGAGCGTCCCGTCCACCATGATCGGCGTGGATTGGAAGCGTCCGTGCGACGGCGTGTCGTCGCCCGTGCGATGTACCCACGCGACGCGCAACTCGCCGACATTCTCACGCGTGATCTGCGTGAGTGGCGAGTGCCTCGCGCCTCCGGGGTCGCGGCCATACGCGGGCCAGCTGCTGTCGGCGGCGGATTGAGCGGGAAGCGAGCTTGCACACAAGAGGACCAGCATCACCAGCGAACGCATCGGGGGCTCCGGGGTTGAGATGTCCGGAGTATCGGCGTCGCGCGATCCATCAGCCCGCTCTACACGCTGAGCGGGACGGAATTGCTGCTCAGCGGGATTGTGAACGCGATAGCGGCGCCATGCGAACCGCCTCGCGCTGCGCACTGCGCACCAGCACAAGTCCGCCGAGTGAGACGACGGCGCCCACAACGAACGGCCACGACAAGTTGGAAATCACGGCCACGCCGGCGGCCGTGAACGGACCAATGACACGGCCCAGCGACGACGCACTCTGATATGCGCCCAGCGCGGCGCCGCGCTCGTGCGAACCGGCGAGACCGGCGACCAGATTGCCGAATGTCGGATTCAAAATCGCCGATCCCACCCCGAACACACCGAGCGAGATCAGCAGCAGCGACATCTGACGCGAAACGGGAATGGCAAACATGCCCGCGGACATCAGTACGATGCCAATCTGCGCCAGCGTGTACGCGCCGAATCGTTTGGTGAGTGGTCCGGTGAGCCCCACCTGTACCACCACACTGACAATGCCGACAAACATGTAGACGAGTCCAAGCGTCCGCGGCCCCATTCCCAGATCTTCCGCCGCCCAGAGCGCCAGTGTGCTTTGCAGCATCGACGCCGCGGCGATGACCACGATGGTCGTGAGCAGCACCTGACGCAGACCCGCCCGCGAGAAGTACTCGGCCAGTTTGGGCCGCGGCCTCGACCGGGAGGTTGCACGCACGTCGCTCGACAGCGACTCCGGCAGCCGCACGAGGGTGAGCACGAAAGCAATCATCGACATGACCGCCGCGCCCCACGCCACGCGTACCAGACCGTCACCGGCCGCGTCGTTCCCCGCCAGCACCCCACCAAGCGCCGGGCCGGCGATGAAACCCAGCCCAAACGCCGATCCCAGCAGGCCGAGTGCTCGCGGTCGCGTGGCGTCGGTGGTGATGTCAGTGGCGTAGGCGTACGCGGTGGCCACGTTGCCCGCCGCGAGCCCTGCGGCCACACGCGAGAGACCCAGCGTGAACCCCGAGTCCGCGAACGCCAACATCACCGACGCACCGGCGTTACCCAGCAGTGTGATCAGTAGCACCGGACGCCGTCCAATGCGATCCGACAGCGTACCCCAGATAGGCGCCCCCACCAGCTGGCCAAGCGAGTAGAGGCCGAGAAAAAAGATCACCGACGCCGGGTCCACTCCGGTACGTTCCGCGTAAAACGGAAACACCGGGATGATCATGCCGAAGCCGATGAGATCCAGAAAAACAATGATGAAGAGCGTGAACATGCGTGGCGAACGCTAGTCGGCCTGCCAGCCGTTTGCGACACCCGGCAATTGGCAAAACGTCGCGTGCGGTCGTGTCCCGTGGCATCATTCGGACATCAACGCGTCGTAGCGACGCGTCACTCAGCCCTTCAGCCGACCACCGTCGGAGCCCGTCCCATGACCCGCAGAGCTTCCCGCCCCGGCGGCTCCCGTACGCGTCGGCCAAGCCAGCCTCGCGCGAAACTTGAGCCCCTGCAGCACATTCGCGCGCTGCTCGCCGCGCGGGCGTCGGAGAGCGCCACCGGCGCGTTGGATCGCTGGGTAGACGCGATCGCCGAGTTCCCGGAAGAGTTCAACGCGTCCGTGCGGTACCTCGCGCAGCACGAAGCAGACGGCTTCACCACCGACGAGCGCTGGCTGCTGCTGTCCATCGCCATGGAGATGGCTGAAGACCCGATGCTCAGCGACGCGTGCGAAGAGCTGGAGCTGCGCATCGATGCCGAAGCGCGCGCCTGGCCCGGCTACGACACCGGGGACCTCAACTACGAGCAGATGCGCGCCGAGTTGCCCGCCTACGCGGCGGTAAGCGACGCGTGGTCGGCGCTGCGCACGTACATCGAAGTGCACTTCCTGCACGAACTCGGCATGCACGACATGGCGCGATCTTTTGTTGACTCGACCAGTCAATGGGAACGCAGGCTGCGTGACGGTGAGGCGACGCTACTGGGTGTACCACGCATTGTGTTGTCGGCAGACGACGATCCGTTTGGTATCTTGCTGACATGACCGACTTCGATGCGCTCGCGACCCAACTTG
>JBGTOG010000052.1:0-5190 GCA_041742675.1 Gemmatimonadaceae bacterium | reverse complement strand
ACTCGGCTCAAGCAAGCCAAGAAGAATGCGCAGAAACGTGCTTTTGCCAGCGCCGTTGGCGCCGACGATTCCAGTGATGCCTTCGGGTATCGAAACGGTGAGCGCGTCAAGCGCCGTCACGGCTCCGAAGCGACGCGTCAGTAAGGAAGCCGTGACGACGGAGATGTTCAGTCTCCGGTATGCGCCGCGGTGGCAGCGCTACCAGACGCACCCGCGCCAACAGCATCGGTATCGTCACTCGCCGAGGTGTCGCCCTCCGACGCTGGCAACACCACACCAGCGCGCGACGCGCGGTACTCAAGCGTCTCCGGGTCGCGCAAACTGCGCAGCAACGCATCAGCCTCGCGATTCTGCAAATAGCGTCCCTTCTCCCAGCCGGCCACGATGCCTTTGGGTGTGCCGTAGCACACGTCGGCAAGCTGTGCCGACGAGAGACCGATCGACTCTCGCAGCTGCCTGATTTCCTTGGGCAGCAGCAACCCATGGCGAGCGCGAATCTCGTCAGTGGCCTGTTTCTCGGCCGAATCGCGCTGCTCGATCGTGCGCTGCTCGTGTTCGCACTTCTCGCAGCGAAAAAACTCTCGGGTGACCTCGGCCGACATACCGCTCAGCCGCACCGTCACCTGTTCCGTATGCTGTGCGTATCGCCCACCACAGCCTCGGTGCAACGACCCCTCCAACGACGACAGACTCATGTCACTCCAGGACAAACTCGGGGATATCGATCAACCCATGTTGATCGTGCTGCGCGAAGTGTGGGGTGGAGGCCCGGTCCGGCGCCACCCCGTACGGCACCGGATCTCCAGCAGTTTCGGCCGTCAGCAAGGCGCCACCTCCTCAAGTTCGTCTTGCCTGCCGCCGATCCTCAACTCTGTACCCTTCTTCTTCCTTGTTCATGTCATCCTTCTGTGTCGTCCGGCAGCCCGTCTTCGCCCGCGAGGGGAAGCTGCTCGGATACGAAATCCGCTTTCGCGATACCGAGGAAGGCGCCGAGGCGTTTGCCCGAAGCTTTCTGTCCGGTGAGTTCGACAATGTGCGCGGCGACCGGCCCGCCTTTGTACCGTGCTCGAGAGGGCAGTTTCTCGATCAGATCATTCAGTTTGCAGACCCGCTCACCACGATTCCTGTCATTCCGCAGGATGTAGGCGCGGATCCAGCGGTTGTGGAGGCGGTGGAGCGCTTTTGTGCGGCTGGTGGACAAATCGCGCTCGATGAAGTCTCCGAGATGTCCGTCGCGTCTGATTCGTTGCTGGCTTACGCCCATTGGGTGCGCATTGATGTTCGCAATGAGAACGTCGCGGAGCTGGCGGCTACAGTGGCGCGCGTACGATCACGTCCGGATGTACGACTGATCGCCGACCACATCTACGATCCGGAGCAGCTCGCACGCGCCACGGCGCTCGGGTTCGATGCGTTTGAGGGTTCGCATTTCAGTCGCCCTGAGCCGATGAGCTCAGGCGAGCTTCCGTCATCCACAATTTCAGCCTTGCGTCTGCTCGGGCAGGCCCGCGATCCGAACGTGGCAGATCGGGCGCTGGAGGATCAGATCGCTGTTGATCCCGTGCTCACGTTTCAGCTGCTTCGCATTGTGAACTCGGCGTCGGTGGGCGCGCGCGGCGTGACATCGATCGGTCACGCTATGCGGCTGATAGGGCGCAACGCACTGCTCAAGTGGCTGGCGTTGGCGATTGCCGCTTCTCGCCGTGGTACGACCGACGTAGACGCGCATTTGGTGCAACAGGCAGTGGAGCGTGCGCGGTTGTGCGAACAGCTCGCAGGCAGCGGGCGTGATGGGGGGACGTTGTTTCTGGTGGGGTTGTTCTCCCTGCTCGACGCGGTGTTTCGCATGCCGATCGAAGAGCTGCTCGCCCGTGTGGCGCTTGCCGATGACGCACGAGACGCCGTGCTCGAACGCACTGGCCCTTACGCGAACGCGCTGTTGTTCGCCGAATCGTACGAGCTGGGCATGTTTGAGAGCGCCAGTGAAGTAGCGCGCGAGATGGGCGTTGATCCGGACACCATCGGCGAGGCATATGCGGGCGCGCTCACGTGGGCCGAGGAGATGCTGGCGCCCATGCGCGAACCGACTCGGCGCGTAGCGTGAAGTAGCGCGGGTATCTATGGTTCACGGTGAACCCTCGATACCCGTGAACTTCTCGTGCCTACTTCGTTGCCGTTGCTCAGCGCTGCGCTGCAAGACTCCATTGTTGGAGTTGCTCGACCCGCAGAGCTGAGTGCGCTCTATCGTGACCTGCTGAGTCCATACTGTCCCGGTCTGTCGCTGGCGAGCTGTCCGAGCCCACAGGCAGACTCCTTGCGCAAAGCCATTGCGGTGAAGTTTGACAGTGGACAGACGCCACGGCAGATCACCGAAGGGCTGGTGATCGACTACGGGTCCGATATCCGGGGGTCGCCGGAGTTTGAGGGCTTTGGGTCAGCGGCGTTTCTCGTGCCAGTGGTGTTGTTGATACTGGGCGCGGTGATGATCACGCGCTGGGCGCGCCGTAGTGTGCGACGTGGGGCCGGAGGCGGGGCCGTGTTGTTGCTGCTTTGCCTTCCACTCGTTGGTTGCGCTCGTAGTGACGACGCCGAATTGCGCCCGGCGGCCGCAGTCGATGGCACGCAACAGGTACTGGACTCGCAGCGTGCCGTGGCCAACAGCGCAGCACGCAATGATGCACCGCTTCGTTCGGAAGGCGCATGGATGCGCGCCGCGGCGGCCGGTGCGACGACTGCGGCGTACGCGGTGCTGCACAACACACGTCCTGCCGATGTTGCAATTGTCGGGGCCACGAGCGATGTGGCCGACACGGTGGAGGTGCACGAAACCATGCAGCACGATGGCATGGTGCACATGGAACCGCGGCTGCAGCTCGCGATCCCGGCCCAGGATTCAGTGGTGTTCGCGCCAGGGGGAAAGCACTTCATGCTACGGCGGTTGCGGCGTGCGGTTGTAGCGGGTGATACGGTGCGCGTGCGTGTGGTGTTTGACGATTTAAGCGATGTGGAGATGCGTTGTGTGGTGCGGCCGATCGGTAGTTGACGTGTGATCAGCACGTGCCGATGCCGATCGCGCGGCGACACCGGTCGTCAGTCAAGCCTCGGCGGCGCACTTTCTCCCAGCACACCAGTCAGCGTAAACAGCACGATGGCAAGCGCGACTTCGAGCTGCAGCGTGCGCCGCATCGTCGGCAAATTCGTAAGCAGCTGATCACGGGCCCGCACCAGTGAACGGTGATGCCGGGCACCGAGTGTGAGAATGATCAGCACGAGCACAGATTTCGCGAGCAGCAGTTGACCATACGTTGCGCCCAGCAGATCGGCGGGAGATTCGAGTCGCGTGTACGCCGTTGCCGCGCCGCTCAACACGGTAAGGGGCGCGGCGAAAAGCGCGACTCGTCCGTAGCGCGGTACGAGCGGCAGAATGGCCTGCACATCGTGCCACCATGCGGGGCCGAGCACCACGAGTGTGCCGAGCCAGACACTGGCGGCGGTGGCATGCGCGGCCGCCAGTGGCAAGGCGATCCACGCCGGCTCGGCAGACGCGGCGTGTCCGAGCAGTGGCAACAGCAACAGCGATGTGGCCGCACACAGTCGCGCAATGGCATCGAGCTGACGAACATTCGTGAAGGCACTGAGTAACGTGGCGGCCAGCGTGACAACAGCGAGCATGAGCACCGCGACCCGTGCCTTGGCCCACGCCGTCGTCGCGATGATGCTGAGCAAATCACGCAGAGGTTCAGCGTCAGGCACAAACGCGTCGAAGTTTGCCAGTTGTCCCACGACTTGCAGCGCGACACCAGCCATGAGCAGCAGGGCGCTCGCGCGCATTACTCCCACAATGCGGCGCATGGGAGCCAGCCATGTTGCGGCGGCGGCACCAACCAGCAGAAATACGCCCATCAGCAGGAGCGCGCGCCCCGCGGCGGTGTAAAGCAGGGCGACATCTGACGTGAGCAGCGCTGTCATTTCGCGGTGAACGAGCGAGCCGCGGCGGTTATCATCGGCGGTTGAGTTGTTTGTGAAGATTCGATGAGGTCTTGGCGCGCGATAGTGCGCGGCAGCGCACGCTGCTGCAATGTACAGGGTGCACCCGGCCGGCTTCCTCACCACTTGGCACATGCAAACCATTTTTCGACGACGTCGCTTGGGCGGTGCGTACCTGGCGCGATCAGTGCGCGGCGTCTTGATCGCGATGACACTGACCGCGTGCAGCAGCTCCGATGCTCCGAGACGCGAGTCGGCACGCGGCGATGGCAGGCAGTCGTCAGGCGTATCGCTCACGGACAGCACCGCAACAGACTCAGCATCAGGTGTAGCCACCGCACCGATCGGTGCTCTCGCCACCTCAGGCGTCAATGTCGACAGCGCCGTCGCCTCCATGCTGGCTTGCCCGCGTGACGGCAACTGGCACGTGTGCAGTCTGGAGCAGCGATTCTCTCAAGCCGGACTGCGTGTGCTTGCCATCGACAGTGCGGTGGAGATTCCCGGGATGAGCGCACCAACGCGGGCGTGGCAGATCGGCGGACAACGACTGCGCGTGGCGTTTTTCGCAAGCGAAGGTGAGGCCCGACAGGCCATGGCGGGAATGGACTCAGCCCGGGCGGTGCCCGCTGGCAGCACGTCGTCGCCCTGGTTGGGTCGTGCCACACTACTGCACAACGCGAATGTGGTCGCCGTGCTGATTGGCGGCACGGAGCGGGCGATTGAGCGCGCGTCCAATGCGTTGCTCGCTGGACCACCGCAACCAGCGCCGAAGTAGTTGTTTCAACAGTTATTGTTTTCGGTTTTTATTCGTAAACGCTGCCGGTTTCGTATTGTTGCATCCAGTTCTATGCGCTTATTGCACTAAATGCACATCGATCTGTGAAATTGGCTTTGTTTAGCGAGCTGAAGTGGGTAGTTTTTTGCATCGCGCGCACTGTTGCGGCGACACCCAAGCTTATTCCGCTTTCCCTCGCCGACGCTCCTACTCATCATGGCCATCGACTCGATTAATCCCCGCTTCGCGGTGCTGAGCGAAATCACGCACCGTGGTGTTCGCATTGTTTCCCGTCCCGTTGACCAAAACGGCGTGATGCTGCCCACATCCGCGTTCTTTGGTGACAACACCTTCGGGCTGCGCCAGATGCGCACCAAGCTGCCCGGCCATGTGTACGCCTCGCTGGCTGACGCTGTGCGACTCGGCCG
>JBGTOG010000051.1:0-14287 GCA_041742675.1 Gemmatimonadaceae bacterium | reverse complement strand
CACGAATCCTTTCCCTGCATCTCAATCAACGCAGTATGCTCAGCAGCACCAACGTTGGCGGCAACTCCTCGGGGTATCGCTGGCGGGTTCCCAAGTGACGAACGTAGCTGAACTGCCGCGCCATTTCGATTTGGCGATGTGTTGTGCGTCAACTTGTGAGGGACGCGGTAAAAACCGAAGCGATGGAGCGCCGAGCCGGTACGTCACGCAAACGCAAACTCAAACGCCTTCCGTCGCACCCGCTCCACCAGTCGCCGCACCGCCGAGTTGCTCATCACCAGCATCGGTCCCGCCATCAGCAACGACTTCACTTCGCGACGTGAAATCTTGACCGTACCACCCGGAACCAACATCGCCGTGCTCTGCACCAGATCGCGCATCGTGGCGTAAGCAAACAGCAGCGGCAGCAGACAGAACAGCCGAATCGAAACCGCACGACGCGGAATGAGCAGCAGATACGTGCGCGCCTCTTCGAGATCATGCCACGCGAGATCGATCAGCCGGCCGAGCGCTTCGCGATTCTTGAGCAACAGATCAGGCGCCAGAATACGCCCCTGCGTGCTGCCATGCGCGCGCAGCAACTCCTCGGGCACGTAGATAGAGTTCTCCTTCTCCACATCCACCGCAACGTCCTTCAGGATGTTCACCGTCTGCAGCGCTTCCGCAAACGCGCGGCACCGCTCGCGCAGAATCTCGTAGCGCGCCTGCCCGATGCTCGGGGCGTGCTCGTACCACAGATCGGTGAGCATATAACCCACCGTGCCGGCCACGTAGTAGCAGTACTCCTTGTACTCGTCGAGCGTCTGAATGCGAATGCCGTCGGGATAGCGGTGCACAAACTTGTCCATGCCCACCACCATCTCCGTCACCCACTTGCGCACCACTTCTCGTGACTTGAGCGGAATCTCCGCGAAATGCGCGAACACAAGATCGGCATGGTGCACGAGTGCCAGATGCGCTGCTTCGCCCGGTAGATCACGAACGCCGTCAATGAACCGCGCAATCGCCGTCTGATCATCGAATCCGGCCAGCAACTCGCGAAACAGCTCGGCCTTTACTTCAGGAGAAATACCCGGCGCGTCTTCCACCGTATCAGCAATACGGCACAGCAAATACGCATCGAGCACCGACTGCCCCAGGTAGCCCGGCAGCACCCGGATTCCCAACGCGAACGTGCGAGACACCGCCGGCAGGATCGCCTCGCAAAAGCGACGCGCATCACGGCGGGCCACTGCGTCCGCAATACTGGGGTCGAGCGAGGGGTCGAGAGGCACAGGTTCTTGGCAGATGGTCGCGTCTATCCCGCAGTTTGTCGCCGTCAGTCGAGGGTCAGAGAAAGATACGAACGCGCCTCCCGCACGTCACGCGCCCAAGTGGGTCGACTTGTCAGACGACGGGTCGGTCGACAGACTGCAGCATGGCGTTTTCCCCAACATCACAGCTCGCATACCCCCGAGACGCACACGCGGCCGCGCAGCAATCGGAGCCGGCTCCACCAGGTTTTCTCGGCATCTGGCGACGCGATCTCGCGGCCCGTGAGCTCTACGCTGAGGGTGCTGGCATAGCGCGCGCCGTCCCCGCGGCCGTGGCCGTCCCGTCCAATGCTGACGATGTCGTAGCCCTCGTGCTCGGTGCTCGACGGGAGGGGTGGTTTCTCATGCCGCGCGGTTCCGGAAGCGGCATGGCGGCCGGTGCCGTGGGCCACGGTGTGATTGTAGACCTCTCGCAGCTTGCCCGCATTGGCGAGGTGGACGCGCCGGCGCGTCGCATGATGGTGGAGCCCGGCGCGTTGCGCGGTGCAGTAGATGCCGCAGCGCGTAAACACGGACTGCGATTCCCAGTCGATCCGTCAAGCGGTGCGTTTTGCACGATTGGCGGCATGGTGGCGACGAATGCAGCCGGTGCACGTTCGCTGCGCTTTGGTGCCATGCAGAACTGGGTGAATGCTCTGGAGTGTGTATTTGCGGACGGCACACGCGCGTGGGTGCGGCGAGGCGTGCCGGCACCGATGCACATTCCCGCCGTACGCGACATGTTCGACGCGATTGACGCGGCTCGTCGACATGTGCCGCCCGCCGAGCTGTCGCATGTGGGTGTGCGCAAGGAATCGTCAGGCTATGCGATCTCAACGGCGCTTAACGTGCTGGCGCGCGATCCCTCGGCCACGGGTGAAGCGCTGCTTGCGTTGCTCATTGGCAGTGAGGGCACACTCGCGGTGTTCACGGCCATGGAACTGCGGTTGACCGCAGTTGCCGGTGCGACGTCCACCGTGCTGGCGAGTTTTGCATCGCTCGAGGCCGCATCGCTTGCCGCGATTGAGGCCAGGCGGGGCGGCGCGGTGGCCTGCGAGTTGCTGGACCGGACGTTTCTTGAAGTGGCGGCGCAAGGCGGAACGACAGGACTGCCACGTGATGCAGAAGCGGTGCTGCTGGCCGAAGTCGAAGGACAATCTTCTTCCGACGCACGCGATACGGCGATTCTGCTGGGACGCGCGTTCACACGCGCCGGCGCCTTTGAAGTCACAGTTGCATCACACCCGTCTGCCGAGCGTGCGCTGTGGGCGCTTAGGCACGCGGCCAGTCCGATCTTGTCGCAGCTCGCACCACGTGTACGATCGATGCAGTTCATTGAAGACAGCTGTGTGCCACCCGACAAGTTACCTGCCTACGTGCGCGGCGTTCGCGACGCGCTCTCACGCGCGAATTGCATGGGTGTGATTTTTGGACACGCGGGTGATGCGCATGTGCATGTCAACCCGCTCATCGATGTCACGCAGCGCGACTGGAAGCAGCGTGTGCGCGGTCTACTTGGTGAGGTGTGCGAGCTCACGGCCAAGCTGGGCGGCACGCTCGCTGGCGAGCATGGCGACGGTCGCTTGCGTGCGCCGCTGCTGCTGCATACCTGGAGCAGTCATGCGCGCTCGGCGTTTGGTATTCTGAAGCACGCAGCCGATCCACATGACCTGCTCAACGCCGGCGCAAAGGTGCCGCGAAGCGGCTATGATCCTCTCGCCAACATGAAACACGATCCGGACTGCGCACCGCTTGGCGCATTCGCGCGAACGACGCTCGATACAATTGAGCGCGAACGGGCCTGGCATCGCTTCCGGCTGGCGGCGCTTGACGAGTACAAGCAGTAGTCACTGCGACGCCTTTCCTACGGACACACTCCAACATCATCTCGTGTATCTCTACGCGAAGATTTTTCATCTGATCGGCATGGTCTCCTGGATGGCCGGCCTGTTTTATCTGCCGCGACTGTTCGTGTATCACGCCGAGGCACAGCAGCGCAGTGATGCGACACGCGAGGTGCTTACGGCGCAGTACACGGTGATGCAGCAGCGATTGCTTGGCATTATTACAACACCCGCGATGCTCATGACGTGGCTGGGCGGGCTTACCATGGTGTGGCTGAATCACGGACTGTTGTCGCAGCGGTGGTTCATCGTGAAGCTGGTGCTGCTGGTGTTGCTGTCGGGGTACAACGGGTGGATGTCGAGCGTGGTGCGACGGTTGGCGCGGCAGGAGCAGGTGATGAGCAGTGATCGGTTCCGCGTGATGAATGAAGTGCCGACGGTGGGGCTGGTGCTGATTGTGACGTATGCGGTGTTGCGGGATAGTGTCGGGCTGCTTGGCGGACTCGTGATCGCGGCCGCGCTCACCGTGCTGCTGGGGTTTGGGATTCAGTTGTACGCGGTCGTGCGCAAACGCGCCGCCGCGAAACGTGCGCACTGAGTCGGGGCCGAGGCGGGCTGATGCAGGTCTGATTCGCCCTTCCGGCGGTGGTTCGCGTTCAGGCGTCAGAGACCTCTAAATTGGTCGGGCTGAGCATAGGCGCTTATGATACAATATGCCCAAGTTCATGAGCACCGCTGAGGCTGGCCGCCTTGGTGGACTACGAAGCAGACGAACGCTCAGCGCCGAGAGTGCACGCGCCATGGTAGCCGTGCGCGAGGCTCGCAAGTTGTTTCGTGCCAACTATATCAGCTGTTTCTGGTGGGCGCGCCCGGACATCGTCCTCCGCATCGGCGATGTGGCCTGGGTGGCCGATGGCCTCCGCAAGCACGGTGGCCGTGACGCGTGGCGCGCGGCGGCTCGACTCGATCAGATGCTTGTGCCGCCGTCCCCCTAGCAGGAACCGACGCGTCATGCCGCTTACCGGCTTTCAGGCCGCCGTCCTCGCGCTCGTGGCACCGCAGCGCTCAGACGCTTCGTATCTCGCCGGTGGCGCCGCATTGCATATCGGGCCGACCGGGCTTCGCTTCAGCAGCGATCTCGACTTCTTTCACGCTGCCGCCGACATCGCGAATCAAACGTATCTGACCGATGCCAACGCGTTGCGCGACGCCGGGTACGAGGTCAGCCCGATCGCTGAGCATCGCGGCTTTGTGAGCGCGGTTGTTCGTCGCGATGGCGAATCCACGATCCTGGACTGGGCGCACGAATCGTCATGGCGTTTTCTGCCACTCGTCGCCATTCCCGGTGGCGGTGTCATGCTGCACCCGATCGACCTGTCGATCAACAAGCTGGTGGCGCTGGCGAATCGGCGCGAGCCACGCGATGTGGTCGACGCGATTTTTGCGGACGCACACATCCTGCCGTTTCCGGCGCTGGTGTGGGCGGTGGTGGAAAAGAACCCGGGGCTCAACCCGGCCTCGTACCTGGAACAGTTCCGTCGCCGCACATTGACGCCCGAAGACGCTGCGTACCTGCGCTTCAGTGGCGCATATAGTGTAGAAGACGCGGCGCAACACTTCCGACGCATGATCGCCGATACGGACGCCTTCATCGCCGCCACTAGGCATCGGGAACCCGGCGCACTGCTGCAAGATCGTCGCACTGGCACCTTCTTCCTCCCACAATCGGACGACGACTGGGCGCACACGCGCGAGCATCGTGGTGCGCTGGGCGGGGTGATCGCGCAGCCAGCGGACATGTCGATCGCGTGACGTGACGGGCACGGAGCGCGATTGCGTTGCGCAGCACTTGCCCCTCCCCGCTAATACCCGGATGGCGCGACCCCCGGTTTCGCCTCCCGCTCCTTCACCCGCACTGCATCCAGCACACCAAGAAACGCATCGTGCATCCCCAGCGCGCGACGCGTTGCTCCGGCACCGCACAGCGCGCCCACCACATTGCCCGTGCCGCTGTATCCGCCCACGCCCCACACGCCACCGCCCACACACTCCGCAATCGGGGCGGCATCGCTAGTGTACGTAACCGTGGCCGCCCAGCGATGCGTGACGGCCGCCTGCGTGCGCAGCCGCGTGCGTAGCTGCTGCTCCAGATACTGCTGCACCGCGTCCGATGGCTCGTCGCTGTCGGTCCACTCGTCGTTCGCGAAGTGATCACGTCCGCCGCCAAGCGCGATACGGCGGTCGGCGAGCTGTTGCCAGTAGTCGTACCCGTAGCGGGCGTACACGGGTCGTGGCAGCGTCACATCGTGCGCGGGTGCGGTGGCCAGCATCTGCAGGCGGGTCTGGCGAAGCCTTGGGGCGAGCTGTGGTAGCAATACGCCCAGGGCACCGTCGGCACAGACGATGATGTGTGGGGCGCGAATGCGCGCACCGTTCACGAGTTCGACCGCACCGGCTGTCACACGTAGCACGCGTGTGTGTTCATGCAGCACGGCGCCCTCGGACTCAGCGCGCTCGGCGAGGGCGTGCACACGTTGCACCGGTTGGCTTGCGCCGTCTGCCGGGAAGCGCAGTCCGCGTCCTTCGTGGCCCTCGTAGTATTCGACCGGTAGTCCGTCCTGTTGCATGCGTTCGTACTGGACTTCGCAGTCGGCAAACTCCGTGTCGTCCGCGGCAATGCGCAGTGAACCGCGCCACCAGGTGTGATCGGGGGTGGTTTCGCGCATGCGCTGCAGCTCGGCGAGCGTGAGGTGATACAGCTGCGTTGCTGCATCGGCACCCCAACGAGTAACGGCGTCGTGATGGAACTCGGCCATGCCGCCGAGCAGCAGTCCACCGTTGCGGCCTGCGGCAGCGCCAGCGATGCGGCCGGCGTCAACGCCGATCACGTTGGCGCCGAGTGCGCGTGCGGTGCGCACGGCGGCGAGGCCGGAGCCGCCGAGTCCGATCACGCAGACATCGGTGGTGATGTCGTGAGTGAGCGGTGGACGCGGAGGCGTTGTGATTTGCGCCCACCAGAGGCCGGGGGGCGATGGCAGATGGGTCATGGTTTTGCGGGCGGCAGCGTTTCCACTTCGTTGAGTACTTCCTGCAAACCCGCGCGCAGGTTTTTCATGGTACGGACACCGACCCGGCGTGTGATGATGCGCTCGAGATCGGCGAGTACGGCGAGACCGCGCCGCGATGCGTTTACCCCGGCGCGCGTGAGGCGCACGAGGCGTGCGCGTCCGTCGGTGGGATCATCGATGTACTCTACCATCCCACGTTCCTCGAACTCGGCGAGGATTTGCCCGACGGCTTGTTTGGAGACATCCACGCGGCGAGCGAGCTCCGTAGGACGAATGCCGGTGCGATCGAGATGTGGCAGAAGGCGCATCACGGCGGGTCGGCCGATACGCTCGCCGGAGAGCGCGTTCAGGCGTTCCTGCGCGGCTTCGTCGACGAGTCGCGCGCAGGTGAACAGCAGATGGCCGAAGCTTTCCTGCTGCGCTTTGCGCAGCGACGGGGGAACGGACATCAGGGCAAGCAAATGTCTTGCCGGCTGTTCGTCAAGCGACTTGACGACTTCGTCAAGCGGCTTTACTACTTCACGCATGCCTGTCCCCACCTGGGTTGACCGGAGTACGTGGCCGTGGACGCCGGTTGAGTTGTCGCTCCCGGAAGGAAAGCAACACGCCATCATTGAAGGCGCCGGGCCCACCGTGGTGCTGGTGCACGGCACGCCAACGTGGAGCTACGAGTGGCGTCATGTCGTTCCGGCGCTCGCGAGCACGCATCGTGTGGTCGCGGTGGATCATCTGGGCTTTGGCCTGTCCGCGCGTCCGGCGAATGCTGACTATTCGCCCGAGGCGCATGCTCGGCGGTTCCGGGATGTCATGCGGAATGTGGCGCCAGATGTTCCGGTGTCGCTCGTGGTGCATGACTTCGGCGGTCCCATTGCACTCGACTGGGCGCTGGACAACGTTTCGCGGCTCGCGCATCTGGTGATCGTGAACTCGTTTGCGTGGTCACCGGCGAGCGATCCGGCCATGTGGAAACTTGCGCGCTTGATCGGCGGATCGCTTGGGCGACTGGCGTACCGGCATCTGAATCTGTCGCAGCGCACGCTGATGCCGGCGGGCTACGCACAGCGATCGCGGCTCACGCCGGCGATTCACGCGCAATATCTGCACTGTTTCCCCGATGCGGACAGTCGGGAACTGGTGCTCTTTGCGCTCGCGCGTTCACTGGTTCGCTCGGCGGATTTTTTTGCTGGACTTGAAACGCGTTTGCGCGAGCGGGCTGAAGTGCTCGCGAGCGTGCCGGTCACGCTGCTGTGGGGGCTAGGTGACAAGGCGTTCGGTAAAGCGGCGCTCACGCGCTGGCGTGGACTGTTGCCGCATGCACAGGTAGGGAGTTTTGAAGACGCCGGTCACTGGCCGCATGAAGAGTATCCGGAGGCATTCAATCGGGCGCTGCAGGAGGCTCTGCAACGGTAGAACATTGCAGAGCGCTATGCCAACACCGGCAACTGCCGGATCTTCGCCGCCCATTCGCGAGGCCCTGTCTCATGCACGTTGTCACCCGTCGCATCAACCGCGACCGTCACCGGCATGTTCTGCACCTCAAACTCGTAAATCGCTTCCATTCCGAGATCTTCAAACGCGACCACGCGTGACGAACGGATCGCCTTGGACACGAGATACGCTGCACCACCCACCGCCATGAGATACGCGGCCTTGTGCTTCGCAATCGCGGCCACGCCGGTTGGACCACGTTCCGCTTTGCCGATCATGGCGATCAGCCCGGTCTTCTCGAGCATCATGTCGGTGAAGCCATCCATGCGTGTCGCCGTGGTCGGGCCCGCAGGACCAACCGCTTCATCGCGCACGGCGTCTACCGGCCCCACGTAGTAGATCACACGGTTCGTGAAATCCACACCGGGCGGCAACGACTCCCCGCTGGCGAAGAGTCCGGCAATTCGCTTGTGCGCGGCGTCGCGACCGGTGAGCAACTGGCCGTTGAGCAACAGACGATCACCCGCTTTCCAGCTCGCGACGACTTCGGGAGTGAGTGTGTTCAGATCAACGTGCTTCGCGTTGACATCAGGGCGCCAGGTAACCGCTGGCCAGTCTGACAGACTTGGTACCGGCAGACTCACCGCACCGCTACCATCGAGCGTGAAGTGCGCGTGTCTCGTGGCCGCGCAGTTGGGAATGAGGGCGATGGGCTTGGACGCGGCGTGCGTGGGGTAGTCGAACACCTTCACGTCGAGCACGGTCGAGAGTCCGCCGAGTCCCTGTGCACCAATGCCGAGCGCATTGATCTTGTCGCACAGTTCAATGCGCAGCTCTTCAATGCGATTCTGCGGTCCGCGCTCCTTGAGCTGCGCCATATCGATGTGCTCCATGAGCGACTCCTTCGCCATGAGCATCGCCTTTTCGGCGGAACCGCCAATGCCAATGCCGAGCATGCCGGGCGGGCACCAGCCGGCGCCCATGAGTGGTACGGTCTTCATGACCCAGTCCACCACGGAGTCACCGGGATTGAGCATGGCGAACTTGGATTTGTTCTCTGATCCCCCCCCCTTGGCGGCGAGCTTCACCTCCACCGTGTCACCCGGCACAATCTCGTAGTGCACCACCGCCGGCGTATTATCGCGCGTATTGGCGCGTGTGAACGCCGGATCAGCCACGATGGACGCACGCAGCACGTTGTCCGGGAGCAGATACGCGCGGCGCACGCCTTCGTTCACCATCTCCTGCACACTCATCGTGGCGTCCCAACGCACGTTCATGCCGACCTTCAGAAACACCACCACAATGCCGGTGTCCTGGCAGATCGGACGGTGCCCCTCGGCGCACATGCGCGAGTTGGTGAGGATCTGCGCAATCGCGTCTTTCGCGGCCGGACTCTGCTCGCGTTCGTAGGCGTCGGCGAGCGCGGTGATGTAATCCAGCGGGTGGTAGTACGAAATGTGCTGGAGCGCGTCGGCGATGGACGTGATGAAGTCGTTCTGGGAGATGGTGGTCATGAGTGGAAGATAAATCCGTGCGTTCTCTGGCGCAGCGCGCGAGCAGTTGCAGTTCTGATTCGCCTATGAGGCTACAGAGTGCCTCGAGGCTTTCCGGCTTTGCGGCATACTTTATGTCGGAAGCCGAACAGAGCACCGTTGGTGGTCATGGATCCTCACGGCACCTGGATCTCTCTGTTCGCCGTACGAAATAAAGTAGGCCGAATAGCCGGAAAGCCTCGAGGCACTTTATAGCCGTAAAGACGAAGATGACTGCATGCGATGCCGCGTACGCGGCCCGGAGGCGGTGAAGGGCAAGTCCGGACTCGACACGGGTGTTATTTTTTGCCTTGGCACTTCGTCACCCGCACCCGTCACCGTTCCCCCCGCTATCATGCCACTTGTTGAATCCGCCATCCTGCGCGAGCCGCGCGTGACCGTGTTGTCGCGCCCCGTCTTCACCGAACCCGCGCATTTGCCGGTATCATGGATGGGCGAGAGTTCCGATGGCGAGCGGTTGGCCGAGTTTGCGGGTCGGCTCTGCTACATGAGCCAGAAAAACCCGGCCAATCGCGAAACGCGCGCATACCTCGGCAACATCAAGAAGCAGGGACACGGCAGTGTGCTGGAGCACGCGAACTATTCGCTGCTGTTCGAGGGCATCAGTCGGTCACTCACGCATGAACTCGTGCGTCATCGCGCGGGCTTTGCGTATTCGCAGCTCTCGCAGCGTTACGTTGACGAAAGTGACGCACAGTTTGTCATGCCGCCGGCGATCATTGGTGACGCAGCACTGGAAGCGGCGTGGATCGCGCAGATGGGCAGCGCGCTTGATGCGTACATCTCGCTTGTGGATGAACTCATGACGCGGTACGCATGGGTCGACGACCGCGTGCATCGCCGCAAGATGGCGCGTGAGGCGGCGCGTGGTGTGTTGCCGAACAGCACCGAAACCAAGATTGTCGTGACCGGTAACGCGCGCGCGTGGCGTACGATGCTGGAGCTGCGCTCAAGCGAAGGCGCGGAGATGGAGATTCGTCGACTGGCGATCGTGGTGATGCGCGTGATGCAGTCCGAAGCACCGGCGTTTTTTGATGACTTCGAGGTCTATCAGGCGGAAGACCGTCGTGAGGCGGCGCGGGTGGGGTATCACAAGGTGTGATTGTTTCTCGTCTGCGGGTTAGTGACTGCTGACTTTGCGCGGCCCGTTCATCCCTCTTCCCATACGGGCTCCACCAAATCTCCAGTGATCGTAGCCGTACCCCGCATGCTGCCGAGCCAGCTTCCGTCGGCGGTGGCGTCGGACGTAGGCACGATTTGGGCGATCGGCTTGCCTCGATGGGTAACAGTTATGGACGTTCCTGTGCGTCGAACCTGCTCAAAAACCGCCAGGCAGTTTGCTCGCAGCTCAGAAACTGAGACGGTGTGAGGGGTCACGGCACTCGCTCACGCTCCACCGTCAGGCGCACCGGCTGGAGGTAGTTGCAGTGCCCGCTGCGCACGACCTGCACAGCATCCCGACGCACCGGGAAGTAGCCGGGTGCCTCTACCAGAACGCTGTAGATGCCGGGACGCTCGATAGCACCGTGAAAGCGATATGTGATGGTGTCTGATGACCTCGCGGCCAGTTCTTCGTAGTCGCCGTCTACGAGACGAACCGTGGGCAACGCGACGAGTGGTGGATAACCGGAGGCGGAAAGCACCGTGACGTCGATGCCTGACACGCCGATCGAAATGCAATCCGACTGAAACAGATTGCCGCAGCCGGCGGTAGCGCCAATCAACGCGACTGCGATGACCCGACGAGCTGTGAGGTAGCGCATTCTCATGGCACCGGTATGAGTTCGACCGTAAGACGCAAAGGCGGCATCGCGTTGCAATGACCTCCGCGCATCACCTGAACGCCGTGGAGTCGCACGGATTGATTGCCCTCTGTTCCCACCACGACGGCGGACGTTCCCGATCGATCGAGTGCTGCGTTCAGGTTGTACGGAACGGCATCAGAGGCTGTCATAGCCTTCTCTTCGTGCTGATCGTCGATCAAACGAACCGATGGTAGCGAGGTGATCGCCGATGCACGCGCCGACGAAACGACCGCTTCGCATCCTTTAGGGAGTGCGCTCGAGCGCAACGGTGCGACGAACGTGACCGTCAAATCCACGCTAGGTTCGGCCTGCGAACTATGCAATAGGCAGAATGCCCCAGGGCATCGTGCTTCGGCAGCCATTCGGCGATGCCGCCACGGGACAGGTGCGGCGCGCCGAACAGTCCGGTACGGTGTTAGCTTTCAGTGAATCAGCCACCAGGGGTACCGCGGCACGCGCTGCGGTTGAGAGAGTCTCTTGGAACCTGACCCGGTTTACACCGGCGGAGGGAGCGTGGCGGATGCGGAACGTGGAGTTGCACCTGAGCGGATCACCGTGTGATTCGACTCACGCGTGTACACCAGCTGCCGCTCCAGCGCCCATTCGTCGGCCAACTTACGCCGCGAGGAACGCCACATGATCGACCAGCCCAATCACCCGTCGCCAGCCAGCGCACCAGCAACCGTGCCGCCAAACGACTACGGCGAAGCGTTTCCGGCGTCGCAAAAGGTGTATGTGGACGGGCCACACGGCATTCGCGTTCCCTTTCGAGAGATCGTGCTGTCAGGCGGTGAAGTGCCGCTTCGTGTGTACGATACCAGCGGTCCACTCGGCCATGATGTGCGCGAGGGTTTGCCCGCACTTCGCACACCGTGGATCATTGCGCGTGGTGACACCGAAGACGTGATCAAGCGTCCGGTGCCCACCGCGAGCGATGCACCGGAGATGCCCGCGGGATTGATTCGCGGTGCACGAGTGGCGAAGACCGGGCAGCGTGTGACACAAATGGCCTACGCACGACGCGGCGAGATCACGCCGGAGATGGAGTTTGTCGCGCTGCGTGAAGGTATGCCCGCGGAGTTTGTGCGCAGTGAAGTGGCGCGCGGACGCGCCATCATTCCGGCAAACATCAATCATCCGGAAATCGAACCGCAGATCATCGGACGCGGCTTCAAGGTCAAGATCAACGCGAACATCGGCAACTCGGCCGTGCGCTCGGTGATCGAAGACGAAGTGGAGAAGCTGCGCTGGTCTACACTGTGGGGTGCGGACACGGTGATGGACCTGTCCACCGGCAAACACATTCACCAGACGCGCGAGTGGATTCTGCGGAACTCGCCCGTGCCCATTGGCACCGTGCCCATTTATCAGGCGCTCGAGAAGGTGGGCGGCATTCCCGAGGAGCTCACGTGGGAGATCTACCGCGATACGCTGCTTGAGCAGTGTGAGCAGGGCGTGGACTACTTCACCGTGCACGCGGGCGTGCTGCTGCGCTATGTGCCGCTCACCGCGAATCGTCTCACCGGCATTGTATCGCGCGGCGGCTCAATCATTGCAAAGTGGTGTCTCGCGCATCACAAGGAATCGTTCCTGTACACGCACTTCCGCGAAATCTGCGAGATCATGGCGGCGTATGATGTGTCGTTCTCGCTGGGTGACGGCTTGCGCCCCGGGTCGATTTCGGATGCGAATGACGACGCGCAGTTCGCCGAGCTCATGACGCAGGGTGAACTCACGAAGATCGCGTGGGAGTACGATGTGCAGACGATGTGTGAAGGTCCTGGTCATGTGCCCATGCACAAGATCAAGGAGAACATGGACAATCAGCTCGCGTGGTGCCACGAGGCGCCGTTCTACACGCTCGGTCCGCTCACCACCGACATCGCGCCGGGCTACGATCACATCACAAGCGCGATTGGCGCGGCACAGATTGGCTGGTACGGCACGGCGATGCTGTGCTATGTGACGCCCAAGGAGCACCTGGGGCTGCCTGATCGCGACGACGTAAAAGCAGGTGTGATTACGTATCGCATCGCAGCGCACGCAGCAGACCTCGCCAAAGGACATCCTCGCGCGCAGGAGTGGGATGACGCACTCAGCAAGGCGCGCTTCGAGTTTAGGTGGCGCGATCAGTTTGCGCTGGCGCTCGATCCGGTGACGGCGCTCAAGTATCACGATCAGACGCTGCCGGCCGATGGCGCCAAGGTCGCGCACTTCTGTTCGATGTGCGGTCCGAAGTTCTGCTCCATGGAGCTCACGCAGCAGCTGCGAAAGCAGGCGATGTCGGCCGAAGTGGAGACGCTGTCGGCGCAGGTCGCAGACGGTCTCCGTGCGAAGGCGGCGGAGTTCCGCGAGGCGGGAGCGGAGTTGTATCAGCCGGTGGCGGGGGACTGACACGTGGCGTGCGCGCGGTCGCCGGTGGCCTGCGCACTACCTCACTACTCCCACACCGCCAGCACCTCGAGAAACGCATCACCATAGCGCTCAAGCTTCGCCTGCCCCACACCCGGCACCTGCAGCAACTCACTCGGTGACGCCGGGCGCCGGGCGACCATCTCGAGCAGCACCTTGTCGCCGAAGACGATGTAGGCCGGCACGCCAGCCTCGTCGGCCAACTCACGCCGCCGCGCGCGCAGCGCTTCGAAGAGCGCGCGATCATCTGTATCCAGCTCCGCGGCATCGAGCCCGCTGCTGGTGCCGCGCACCGTGCTTCGCGGTGCACGCCACGCGGGTGCGGTGTCCAGTTCGATGGCCGACGCGACGCGCGACTCCACCGTCTCGCCGGAACACGCATCACACGAAGCACCGCACATTTCGATGGTTTCGTCAAAATGCGCGACCAATGCCTGATGCCGACAACCACCACGCTCGACCAGGTCAAACAGGTTTACCGTGGCCGCGCGTGTGCGTCGGCGAAGCGCCTCGTCTTCCACACGATCCAGAAAGCGCTCGTGCAGCTTCACATCAGCCCACGAGTAAAACAACACGCAGTCGCTGGGCAACCCATCGCGACCGGCGCGGCCGATTTCCTGATACCACGATTCAATGTCCTTGGGCATGTCGCGGTGAATGACAAAGCGCACGTTCGACTTGTCGATGCCCATGCCAAACGCGACGGTCGCGACCACGACATCCACATCGTCGCGCTGGAATGCGTCCTGATTGCGCGCGCGTTCGTCTGACTCAAGCCCCGCGTGATATGCCACCGCGCGCACACCCTGCTGGCGCAGGAAGTCTGTCATCTGCTCGACGGCCTTGCGGCTCTGGCAGTACACGATGCCGCTGTCGCCCGCG
>JBGTOG010000038.1:0-8365 GCA_041742675.1 Gemmatimonadaceae bacterium | reverse complement strand
CCGACCGGTCTGTCCAATCTGATCGGTGTGCGGGCGCCAGCCTTCATCGGTGACCGCGCGCGTGGCGCCCACCGCAGCGTTGCCAAACGCTTCGGCCAGATCCTCACACAGCTTGAAGTTCTCGGGTGCCTTGAGGCCGCGTCCACCAGCCACGATGACGGGTGCGTCGTTGAGATCGATCTTGTCGGTGTTGCCCTGCTTGAGTTCAATCACCTTCACGCGCGACGCCATGGGATCGGCGGCTGACGTGATCGCTTCGGTTACCAGCGCGCGCGCATCCTCGGCGGGTGTGAAGGCCGCCGGACGGACGGATAACAACGTTGGAGCACCGGAGAGTGCCAGCGTTGCAATCACCTTGCCGTTATTGATCGGGTGCTGTCCAACCACGGCACCGTTCGCAACACTGAATCCCGTGAGATCGGGTACCAGGCCAACGCCGAGTCGGGCCGCCACACGCGGCGACAGATCTCTTCCGTGAGACGTCGCGCTGAAGAGACCGTACGCGTACGTGCCACCGCTCAGCAATCCAGCCAGCGTGGCCGTAAGCGCTTCCGGATTGTATTGCGCAAAGCCATCGTGCTCGAGGACGAGCACCTTGTCGGCGCCATGCATCGCGAGCGGTTCGGCTTTGCTGCCAATGCCGGCGCCGCCAGCTAAGACCACGTGCACTTCACCGCCGCCAGACTGTTCGGCGAGCTGACGCGCCGCCGTCACTGCTTCGAGCGCGACCTTGCGCAGTTCACCAGCACGCGTCTCGGCCATTACAAGTACGTGAGCCATATCAGAGCACCTTCGCTTCAGTCTGGAGGAGTCGCACAAGCTCCGGCACCGCGTCGGCGCCTTCGCCAACAATTCGGCCGGCGGACCGTTCGGCGGGCAGCGCCATGGATTGCACGGTGACAGCCGCATCGCCAAGGTTTGCAGGCTTTACTTCAAGCGGCTTTTTCTTGGCCGCCATGATGCCCTTGAGCGATGGCAGGCGTTCCTTGTTGAGTCCGTCGTCGATGGTGAGCACGGCGGGCAACGGAAACTCCATGACTTCACTCGCGCCTTCGAGCACACGTTCGGCTTTACCTATCGCACCGTTGATGTCGAGTTTGAACACGTTGGTGACCACGGGCAAGCCGAGCAGTTCGGCAACCATCGGTCCCGTCATCTGATTCATGGAATCGATCGCGATGCGGCCGAAGAGCACGAGGTCATAGCCGCCATCTTTCAGCTCGGCGGCGAGGGCGCGCGCAACGGTGAGTCCGTCGTAGTTGCGCGCGTCCGTTTCGAGCAGCACTCCGGAGTCGGCGCCCATGGCCATGGCCTTGCGAATCTGCTCCTGCGCCGTGCTGGGTCCCATGCAGACCACATGCACCGATCCGTCGCCGGCCTTCTCCTTGAGCTGCAGGGCCGCTTCAATGGCCCAGAGATCGAAATCGTTGATGTCGTACTTGAGGCCCGTCTCTTCGTAACGAGAGCCATCCGCGGTAATCGCGAACTTGACTTCCATGACGGGGACGCGCTTGATGCAGACGGCAATCTTCACCGTGCTCGCTCCGGATTATGGGTGCTTGTGAATGAATTCACATGCGAAAGCTAGGACGGTGCGCGGCGGGTCGCAATGTGACGCGAGCGTCGTGTTTGCGAGGCGTTCGATAATCCATGCGCCACAAACGAGACACGGGCCGTCTCCCCGTGGGGAAACGGCCCGTGTGCGTGGACTTCCGGATGGTCAGATGTTCGGGTTGGCCAGACGCTCCACATCCGGCAGCGGCCAGCAGCGCTGTGTACCGTACACACCACCGCCCTTCGGATAGTCGACGCCCGCGGCCGGCATCTGTGCCAGGTTCAATCGGTTCATGTCAAACCAGCGATTCCCCTGCAGCCACAGCTCCCGTCGACGTTCTTCCGCGACGGTGGCAGCGAACGCCGACGTCTCGGCGCCAGAGAGCGGCGGCAGCGCAACACCAGCCCGCGCGCGCAGTGCGTTGATGATTCCCACGCCTTCGCCGGCCCCACGAACTTCGGCCAGAATAAGCTTCGCTTCCACCCCGGTGGCAATCGGTGTCGAGGCGGTCAGTGATGTGTATTTCTGCTGGGACCACAACGCGTTGAGCTGATCTGGTGTCAGACGATTGTTGTTGACGGCCACCACGCGCGGATCGGGTGTGCCCTGCACTGTCAGCGCACGGTACGCGGGTGCCACGGTGACCGCAAACCCCTGATTGTTCTGCGCGAATACACGGTTGTTGCGCGACGCCGCGATCAGATCATGCGTGGCGTTGTATACAAAGGTCTGCGGAACAAGCGCCGCATCTTCGGCTGCACCGGCCGTTTTCCCCGCGCCGAGACGTGCGCGTGCGCGTCCCACTCGTGCGAGGTTGATCAGACTCTGATCGTTGGCCGCCTGCGCCGCCGAGAGCGCCTTGGTAAAGCGCACCTCGGCAGAGTCGAGTGCCTGCGCCGACGTGAGCGCCGGACCCAGGTTGATGCTCGACTGACAAAAGCCTTCTCCCAGGAGAATCAGCGAGTAGCCGGCCATCGCGGCGTTGCGTGCGATGAGACTCTGACGGTTGGCGACCTGTTGGTCGGTCCACCCCTCCAGCAATCGTACAGCCTGATCGTTGGTGTGACGCGCCACGTTGATCGGTGTGTACACACCAACCGCGACACATCCTGCCGATGCATACTGCGCCTGCGTGGGATCAACGTCGCGGCGATCGTACGACCAGCGCGCCGCCGTTTGCGAGCCATCGTACAGTTCGTTGGCCGCGAGTCCGCTCGCGACAATGTATCCACCAAGAGCGCATTCGAAGTCGGCAACGGCCGAGTTGGAAATGAGCAGGGCGTTCGCGGGAATGAGGTAGGTGTTTTCGTCGAGCCGGCTCGGTGAGGATACGGTGAGCAGGCGATCAACGGTGTCACACGCTGTCGTACTCAGCAGCAACGCGGCCAGCAAGGCGCCGGACCAGCGTGTCAGCAGGCGACGAGGTTCGCGGGTCGCGACGTGTCCAGCCATGGCGACCGTCAATGCGGATTTTGATGTGCGCGTCATGGTCAGAAGCTCAGGTTGAACGTGGTCACGAACTGGCGAAGCTGCGGCAACACATTTTGCTCCCACTGGCCAAAAGCACCACCGCGTGATCCACCATTGAATGACGCCTCGGGCTCGATCCCGGGGAACTTGGTAAAGAGCGCAAGGTTTCGGCCGGCAACCGTGATCGTGGCGCGTCCGGCACCGATGGAACGCGTGAATCGCGCCGGCAGGGTATAGGTGGCAGACAGCTCGCGGAAGCGGACGAAGCTCGCATCCTGAATCAGCTCGGTTGTGAACTGCGTACCACCCTGTGCTTCCGCCACCAACAATGGGTCGAAGCGTTCGGGGTGATAGTTGATTTCGCAGAGGGCGAAGAGGTTGCAGCGTACCCGTCGGTTGCCATCGAGCTTGCTGTATCCACCGCGATAGTCGAAAAACGCGTTGAGGCGAAAGTTCTTGAAGATCGTGGCGCCGGTGCCGAGTGATCCTTCGCGCGTGGGGACAGAGTTTCCAATGAAGACCCGCGGCGCATCGGCGCATGCCACTGAACCTCCCTCGCCATTATCACACATGATGTTGATGGCACGCCGTGTGACGGGATCAAAATCCGCGCTCACGAGACGCCGGTCCCACCAGGCGCCGGGAGCGTATCCCACGACATGCTGAATCTGCGCGGAAAGCGACACCACGTCCGTGGTCGGCCCGAGGCTGTTGATCTCGTAGCCGAGCACACTGCCGCTCAACGTGAAGTCGAGTGCAAAGTTGTCGCGCGTCACGGCCTGATATCGTACGAGACCTTCAAGGCCGCTGCGTCCGACTTCACCGGCGTTGAACAGCTGCTCACCAGGAAAGCCCGCCGACGGCGGCGCGAGACGCGCGAGAATCGCATCTCGGGTCACGCCATTGAAGTACGTGAAGTCGAGCCCAAGCCGATCCTCAAAAAGCGCCGCTTCGAAACCCAGTTCCAGTTCGGTGCTGCGCTCGGGGCCAAGGTCCGGATTACCCGCATTGAGCGGCGTGAGGAATCCACCTTGCGCGCCGTACGTGCGCGTGGCATCGAAGGCTCCGGGCTGCTGTCCGCTGCCACCGTACGCGGCACGTAAACGAAGCTGACTGACGAAGTCAGGCAATGCAATGGACGGTTCTTCGCTGATCACATACGACAGGCTCAGCTTCGGGTACGTGACCACGTCAAAGTTAGTGCCGAACGCCGAGTTGTCGTCAGCGCGCACCGCAGCCGTGATGAAGAGCCGATTGTTCCAGACGAGCTGCTGCTGAACAAACCCGCCCACAGTGTTGTTTTCGAAAACTTCGTCGCCGGTCACGTTGCGCACGGCAGCCGCGGCCAACGAGAGCAAACCAGCGGCGGGGAAATCGTTCGCGGATGCGGCGCGGAACAGCGATTTGCGACCAAAGAACTGACCGCCAACTGAGCTGACGCTGCGCCACGCTTCGTTCAGGTTGAAATCCAGATTGGCGAGATAGTCGAACGTGGTGACCGTGACGTCACGCGTAGAGACGGCCATGGAGCCGTTGGTTGGCGCCCCGGATCCGGAGAAGGCCGAATAGCGCGCCGCCAGCGGATCATTGCGTGGGGTCAGCGCCTGATTGTCTTCGGCAAGTCGGTCCACACCAAGAATGATCCGGTGATTGAACCAGCTGGTCGCGCGATTGGTGAGGGTGATGCTGCCCGTGAATCGGTCGGCGTCCTGGAAGTTGTTGTAGGCCTCGTAGTACACATCTGGTGGACCGGAACGAAAGCCCAGTTGCGCATTTCCGGCATTGCGCCCGGAGAACAGGAAACCCGGCGAGGAAAACAACGTGCCCCACACGGCGCCACCTCCACCGGCTTCGTACGGCAGATAGGTGCGTCCAGTCGTGTAGGCCATGGATGTTTGCACATCGAACTTGTCGTTGGGCGTCGCGGAGAGGTTCACGCGCAGATTGGTGCGATGCAGGCGATTCACAATCTCGGCGCCCTGGTTCTCTTCGTAACCGCCGCCCATGTAGTAGCGCAGGGTTGGCGTACCGCCGCTCACACTGAGCTGCAGGTCAGAGAGCATGCCGGCTTCAAAAATGTCGCGGCCAAAGTTCGCGTTGAGCGAATCGTTGAGCTGCCGCGTGGAAATCTGTACCGTATCAAATGCCGTCGTGGACCCTGCCACGGGCGTGCGGCCCCAGTTGTCCTCAAACCGATTGCGCCAGTCAGGCACCCAGTTTGCTCCCATGCGATACGTCGCATTCCACACCGGCTTGCCGGCCGCACCGCGCTTGGTGATGATCTGGATGACACCAGCAGCGGCCTCGGTGCCATAAAGCGTCGCGGCGGCCGGCCCCTTGATGATCTCGAGGCTTTCGATGTCATCGGGATTGAAGTCGTTCCAGCGCGAGATCGACTGCGAGCCAAAGCCCTGCGTAGTAGGTCCAGACGCCTGCGTATTGTCCACGCGCACGCCGTCCACGAAGATGAGCGGATTGTTGTTGAGCGAGAGCGACGACGCGCCGCGTACCCGAATGCGAGATCCAGTTCCCACCTGCCCGGAACTGGCAACTACACTGACTCCAGACGCTCGACCATTCAGCAGATCCTGAAAGTTGTTGATCGGCTGCGTGGCGACGATCTCCGAGGCGCTGACCGTCGTCACCGCATTGCCAATGGCGCGCTTCTCGGTGACGCCGGCGGTGCCAGTGGTGACGATGCCGCTCAGCTCAAGCGCTCGCTCCACGATCACGATGCGAACATTTGCGGCACCGATGACGGTTGGAACGGTGCGCGGTTGGTAACCAATGCGCCGCACCGTGACAGGCACCTCACCGCTGCCTGTAATGCCCGTGAGGCGGAAACGCCCGGAGGCATCAGTGGTAGTGCCGACGCCTGACTGCCCGTCTACGCCGAGCTGCGCGTCGCTCACTGGCGACCCACGGTCATTGACAATGGTGCCGGTAATCACTCCCGTACCCTGAGCCTGAATACTGGTCGCCGATGCAAAGCAGAGCGCGGTGACCAGGGTGATTCGTGCGGACGCTCGCCGCCACCTGCTGGAGGCCGCTACTGCTGACGCCACGCATCTGAGGAAAGGCGCAAGCGGATCGGACAGCAACACTGATCGCATCTCGAATCTCCAGGAATCGATGACCGGGGGGACGCGGCTGCGCGGTGCTGCCGCGGTCGGGCGAGTACGCACGGCAACTGCCAATACGTGACAAACAGGACCCCGCGCCAAAGTACGCCTGTGCAAACGGGACGCAAGAGCAGACTCGCAGTGCTCTCGCATCCCGTTTACACAGCGACTCATGTTCATGACCACTCTGCTAGCCACGCCTGACGGCGCTCGCGAGCGCTCACAGGCGCAAATATCTCACTACTTGAACGCGCTCAGCCCCGTGATCGCCTGTCCAAGAATGAGCGAGTGCACGTCGTGCGTTCCCTCGTACGTGTACACGCTCTCCAGATTCGCCATGTGCCGCATGGCGGCATATTCGGCGAGGATGCCATTGCCGCCGAGCAACCGACGCGTTTCGCGGGCCGCTTCGGTGGCAATGTGCACGTTGTTGCGCTTGGCCAGCGACACCTGCTGCGGCGTGAAATTGCCAGCGTCCTTGAGGCGACCAAGGTGCAACGCGACCAGCTGTCCCTTCACAATCTCCGTCAGCATGTCCGCCAGACGCACCTGCTGAATCTGAAAGCCGCCAATGGGCCGATCAAACATCACGCGGTTCTTCGCGTACGACACCGCTTCTTCAAAGCAGGCCAGTGCCGCGCCCAGCACACCCCATGAAATCCCATAGCGCGCCTGCGTGAGGCACATGAGTGGGCTCTTGAGGCCCCCGGAGTTGGGCAGCACTGCGTTGGCCGCCACGTGCACGTCTTCAAACACGAGTTCGCTGGTCACGCTCGCACGCAATGACAGCTTGCCCTTGGTCTCTTTCACGCTGAAGCCGGGCGTGTCGGTGTGTACGATAAAACCACGAATCGACTTGTCGTCGTCGGCGTCGCCGGTTTTCGCCCAGACGATGGCGATGTCGGACATGTTGCCGTTGGTGATCCACATCTTGCCGCCGTTAATCACCCACGAGCCGTCCGCCTGTTCGCGCGCACGCGTGATCATGCCCGAAGGATTTGATCCGTAGTCGGACTCGGTAAGGCCAAAGCAGCCGATCAGTTCTGCCTTCGCGAGACGCGGCAGATATGTGCGACGCTGCTCTTCGCTGCCAAACGCAAAGATCGGATACATCACGAGCGCGCCCTGCACCGAGGCAAACGAACGAATGCCGGAGTCGCCGCGCTCGAGCTCCTGCATGATCAAACCGTACGCAACGCTCGACAGACCGGCGCAGCCGTATTCCTCAGGCAACGACGAGCCGAGCAATCCCATCTCGGCCATCTCGCCGATGAGTTCTTTGGGGAAACGTCCGTCCACATAACACTGCCCGATGATGGGCAGGATTTTCTCGTCGACAAACGCGCGCACCGTGTCGCGAATGGCGCGCTCTTCTTCGGTCAGCGCGGCGTCAATATTGAACAGGTCCCCCGGATGCGCTGTCAGTTCAACAGACGGGAGCGCGGGAATGGACGCGACGGGATCGACGGTGGTGGCCATGAGCAAAACCTCTCGGGTAGCGGGCAGCCGACGCGGCGAGCCCATGCCCGGAAGTTAGTCGGCGGTCGCGTCGAGGCTACACCCCGATCGGTCGCCGCGCTCGCGGCAATACACCCACTTCCTTCGCCTTCCGGCGAAAGACGGGCCCATGATCCAGCGGTCGCGACGTCTCATCCTGCCACTGGTGCACCATCTCATGCAGGAGTGTATGCATGGCTTCCGGCCATCCATCACGTCGCACGTGACGCCGGCTCAGCACGATCTCGGCGGTCGGTCCGTCCTCGCCGGATGGGCTGTAGTGGCCGAGGCGCGTTTTCATGCGTCCGGAGAGCCGCACCGGAATGCGACTCAGCGTCCCGCCGAAGTGCTGCACGTTGAGTTCGTGATGTGCATCGGCAAGACGCGCGAGCAAGGGTGCATCACCCGGTCGCGGCGGTTCTTCGCGTCGCACGGCCGCCGGCCGATCTACGGGATGTCCAAGGATGATCTCCTGGGCGGCCAGTCGTGCAGCGCGTGTACGTGCGGTGGCGAACGTCACGATGGCACGCAGCACCGGCTCCGGTGCGTGAGCGTACCCTTCGTGAATGCGTAGCGTGCGGCCGGCCACGGACACCATCACGCGGCGCGTGCGCATGAGAGTAACGGTGTCGATGGTGCGCAGACCGAGGGTGTGCAGGCGATTGAGCAGCATCGCGGCCTGCGCGCGGCGCGCCGTTGAGCCGCGCGAAAGGCGCGCGGG
>JBGTOG010000003.1:0-2856 GCA_041742675.1 Gemmatimonadaceae bacterium | reverse complement strand
CGCGTCGTGAACGCGGTTGGTTCCATCGATCCCGACCAGCCGATTGATGGCGCGGTCGCGCTCTAAGGCTGATGTCCCCTCGCCAGGCCCGAGTGACATCCTCGTTGTCAATGGCTGGACACTGCTGTTCCACCCGGCGCTCGTCGAGCAACTGGAGCGACTCACCGCGGCGGCCGAACGAGAACTCGCGCGGCACGAGTCAAAGGGTGGTGGTCGGCGCGGCACATCTGCGACAGCGAATCAGAAAGTCTTGTCGTATCTCTGCGACGCGATGCTCAAACAGATCCCCCAGGACCCCTCGGCGTCACGTTATCGGCAAGGCAACACGCTCGGATCGACTCGCCGCCATTGGCGCCGTGACAAGTTTGGCGCGGGCAGGTTTCGACTGTTTTTTCGATACCTCTCGGAGGTCCGAATCATCATCTACGGCTGGGTGAACGACCAGACCAGCCTTCGAGCCTACGGTAGCTCCACTGATGCATACCGTCGCTTTGCTGAACAGCTCGACGCTGGCCACCCACCGGAC
Organism: Gemmatimonadaceae bacterium; assembly: GCA_041742675.1. Classification (GTDB taxonomy): domain Bacteria; phylum Gemmatimonadota; class Gemmatimonadetes; order Gemmatimonadales; family Gemmatimonadaceae; genus JAABRT01. The sequence continues at coordinate 2,330 of JBGTOG010000003.1, read as the reverse complement.
GACTGGGATGCGCTCAAAGCGGAAGCAACGACCAAGACGAACATGACGCGTGTCGTGCAGGCACTTCCGGGAGCGATTCGTCGCGCTGATTGAACCCTCGGCGTGCGCATCCCGAGGAGCCCCCCCCCCCGCAGTTGCAGTTCCTGATTCGCCTATACGGCTAAAAAGTGCCTGTCGGCTTTCCGGCTATTCGGCCGACTTTATTTCGTACGACGAACTGAACACCCAAGGTGCCCTACGTCTCTCTCGGATCGTTCGGGGGGCTCGTTGCAGAGGCGTTTGGGCACCGTCGGTGCTCTGCTCTGCGCGACGAAATAAAGTAGGCCGCAAAGCCAGAAAGCCCCAAGGCACTCTGTAGCCGCAAAGACGAATCAGGAACTGCAACAGAAAACCAACCGGGCTCAGTATCCCCGGAAATCCAGGAACTGATCCCACAGTCGCAGGTCAACATCGAGGCCGAGCACGAGCAGTTCGATCACGCCGAGCGTGCCGAGTACCGTCAGCAACGTCATCGCCTGCCTTCGCATTGGCATTGCATCGCGCAGTGCCCTGATCGCAAACGCCAGCGTCAGCACCAACAGCACCGCCACTGCCCCCGGCAGAAACAGCGAGTTGTGCGACGGACCAAAGTACGACTCCAGAAACTCCAGGTGCTTCGGGAAAAAGCCGCGCCCCGGATTCTCCACGCCAAAGAAGATGCTGATGCACGCGAGTTGATGCGTGGTGTAAAACAGCAGCAGTCCCCACCAGCCCGTGCGGTTCTTCTGTCGCCATGTCGCAAACCATGTGACAGCGAGCGACGCCAGCATCAGCAGCTGATACCAGAACATTGCCAGCACGGCCTGCGTGGCAAAACCAAACGTCGCCGGTTGCGCCGGTACATACACAGCGCGCGACTCTGGCCCCACCACCCACCCACCGTAAAACGCCACCTGCACAAGGCTCCATAAAAACGCGGCACCCAAGAACGACCAGCGCGCACCGGCCGGCGTGACATCCTCACGCGAACGCAGCAGCAACCACACGCCCACCGAGCCGAGCACCAATGCGAGCGCCAATCCGGCCCCACGCGTAGTCTCACTGCGCTCCAGCGCAAAGATCGCGCCCGTCGCCAACCACCAGTACAGCACCACGAACACCACCGAGCGCACGAATACACGCGCGGGTGTTTCGCGGACCGAAATAACCTGCAGCGGAATGGCCGACGTCATAACTGACGCTCCCGCACCGCTCGACGGGACAACCGGATCATGCGCGTTCGCCATCTGCTGTACGCTGAACTGTTCGCACCAATCCGCGCAATGCCTCGCTGTTGGCCGCCGGCAGCGGCACATAGCGCGCCCGCATGGCCTCGGCCAGGGCACGCGTGGTGCTGTCTGGCCTGAGCGACGTATCCACGAACAGCGCTGAGAGCTGCTGCATGGCGAAGACACGCGCGCTGGCCAGTGCGTCCGATGCGGCAAGCGGACGACCCGGCGTGCCATCACGCGCGATGTTCGCCCGACCGTCCGTCAGAAACACCACCAGCGGCGACGTCCCCGCACGCTGCGCCAGCACCGCCGCTTCAATACTTGCATCAATCGCCGTGGCCATGGGTGTGCCACCACCACCGGGCAGGGCAGCAAGAACCCTCCGCGCCCGCGCCAGCGCCCGCGTGGGCGGCAACAGCGTCTCGGCGGTGCTCCCGCGAAATCCAATCAAACTCACACGATCACGCCGCGCATAACTCTCGGCGAGCAACATCTCAATCGCGCCCTTCGCTTCCGACAATCGCGCCAATGCCGACGACCCACTCGCGTCAACGACAAAGATCACCGTCGTGCCCGTGCGTTCAATGAATCGCCGCACACGAAAGTCTTCCTTGCGCAGTTGCACACGCTGCGTGCGATCAATCCGTCCGCGTGATGTCTGCCATGGCGCTGCGGTGCGCAGCGTTTCAAGCAGATGCAACCGCGCACCCCCACGCGGCATGCCACTGCGTGCACCACGTGGACGTCCGCGCAACAGACTCACGTTCTCTTCACCCGCACGCCCCTGCACTCCACGCTGCGCGGCCGCACGCGCGAGCAACTGTTCGAGTGCACCAGGTGGCAGTGTTGTCGCGACAGCATCGCGCAGAATATCCGCAGGCAAACGATCATCGCTTGCTGCTTCCTCCTCATCCGGCGGCGAATCAGGCGTGGTATCATCAGCGTCAGTCGGCGGCGGCGGCGTTGGCGGCTCCGCACTCGAATCCGGCGGCGGCGGCGGTTCATCCGGCACCTGCTCCTCAGGCACCTGCTCCTCCGGCGTCTGCTCTTCCGGCGCAGGTTCCTCGGGACTCGGCGGCG
>JBGTOG010000002.1:0-4161 GCA_041742675.1 Gemmatimonadaceae bacterium | reverse complement strand
CCGCCAGCGCGTAGCCCAGCCACGCCCACGGCGAGCGCCAGGGTGGATACGCCACAGAAAACCGCTGCGTCACCGGACCATACTCCCGGCCCGCATAATCCCGCGCCCACGCCCGCACGGTGTACGCACCGGGTGGCATCGCCGGATACGACACCGTTGGATTGGCGGTCCACTCGCCCCCCCCGCGCGGCAGCGGACCGTCCACCACGATGCGGTAGCGAATATCCTCCTCGCGATGAAAGGTGGGCAACGCGAGTGCAATCGTGATCTGATGATCCTCGAACGCGACACGCTCCCGATCCAGCACCGGCTCAACCGCGATGCCGCGCAGCACGCGCATGGAGAAAAGCGACGCATCCGGTAGCGGAAGTGTCTGCACATCGATGCGCCCGACGCCGTGCGAGGTGCCAATCCACCGCGGACCAACGGCACCGCCCTCTCCAATCACCTGAATGGCCGGACTCGGCAAGCCGTCCGCTGGCCCAAGCATGGTGACCATATGCCACGCCGTCGTATCGCGACCGCTGAGATCAAGCACGGCCACGCCGTCCAGCGTGGCGACCAGCACGCGGTTGGCCTGATCGCAACGCAGGTCGTGCACCATGTCACTTCGCATGAACTCGCGCAGGCGAAGCGGGAGCGCTTGCCACGCTGTGCCATCGCGTGCACGCCAGAGTACCCCGTGGTTCCCACCCGCGAGCAAGCGTTCGTCCTCCGCCAGCGACATCCGGCAGAAGCGGTGCACAATCAGCCCATCCGCGAACTGCTTCGCCGACGAATCGGTGGACCACTGACCATTGCGTCGAACCATCGTACCAAAGCCCGCACCCGCAATCCACAAACTGCGATCACTCGCCGTTTCGCCAAGCACGGTGCGCACGGCCAGATCCGGTGTTCCGGGTACACGGTGCCACGCGTCACGCTCCCACACGAACAATCCACTATCACTCGCCACGAGCAGCGGAGACTGTGGCAAATCTTCCCGCTCTGTGGTGAAGCGACGCACGGTCGTCCGGCCAAGCCCCTGCCGCCGGTCCACCCATTGATCGCCGATGCGTTGCCACGCACCCAGCGCGCCCCCAACCCACACCTCGCCAGCTGGCGTGGTGTCACGAACGAAGAGCGCGCTGGAGCGTCCGTCACCCATCTCCGCCGCGCGAATCAGCGGGCGCGCACGCGAGCCCTCGATTTCAATGACGCCAAAGTTGTTCGTACCAATCCACACGACATCGCGCCGACCGTTGGGCTCTTCCAGTACCGACGTGATGGACAGCCGCAGCGCTGTCTGCTCTGACACCAGCGTCGCCCCGCGCCCAACACTCAATCGTACCAGTCCATCGCCGAGTGTTCCGACGTAAATCGCATACCCGCCGGCGTGCCCGCGCACACCAATCATGGCATGCACCGGCGTGCGCGGTTCGGTGCTGCGCAGCTGCAGCGTATCCCACTCGACGCCGCGTCGGCGCATCAGCAAGCCATCGAGCGTGCCCACCCAGAGTGCATGAGAACCGTCCGCCTGCGGTGCCGCGGCCATACGATACGCGTTCGCCGGTGAGCCGGGCACACGCGCAAAGTGATCACCCGTCGCCAGCTCGTTGAGCACGAAGACGCCATCACTCGTGGCGGCGTAGAGTGTACGCGCACGGTCATCAAGCACCGTGAAGTGCTCCAGTGCACGCACGGCTAGCCCTTCCGGCGAATTGAAGCGCTTCCACGCGCCATCCCGCCACCTCGCCGCAGCGCCATGCAGGTTCCCGATCCACAACTCATCGATACGTCCGGGACGCGGCCGCGCACGCGCGACCAGTCCGCCCGGACGCATGCCGTCAGGCAGCGGTATCTCATACCACTTACCATCGCGCATCACGGCGATGCCATCGTTGGCCGCAGCGATGACACGCTCCTGCCCATCATACGCGTTGCTCACGACCAGCGAATAGACCGTGCCGCCAGGCAAGCCGTTCGCCTCGTTAAAGAGCCGCGAAGCGCCCGAGGTATCGCGATGCACCACGCCCTGGCGCGTTGCGAACCACAGTCCACCGTCACTGGTTCGCCCAATACCGCGCACATGTGAGTTCGCCACGGGGATCGCGACCTGCTCGAGTCGTGCCCCAACAAAACGATGCGGTCCCGCATCTGTCCCAACCCACAACGACCCGTCAGAAAATGCTTCGACCGCATACACAGCCAGCGAGCGCAAACCGTCCGGACTGCCGAAGCGGCGTTCCGAATAGTCGCGCAACAGGGCCAACGCATCCGGGCTCGTCGGCGCCGCGTCGGCACCTCGCTGCGCATCGCTGGGACGTGCCGCCACGCCCGCCAGCAGCACGACCGCAAGCGCAACACGCCCGCGAGCGCCAGCGCAGCATCGCGCTTGGACAACATGCTCACGGATCGACATCACGTGGTCACGCGCAGCATACCAAGCTGTTCACTTGAAACCGCCCGCCGCTTCGGCGACTGCCGGATCCATCTGCGGGTACTGGGGCGACAGTCGTTCAATCGTCTCCACCAGCAGGCGCGCCACCAGCAGGTTGCGAATCTTTTTGTCATCAGACGGCACGACATACCACGGCGCGAATGTCGTGCTGGTGCGAGACAGCACATCGCGGTACGCCCGCGTGAAGTCGTTCCAGAGCGCACGATCTTCCAGATCACCAAGCCGGAACTTCCAGTTCTTGTTCGGATCATCGAGGCGTTCCTGCAGGCGCTTGCGTTGCTCCTCTCGGCTGACGTGCAGGAAGCACTTCACAATCACGGTCCCGCTATCCGCGAGCATGCGCTCGAACTCCACGATATGACGAAATCGCGGCTTCCACACCGAGCGCGGCGCCAGTCCACGAACACGCACGACCAGCACATCTTCGTAGTGTGAGCGGTTAAACACGCCGATCAGACCACGTGGCGGCATGGCTCGGTGAATACGCCACAGGTAGTCGTGCGATTGCTCGCGCGTATTGGGCGGGCCGAAGGCGGCCACACGCACCCCCATGGGATTGCACGCGCCAACCACTGTGCGAATGGTGCCATCCTTGCCGGCGGCATCGCGCCCTTGCAGCACCAGCAGCAGCGCCCGCTGCCCATCGGCGTTGAAGGCGGCTTGCAAAGTTTCGAGGCGCGAGAGTAACTGCTTCGTCTGTGTTTCGATCTCTTTCTTGCTCAGTCCGTGCTCTGACACGCGCGCCGCGCGATCGCCCAAGGACAATCGTTTCCCCTTCTCGACAGGCCGGAGTCGCATTTCGCGCGGACTCATGGTGCGCCCTCCGCCGAGCCATGCGGCACGGCTCGCCGCCCCTCGACGTCATCAGCAAAGATGGCGCATAAAATCTCGCGATCTGGCGTGGGGTCGTCCGGCGTGAGCGCCTCGGGCACCAGCGTCCGAAGCGCGGACAGTGCCGCGGCATAGCGCGCGCGCGCGGCATCATGTGGGCCGTCATCGAGCAGTACAAGTCGCCCCCGCACCACTACGCTCTCCCAGTCAAACAGCGCCCGCGATTCGTCGATCTCCAGCGCCACCCAGGGATTGTGAATAATCGTGGACAGCTTGGTGCCAGGCTGCGTTCGCAGGTAGATCCACCCGCTCTGATACACGTAGTGAATCGGCTCCAGATCCACGCGATCGCGATGCGTGTAGGCGAGGCGCGCGACCTGGTGTCGCGCAAGCAGCGCATCGCACTCGTCGCGCGAAAGCTCAGAGAATGTGGGTCGATCCGTCATGAGCGTGCGTGTCAAAGGGTTCCATGTGAATGAGTACGCCTGCGACTTCGGGTATGGCCGCTCGAATCGCTGACTTCACGCGTCCGCTGACAATGTGCGCGTCCTTTAGCGACAGCGTTGCGTCCGCCTGAACATGCAGGTCTACATACAATGTCGCACCGACACGGCGAACCTTGAGCTTTTCCAGGGCGCGGACCTCGTCCACTGAGCGGGAGGCCTGCAGAATGCGCGCGCGAACATCCGGTGCCGGCGCACGATCCATCAGGTCCTGCAGCGGCTGGCGAAGCATCGTGAGCCCGTTGCGCGCGATGACCAATGCCGCAACGAGTGCGGCCCAGTCGTCTGCCGCTTCCCAGCCGGGGCCTGCCAGCAGCGCGACCGCAATGCCTATCGTCGCGGCGACCGAGGAAATGGCGTCGCTCAGATGGTGCCAGGCATCGGCCT
>JBGTOG010000457.1:0-3363 GCA_041742675.1 Gemmatimonadaceae bacterium | reverse complement strand
GCACCAGCCGGCCGGTCCGCCTGGTTGACGAACGCTTCACCACCGCCGCCGCCCTGCGATCAGTGCGCGAGCAAGGCGGCAGCACTCGCGGACGCAAGGGCGATGTCGACGCGCTCGCGGCGGCGATCCTGCTCGAACAGGTGCTGCAAGCAGAGCGCGGAGGGGTGACGATCGGAGAAGTCGTAACTCCCGAGGCGGCGCCGGAGCCAACGGCATGAGTGCGCACACGCGAACACTCGCCTTGATCTTCGCAGCAACGGTACTCAGCGCGTGCGGCGGTTCAGGCGGCGAGACTGAGCCAGTGCGTGTGACGGTTCCTGACGGCGCGTCGTTCCGTACGGCAGCCGATTCGCTGGAACGATCAGGGGTCATTCGCTCGGCGCGCTTGTTTCGATGGTACGCCGCGGTTGGTGGACGTGATCGATCCATCAAGGCCGGTACTTACGCCTTGCACTCCAGTCAATCGTGGAAGGAAGTGCTGCAAGCCCTCACCGATGGCAGCGCCTTGATGGTCAGTGTCACCATTCCTGAAGGCTTTGATCTGCGAAAGATCGTGCCGCGCATCGCCCGCGCGTTGGAAGTGCCTGAAGATTCGGTGCACGCTGCCGTGCGCGATTCCGCGTGGCGCGCCGAACGAAACGTCACTGCGGAAACGCTCGAAGGCTATCTCTTTCCTGATACGTATGCCTTCGCCGCCGGTACGTCTGCGCGTGCGGCAATCGCGAGCATGCTCGAACGCTTCGACGCGGTGTGGCAACCCGCGTGGGATGAACGTGCGCAGGCACTCGGCGTCACGCGGCACGAAGTCCTGACGCTCGCATCACTCGTGGAAAAAGAAGCGCGCGTCGCGGACGAACGACCAACGATTGCGGCCGTGTACTGGAATCGCGTGAAGAAGGGCATGTTGCTTCAGGCTGATCCCACCGTGCAGTATGCGCTGCCTGAGCATGTGGACCGTGTGCTGTTTGTACATCTCGAAATTGATTCGCCCTACAACACCTATCGATACGCAGGGCTGCCTCCCGGCCCGATCGCCTCACCGGGTGAAGCCAGCATTGAAGCGTCGCTGTATTCGGCCGACGTGCCGTATCTGTTTTTTGTCGCCCACCCGGATGGCCATCACGAGTTTCGCAATACATTTGCGGAACATCAGCAGGCGATTCTGATGGTGCGGCGGGAAGCGCGTCGACGCGACGCCGAGCGTGCCGCTCGTGGCGATGACGACGGCGATTCCCCATGAACCATTCGTCGTCACACACAGCGCCGCGGTGGACACCACTCACGGTACGGGAAGCGCTGGCCGTAGTTGCCATCACCGATGATCTGCGTGATGGTGTGGACGGGCTGGTGGAGCGATGTCTGGCCGCTGCACGCGGTGGCGTTACGATGGTGCAGGTACGGCTCAAAGAAGCCTCGTCGCGTGAGCTGCTGCGCACCACGCGTGCTCTCGTAGGCGCGCTGCGCGTGCCCGTTGTCGTCAATGACCGCGTGGACATCGCATTGGCCGCTGGCGCAGCTGGTGCGCATCTGGGGATGCAGGACTTGCCGATCGCCGTAGCGCGCACACTCGTGCCCCCCGGATTTCTGCTGGGTGCATCCTTGGGCAACGCTGGCGAACTGGCCGAACTCGATGATGCGGATTATGTGGGCGTCGGTCCGGTGTTCACCACGCCCAGCAAACTGGACGCCGGTGCTGCGCTCGGAGTAGCGGGGGCTGCACAGCTGGCCCTCGCCTCGGCTCGTCCGGCTGTCGCCATTGGTGGCGTGGATGTCAGCAATGCGGAGGCGCTGTGCCTCGCGGGCTTTGACGGCGTGTGCGTGATTCGCGCGGTGCTGTCGCAAGCCGACCCGGAAGCGGCAGCGCGTTTGCTGCGCGGTGCAGTGAACGTCGCGCGCGCATGACGATCGCTGAATGACAATGACGAGCGATACGGCCATCGCCGTGGTGAACGGACGCGCCGAAGGACGCCTGACGCGCGGTCACCCGTGGATTTTTCGCAGCGATGTGGTGCAGGCACCGGCGGGCGCGGCCGGCGTGGTGCGCGTGCAGGCCAACAACGGACGGCCGCTGGGTTCAGCGCTATGGAGTCCAGGTTCAGAGATTTCCCTGCGGCTCATTGAGTCGCGTCCTGATGTTGAGATCAATCACGCGTGGTGGTACGAGCGCATTGGAGCGGCGATTGCGCGCCGCGACACGCTGCGTACGCACACCAACGCCATGCGGTTGGTGCACGGCGAGGGTGATGGCCTGCCGTCGCTTGTGGTGGATCAGTATGACCGTTGGCTCGTGGTGCAACTGTTGTCTGCTGGACTGGAGTCGGCGCGAGATGCCATCATTGCCGCGCTGCGCACACACACGGGCTGTGACGGAATCCTGGCGCGAAACGATCCGGCCGTGCGTACGCGCGAGGGACTGGAACGCGAAACGGTGCTGTTGTTCGGCGAGGTGCCGCGCACCATTGCTGTGCAAGAGTTTGGCGTTCGGTTTCTGGCGGCGCCCTGGGACGGACAGAAAACCGGCGCTTTTCTGGACCAACGCGACAATCGCGTGCTGATCGGCGCGAACGCGCGCGGCACCGCGCTTGACTGTTTTGCATATCACGGATCGTTTGCGCTGCACCTCGCGCGCACCGCCGATCAGGTCACCGCACTCGACATCTCGGCGCCGGCGCTCGAACGCGCGCAGGAAAACGCGGCGCTCAACGGTTACACGAATATCACCACGCACGTTGGTGATGCCTTCGAGAGCATGCGCGGCTGGTTTCGCGAAGGGCGTCGTTTTGATACGATCGTAGTGGACCCGCCCGCGTTCGCCAAGTCTCGGGGATCGCTCGGTGCCGCACTGCGTGGCTACAAGGATGTAAACCTTCAGGCCATGAAGTTGTTGGCCCCCGGCGGACGGTTGTTCAGCGCCAGCTGCTCGCATCATGTAGATCGAGCGGCGTTTCTTTCCATGTTGCAAGCGGCTGCGTCAGACAGCGGCCGTCGACTGGCGCTACGCATGATCACCGGTCAGGGCGTTGATCATCCCGAAGTGCTCACCATTCCCGAGACTGGGTACCTCAAGGGCGCGTTGTTGGAGGATGTTGGGGGGTGAACGTATTGCGCAGTGGATCGCGCGTTGATGAGTGCAGCACTCCGCTGCAAAGACGCTCGCCGCCCAACGTGCTGTTCATATTCGTCTTTTCCGTGATCGGTGGTCGGTGCTGGCCCCCCCGACGCGAGCCGCGATCAAAGTTACCGACCACTGAAAACCGCCAACCGACAACTCCCCACGGTGTCCGGGATCTCGACGTTCAGCCGAGAGCTCGTAGCGGCGGACAACCGACTACCGACTACGCTGAGGTTGTTGTTGCACCGGGG
>JBGTOG010000430.1:0-2497 GCA_041742675.1 Gemmatimonadaceae bacterium | reverse complement strand
TACTGGCGCTCGTTCCCGGAGTGGGAGCGAAGTCTGCGGAGCGTGCGAAAAGTGCGGGCCTGACGCAGGTGCGCTACCGGCCCTGCCCGGAGTGCGGCACCATGATGAATCGGATCAACTACGCCCGCATTTCCGGGATCGTGGTGGATGTGTGCCAGCACCACGGTACCTGGTTTGATGTGCACGAGTTGCCAGCATTGCTCGAGTTTGTGCGACGCGGTGGACTCGATGTGGCGAGAGCGCGCGAAGTGACGGCGCTCGCCGATGAACGGCGGCGTCTGGAGCGTGAGCGCATGATGCGGGGCAGCATCGATCAACTGCGCGGTGACCGCACCGTGCTGCTCAGTGATCGCCGGGACTCGGCGCGCGGGCCCGGACTCTTTCGATTGCTTGGCGACTTGCTTGGAGCGCCGTAGCACAACGCGATGCGGCCGTCGATGCCGGCCACACCGCGCTGGGTCACACGTTCACCCACCGGCTGTTGGTTGGCGCTACGGCTGCGGGTTGCGCTACGGCTGCGGGTTGCGCTACGGCGCCTGTTTCCGCATCGCGAAGTCATACTCCAATCGAATCGTATCGGCCACGCTCAGCACCACACGTACCCGCGGCTGCGTCAACTGAAAATCCGTAAACGTGAACGCGGTCGCCGCCGTACCGGTGAGCGCATCGCCGCTGACATCGGCCGTCACATTCCATGTGGTTGGTCGTGTGATGCCTTTGATTGTGAGATCGCCGAGCAGCTGGAACTGCACACGACCACTGGTGGGCAGAGGTGAGGGCAGTGAGCGCACGCCCGTGACGGCGAGGCGTGTGGTAGGGAACGAGTCGGTGCGGAGCAGCCGCGAGCGCACGTAGTTGTCACGACGCGACTCATCGCTCGTCAGCCCCGTCATGTTGACATCGAAGCTCGAGGCGCTGCGCACCACCGCACCGGCCTTGTCGAGCGCGATGCTGCCGGTGATAGCCGACGTTTCACCGACGGCATCGTTGTCGAGTTCGCGGCCGAGCAGCCGCTCCCGAACGCGATATCGCGCCCGGGAGTTGTTGCCGGTCGTGACATACCGAACCGCGATATCCTGTGCGGGAGTGTCCGCGACCAGGCCGGGCGTGGCTGCGTACGCCACCGACGGCTGTGCAAGCCCCCCCCCGGTGGCGACCCGCGGTGACAACGGCGAGAGCGAGAGCGCGCCGGCGATGGCCGCACCGGCCACCGCAACGGACGTGATGCGGAGTAATGTCATTCCTGATTTTCCATGGCAATCGGCTTCTTGCCATCATTGCTGGCGCCCTTCACGTACTTGTCGAGCCACGCCACCCACCGTCCCCACTGATCGAGTACGGTTTCTTTCGCGATCGGCCCGTGATCTTCATACGGATACATGTACAGCGAGACGTCCTTGCCCAGTCCCTGCAGCGCGTGGAAGAGCCGCTCGGAGTTGATGGGGGCGGTACCAACGTTCTGGTCATCCGTGCTGTGGTAGAGCAGCAGCGCACCATTGAGCTTGTCGGCGTAGAGGAACGGTGACATGGCGAGGTACGTCTCGCGTCCCTGCCAGAAATCACGGCGCTCACTCTGGAAGCCGTTTGGTGTCAGCGTGCGATTGTACGCGCCGTCTCCCGCAATGCCAGCCTTGAAGAAGGGTGTGTGCACCATGGCATTCACCGCGCTGAACGCACCGTAGCTGTGGCCACCGATGCCAAGGCGATGCCGGTCGATGATCGCGAGCGTATCGAGCGCGTCGATGGTGGCCGCCAGGTTGTTGCGCAGATCAGCGACGTAGTTGTCGTTGGGCTGCATGCCATCGCTGGCAAAGATCGGTGCATCGGGCTCGATGAGCGCGTAGCCCTGCGTTGTGAGAAACGCCATGCTGCGCGGACCAAACGTGGGAAAGCGACGCGACGGCGTGTTGGCACCAGACGCCTGACGGTCGTAGGCCGCCTGGTCCTGATATTCACGCGGGTAGAACCAGAACATCGCGGGCAACCGCGTGCCTTCCTTGTAGTCCGACGGTAACGTCACGCGCACATTGAAGGTGTAGCCGTCAGCACGACGGGCCACGACGGTGCGCTTGATCGCCGACGAGACTTCCGGGAACAGATCGCGATTGTTTGTGAGCTGCTTGTCCGTCTTCGTGGCCGTCTCCACCACGAAGGACTGGGCCGGCATCGTTGCCGACTCGCGAGTCACAATGATGCGGGTGACATCATCATCCAGGGTGGTGCTGATCGACTCGGTCAGATCACCGGTGCTTTCGTAAATGCGCGTACGTTCGCCGGTGCGAATGGCGACGCGATCGATCCAGACGCGCGGCCCCTTGTTCGCGGCGGTGTCGGCCGGAATGGAGCCCTGCAAGAACGCCGACTGTCCGTCGCTTGAGAGCAGCACGCTCGGTGAGCCGCGACGTCCCGGCTTGGTCATAAGCGAGGCGGCTCCGGCTGCCTGTGCACCGCCACGACCGCCGGCTGGTGGCGTGGTCGGGCGCGCACTGTCGCCCGC
>JBGTOG010000411.1:0-18899 GCA_041742675.1 Gemmatimonadaceae bacterium | reverse complement strand
GCATCGGCGCTGCGTCCGGCGGCGTGCAGCGACTCGGCGAGCATTACGAGCGCGTCAACATCGGCCGATTCGCGAGCCAGGTGGGTCGCCAGGACACGCACCGCTTCGTCGGGACGACCGGCATCACGATGCACCTGCGCCAGTGCCAGCCGTGCATCGCGGAAGTTGGGAGCCGATGCCAGCGCCGCCACGAGTTCTAGCCGGGCCGCCAGAAAATCGCCCTTCCCGTGCAATAGTCGCGCGATGGCCACGCGCGGTGACGGGCGTGCGGGATCGAACGTGAGCGCGCGTCGATACAGCGCCAGCGCCAGTTCCGCTTCACCAATCTGCACCGCAGCATCGGCCACGAAATGAAAGATGGCCGGACTGCGCGGGTCCAGTCGCAGCAGCCGCTCGATGGCTGCACGCGCGACGCGATTCCCGTACGTATCCGAGAGGGCGGCGTGGGTAGCCACGAGCAGCGCGAGCACATCGGCATCGTCTGTCTCGTGCGAACCGAATCGCTCGACCAACGCCACCACATTCCCCCCCCGGCCGAGCAGACACGCCGATCGGATCTCTCCCATCAGTGCGCGTCGCGCGAGCTCACCGGTGTTGACGGGCGCTGGCCACGACGCGGATTCCTGCAGCCGCGCCCGCGCTTGCTGGTATCGCTCATAGGCCTCACCGTGCAGACCGAGTGCCGCGAAGGCATCGCCGGTCAGCGTGAGTGCGTTGACTTCCAGGATCGGTGCATCGCGCCGAATCTCAGCGGTGCAGCGTGTCAGCACGTCCTGCGCCGCGCGCAGTGCGTCGCGCGTGTCGCCGCGCAACAGGAGCTGGCCACCGCTGTTTAACTGTGTGTGCAGTTGCGCGACCGGATCGCGCACCACTGGTTCGGTCGCATCGCGATCGCTCGATGACGGAATGCGCGCAGCTACTTCATCGGGCGCGTGTTCCGGCCGTAGCGATTCTGTCTCAGGCGCGTGCTCCGGCAGCAGCGACTCCATGTCGCCCTCAAACATCTCCGCGCCCACCAGTGGCTCCGCATCATGCGTTGAGAGCAGATCAAGCCGTCCCACGGACTCGGGGCATTCCTCATGCAGCATGATGCCAACCGTGAGCCGCGACTCGACGCGTACCGGCGTGAGTCCGAGCGCGTGCTGCGTCTCGCGCAGCGCGCCATCATGATCCCCGAGGTCACCCAGCAGCTGCGCCAGCGTATAGCGCGCCTCGGCGTGATCCGGTCGATGCTCGATGGCGGTTGTCACGGCGTGCCGTGCTTCGTCGATGCGGTGCAGCGCGAGCAAGGCGAGCCCCATTTCGTACCACGCGTCAGCGAGCGTGGGATGAAACGCCACGAGTTCACGCAGGACCGCGAGCGCAGCGAGCGGGTCGCGGTGGCGCAGGCTCCACCGTGCGAGATTCAATCGCGCGCGTTCCAGTTCCGGCGCCAGCTGGACGGCGCGTTGCAGCGCCTCGCGCGCGGCCGGTGCATCACCAAGATCCTCGAGCGCTACACCCAGATTGTTGTACGCCAGCGCGGAGCGTGGATCCACGCGCAGTGCGCGACGATAGCTATCCGCTGCCAGCGTGACCTCACCGCTCTGATGCAAGGTGACACCGTGCTCGTTCCATAGCCGTGCATCGTCGCCACGATCAGCGAGCAGCGCTTCGTAGCGCCTGCGGGCATCGGCCGATCGCCCCTGCACGAGATCGAGTTCTGCCAGCGCGTGTCGGACCAGCAGCGGATCTTCACCTTGCGTGGCGGCCCGTTCGAACTCGCGTCGGGCTTCCGCAAAGTAGCCTCGCTGCCGGAACGCCAACCCCAGGCCATAGCGAGCCAGCGAATCATTGCTCACCACACTCAGCATCGCGGGCGTATCGAGCATCACGCGCGTGATCGGGATCGCCTGCACGCCACCGGCGGCAGGCGGTGTGGCGTTTGTGGCCGCCGCATCGACGGTGAGATCGGCTTGCAGTGCACCGAGTGACGGATCGAGCGCGTTGGCCGTGCGCGCGGCTTCCGTTGCCGCGTCGTGATAACCCATGTCGCCAAGAACGAAGCCGCGCAGCAGATGCGCCTCGGCGTTCTTCGCATCGTGCGCAAGCAGCGCGTCGAGTTCACGCAATGACTGCTCGTTCGCGCCGCGGTGATAGTGGACTTCGGCGAGTTGCAGCCGCGTGGTGACATCCTCTGCGGCCACGGCAAGTGCGCGCTCGAACCAGCGTTGTGCCTTGCGCAAATCACCGCCGGTTTGCTCCAGCATACCATACTCGCGCATCGCAATCGCGTCGTCCGGATCGGCAGACAACAGCGCATCGAGATGCGCGGTGGCATTGGCCGGACGACCGATCAATCGCAGCAGTCGCGCCAGCGCGCGGCGGGCGGTGTGATCGTGCGGGCGTTCCACGAGCTGCGCTTCGAGCGCCGCAATCGGCGCGTCACACCCACCGTTACTGGCGGCGACCAGTTCAAGGTTTCGTGCCGCCACGCGCATGCGCGGCGCCAGGTCGAGGGCACGCAGGAACGACTGCACCGCGTCGGCGTGCATGCCCTTGGCGTAATACAGCACGCCCAGATTGTTGCACGCGCCCGGATCGGACGTATCGATGCGATCGGCGAGCGCGCGCAACAGCGCGACGTTTCGGTCGGTGGTGGGTTGTTCGGACACGACGCGTGCGGCCTGACGGGCCGTCAGGCGAGCCGCAGGGCTCGCAGCATCACCTGCAGCGATGCCGGCTCAGGCAGCAGCAGGAAAAATCCGCGCAGCGATTGTCCGACGTCGGTGAGCACAAACTCGCTCTCCACGCAGAGTACGCAATCCGGATCAGACGCGAACTGCGCGTAGGCACTGGTCAGTACGGCGGCGGACATATCCACCACCAGGGATGGCGGCGACGGCAGCAGCAGCATGCCCAGAAAATCCGAGAGCGCGTTCATGTACGCACCGCTGAGAATGTTGCCGGCTTCCTTGATCGCCGACGTCTCCAGTTCACCGAGCGCGGTGGACGATCCAACTGGACGACGCATCATCAGCTCGGCCAGGCGCATCACCGTTGGCTTGGGAAACACCAGCAGCGTGCGACCGCTGAGATCACCGAGCATGTGCATCATCACGGCAGCGACCGGCTCCTCTTCCTCACCAAACTGCGCGGGAATGGATTCCAGATGCACGACGTTGATGGCGGGCACCTTGATCATGATGGTGCTGCCGGTCATTTGCGACAACGCAGTGGCCGCATGCCCCGCACCAATGTTTGCGGTTTCGCGCAGTGCGTCGAGCTGCAGGGACTTGAGAGACTTGATCGCCTCCATGATGCACTCCAAAGGAAGTCGCGGGCCTCGCCGGGATCAGGCGAGGTTACCTACATCGACGATGAGCGCAGGGCTTCCGTCACCGAGAATTGTGGCCCCACTGAAGTGGGCCGTCGCGCCCCGTACGGCGTCGTAGGGCTTGACGACGATGTCCTGCTGTCCGACCAGCGCATCCACCTTGCACGCAATCCGGCGCCCGCCCGCATCAACCACGATCAGTTGGGTGCCGGCGTCCTCGGTGGGCGGCTCCCCAAACAGTCGGCGAAGCCGCACCAACGGCAGCACGTCGTCGCGCATGGACACGGCCTCGCGACCGCGCAGCGTGATCGGTTCGACTTCATCGAACTCCACGGCTTCGACCACGTGCGCCGAGGGGACCGCGTACGTGCGCTCACCAACCTGCACGAGCAGCGCGCGTACGATGGCGAGTGTGACCGGCAGGCGCAGGGAGAACACGGTGCCGCGCCCCGGCTCCGTCTCCACTTCGAGGGCACCGCCGAGCGCTCGCACGCGGCTGGCCACGACATCAATGCCCACACCGCGTCCCGAGACGGCTGTGACGGATTGTGCCGTGGAGAAGCCGGGTTGCGCGAGCAGCTTCACAAGGTCGTCGTCGGAGAGCGTGGTGATGTGTCGTTCCACGCGGCCGTCGGCAATTGCGCGAGCGAGCACGTGGTCCCGATCGATGCCGCGTCCGTCATCAGCGACGGCGATCACGATGGCGGCGCGGTCGCGCACCGCACGCAGCACAAGGCGGCCCGCCGCCGGCTTGCCGGCCGCGATGCGAACATCGGCAACCTCCAATCCGTGATCGATCGCGTTGCGCAGGAGATGCATAATCGGATCGCCGATCGCATCAAGCATGGAACGGTCGAGCGTGATGTCTCGACCTTCCATGGTGAAGACAATCTCTTTGCCCAGGTCACGCGCCACATCGCGCACGAGTCTGGGAAAGCGATCAAACACCTGCCCCACTGGCACCATGCGCGCCTGCAGAATCTCATCCTGCAGTGCGCTGACCAGTCGGGACGTTTCCTGCGCGACCAGCATGACCTGACGGTCGCCGCTGGCGTCGGCGCTGCGCACGAGGCGATCGCGCGTGATCACCAGCTCGCCCACGAGATCAAGCAGCGCATCGAGGCGTTTGAGATCGATGCGCACATGTCGGAGCACATCACGTACCGCGCGACGGACCTCCGGGTCACGCACCGCCACTCGTGAGACATCACCGGCGCTGCGCACCGCCTGTTCCAGCATCTCATCGCTGTGCGTGGTGTTGATGGCCACCGTGAACAGGCCGTCGAACGTTTCCGTGAGATTCTGCAGTGAGGGATCGGTGCCCTGCACGGTACCCAGCGCTTCCAGTCGCGCCAGCACAAGCTGCGCGCGCACCGACTTGAGCGGAGCGTCCGCGGCGAGCGTCACGGCGACGACCCGAGCGGCGGATACCGATGCCTGCGCAACTGCTGCGGCGGATACCGATGCGGGCGCAACTGTTGCGGCGGCCGCGATGCTCGCTGCGTGTTGCGTCGTGCCCAGCACCTCCGCCACGGGCACACGCCATGACGCAGTCGTGCGCGTCGCCCGTCCGCCGTCGAGTGAATCCGCGACTGACGCCAGTCGCTCGAGCAGTGCCATGGACACGGGTCGCTCGGCCTGCGCGTCCACCGCGTCGTCTACATGCTGCGCGAGTGCGTCAGTCGCCTCGTAGAGCAGCGACAACAACGTCGCATCGGTTGGCGCCTGCGTATCGCGCACGGCGGCCAGCAATGTCTCACTGGCGTGCGCCAGCTGCTCGACGGAGGAGTAGCCCATCGCGCCAGCCATGCCCTTGATGGTGTGCGTGGCGCGAAAGAGGGCATCGACGGCACCGTCTTGCCGACCATCAGCGAGCGCGACAAGCGCCTCGTCGATACCGGCGAGATGTTCGCGCACTTCCGTGCGAAACAGTTCCGCGTACTTGCCGAGATCCACGGTGGTCGTCGCGAGGCGACGCAGTAACGGGCCGCGTTACGCGGCGAGTACGCGCTGCACGGCTTCGAGCACGCGGCTGGGCTGAAACGGCTTCACCACGAAATCCTTCGCGCCCGCCTGAATCGCCTCGACCACGAGCGCCTGCTGTCCCATCGCACTGCACATGAGAATGCGCGCGGCAGGATGTGTCTTGGTGATTTCGCGAACGGCGTCAATACCACCCATGTCCGGCATCACGATATCCATCGTGACCAGATCGGGCTGCAACTGCCGGTACTTCTCGACGGCCTGCAAGCCGGTTTCGGCCTCGCCGACAATCTCGAAGCCTGCCTGCTGCAGAATGTCACCGACCATCGTACGCATGAAAATGGCGTCGTCGCAGATCAGTACGGTCCGACTCACGGTCCTTCCTCCGAAGAGAGCATCACGCGCGCAAGGAGTACACCCAGGTCGAGACGTGTGACGATGTCGTCACCCGCACTCGCGAGTTCGCATGCGATGCGCGAACCCATCTCGGCGTTGGCACCGCCGACCATGGCGGCGTTGGGCAACGCGTTCGTCCCGGTAGATGTGAGGCCACCGTCCAGCGGCCGCACATCGTGCACTGCATCCACGGCCACGCCAATCACGCGTCCGCCATGCTCAAGCAGGACGACCGAGGGCGGCACAACGGCACGAACGGTCCCGTCACCGCTGCGGACACCCGCTGTTTCACGCTCGGCACGAAGCGCCTCCGCGAGGTCCAGCACCGTGACCACCAGGCCGCGCACGTTCACAAGACCACGCGCCACCGGTGGTGCCCCAGGAATCACCGTGATCGCTCGGGGGCGGATCACTTCACGCACCCACTCCACCGGCAGGGCGCACAGGGTGCCTTCCACCTCGACCACGAGCACCTGCGGGCGCTCGTCCTCCGCGTCGTCAGGGGTCGTCGGGATCGGCGTTGAAGAAGCCAAGGGCGTCCAGGGGATCGGGGTGATCGTCGAGCGTGGGCATGTGGGCGATCGCGAGCAATGAGGCGCGCAGATCGTGTGGCAACGGGCTGCGCAGCTCGATGACGCTACCGGTCACCGGGTGCGGCAGACGCAGCCAGGCCGCATGGAGGAAATGACGACGCGGCGGCAAGGATGCCAGTCGCCGACCGCCGCCGCCGCCGTACGTATCGTCTCCCACCACCGGATGCCCGATCGACGAGAGATGCACACGAATCTGATGCGTGCGCCCGGTGTGCAAATGCGCCCGCAACAGATCCACACTATCGAAGCGCGCGACGCGCACGAACGTCGTGCGTGCACTCTTCCCACCCTTGACGATTGCCATACGCTGTCGGTCCCGAGGATCCCGCGCCATGGGCCCGTCAACGCCCACGCGCTCCTGATCCATGTGACCCCAGCACAGCGCCGCGTAGCGACGCCGAATCACGCGTGACGCCAGCGCCGCGCTCAGTGTGCGATGCGCTGACTCCGTCTTGGCCACCACCAGCAGCCCTGAGGTTTCCTTATCGAGCCGATGCACGAGTCCGGGGCGTTCTTCGCCGCTGCCGGCGGCCAGCGAACCGCCGCGTCCCACCAACGCATTCACCAGCGTGCCGCTCCAGTTACCGGGCGCAGGGTGCACGACCATACCGGACGGCTTGTCCACCACCAGCAGCGATTCGTCCTCAAAGACAATCGAAAGCGGAATGTCTTCGGGCACAATGTCGCGGCCGGGTGGCGGCGGAACGAGCACGTCGACCACATCACGCGACAGGGTGCGATAGCTCGCTTTTTCGAGGCCACCATTAACGGTCACGTGCCCATTGGCGATGAGCGTGGCGGCTTGCGTTCGAGAGAGCGCACACGCACCGGAGACAAAGAGATCGAGACGCTCGCCGGCCTGCACACCGACGACGTGCGAGGAGCGCGTGCCTTCGTCTGTTGTTGTCGACGCGGCGACTCTGGAGGGATGATCGGCGTTCACGAGCTTGCCGCGCGCTGTGCGGCCTGCGCCCGTTCCACCTGCCAGAGCGAAATCACAAGGCACACCGCACCAACGGTGATCGCCGCGTCGGCGACATTGAAGGTCCAGAAGCGCGTGGTGCCGACGCCGACATCAATAAAATCCACAACGCCATCAGCGTAGCGCAGTCGATCCAGCAGGTTGCCGACCGCACCACCAATCACCACGGGGACCCCAACGGAGGCCAACCACGACTCCGCCGCCAGTTCACGCGTGGTGCGCAAGAGCACGAAAATGATCACCACCGCAAGCACCGAAAAAAACGGACGCGAATATTCGCCGATGGACATGCCAAACGCCGCACCCTGATTGAACGACAGCGTGAAACGCACGACGTCACCAACAATTTCGTGTGGTGTGTGCCGCGGCACCAGCGCGCGGACCGCCCACGTCTTCGTGATGACATCAAGCGAAAGCACGACCAGCAGCAGCGACCAGAAGCCCGCGCCTCCAAAGGCCAGTGGCGCACGCGCGGGGCGGCTCGTCACGATTGCGACTCCGACGTAGCCGCGGGTGCCGTCGCGGGCTCCACGTCTTCGTTCCACAGCACCCACGCCAGGAGAATGGCTCCACAGCTCACCGCCATATCGGCGATGTTGAACGTGGGCCAGCGCGATGCACCAATGCCCACATCAATAAAGTCGACGACGCCGTACTCGTGACGCACGCGGTCAATCAGATTTCCCAGCGCACCCGCCGACACGAGCGCGAGCGCGAGGGTGCGCCGGTAATCGCCGGGCAGGGTTTGCCGAAACATGCGCCAGAGAATCACCAGCGCAGCCAGACTCAGTGTCAGGAAAATCCACCGCGAATAATCGCCGAGCGACAGACCAAACGCCGCGCCGCGATTGTATACCAGCGTCCAGCGCAACCACTCCCCGATCACGGGACTGGGCACGCCACTGGGCGACAACGTAGCAACGGCGATGGCTTTCGTGATGATGTCCGACAGCACCACACTGACCATGACCGACCAGTAAATCAATCCGTTCACGTTACCCCTTCTTGGCGTTTTCTTCGCGTTGCTTGCAGTCAATGCAGAACCGCGCGTGCGGCAGGGCGTCGAGACGGTCGAACGCAATGTCTTCGCCGCACTGATGGCACTTGCCGAACGTGTCCGGCGTGCGATAGAGACGGCGCAGCGCCTGGTCGATATGCCACAAAAAACGCCCTTCCTGACTCGCGAACAGGAACGCCTTCTCGCGTTCCATGGCATCGGTGCCCTGATCGGCCATGTGGAAGGAGTACGCAGCGGTATCGCTGCTGTCGCCGGTCGCGTTGGGGCCAAAGGTTTCGCCGTGATGGCCAAGTTCCTTCAGCACCCGTCGCCGCTCTTCGAGCAACCGCCCTTCGAAGTACGTAAGGTGCTTCTTGGACATCGGCTTGGGCTTTTTGGGCGTATTCGAAGCAACCATCAGGATCCGTCCTTCCTGAGCGCGAGACGTACGGCGCGTCCATCGACATCGCCATCCAGCTTCGCGGACCATGAGTGATCAGCCGTTTCCTCGTGAAACGGTGAACCAGCGTCCAACCCAACGATCACGAATGTCGCCAACACCTCCGCGGCAATGTGATCACCAAACGTGCGCGCAACAGCCAGGACATCGTCGTCCCCGCCCACCGCCAACACAATGCGATCGCTCACCGCCAGCCCCGCGTCACGGCGCAGGCGCTGCACGCGGCTCACAATCTCGCGCGATAGTCCCTCGGCTCGCAGTTCGGGCGTGATCGTGGGATCGAGCGCCACTCCAAAGCCTGCGTCTTCCTGCACCACCGCGGCGCCGGCCGCGCGCCGAACAATGGTCACATCGTCGGGCCCAAGCAATCGCGGCTCGCCGAGTACAGTCACCTCTACGTCACGACCGGCCGCGAGTTCCCGCAGCAGCGCATCATCAAGCGCCGCTGCCGCCGCTGCCACCTGCGGTGTAACGGCGCCGAACTTCTTGCCGAGCACCCGAAAGTTGGGACGCCCTTCAAGCGCCACCAGTGCGTCGGTGCTCGTGACGAACTGCACATCCTTGACGTTGAGTTCAGCCGCGAGCAAAGGCGCCAGCGCGGGCAACCTGGAGGCATCGCCCGGCACCACGCACTGCAGCGATTGCAGCGGTTGACGGACGCGCACATCGGCGACATCGCGCGCCGCGTGCCCCAACCCGGCGAGCGTACGGATCGCTGCCATGTCGCGCTCCAGTGATTCGTCGGGCGCGCTCGCCGCGTCGCGCACGAACGGCGCCAGATGCACCGAACTGCCCACCAGCGCGCGATGCAACCAGTCGCTCATGAACGGCGTAAACGGCGCCAACAGCCGAGCGGTGACCACGAGCACTTCGTGCAGGGTGGCAAACGCTGCGCGGTTGTCATCGCTGCTGACATCATAGAAGCGCGCACGCGAAAGCCGGACGTACCACTTGGACACGTCGTCGTCCACAAACTCGCGCACACGTCGCGCGGCGCTCGTGGCATCGTAGCTGTTGAGCGCCGCGTTGACCTCCGATTCGACGCGCGACAAGCGCGAGAGGATCCAGCGGTCCAGCGCGGGACGATCTCCCACGGCTGGATCACTCGCCGACGGCTCCCAGCCGAAGTTTGCATACTGCGCAAAGATCCCACCGTACACATTGCGCAGCGTAAGAAGGAAGCGCCCCGCCGTTTCACGAATCGCGTCTTCATCAAAGCGCCGAGGCGTCCACACCTGACTTGACGCCACCAGAAAGAAGCGCACCGCGTCAGCACCGTGGCGCTCCAGCACCATCCACGGATCCACCACATTGCCCTTGCTCTTGGACATTTTCTGTCCGTTGGCATCGAGCACCAAATCGTTCACCACCACCGCCTTGTACGGCGCGGCGCCGCTGGTGTTGTTGGGCAATGCGTCGCCGAGTCCGGTCGCAATCGCGAGCAGCGAATAGAACCAGCCACGCGTCTGATCCACGCCTTCCGCAATGAAGTCCGCCGGATACTGCGCGGCCACCAGCTCCCGATTCTCGAACGGGAAATGCCACTGCGCAAACGGCATGGCCCCGGAATCAAACCACGTATCGATCACCTCGGGCACACGACGCATCGTGCCGGTGCCACTGGCCGCCGGCCAGGTGTACGCATCGATGTACGGTTTGTGCGGATCAAAATCCTCGCCCAGATCGCGTCCCACGCGCGCGGCAAGGCCAGCAAAGCTGCCAATCACTTCCACTTCAGTGGGATCGGCATCGTTCACCCACACCGGCAACGGCGTGCCCCAGTATCGATCGCGCGAAATGGCCCAGTCCACATTGTTCGACAGCCATTCACCAAAGCGTCCGCTACCGATCTCCGCGGGATTCCAGTTCACCTCAGCGTTGCGCGACATCATGGCTTCGCGCACCTGCGTGGTCTTGATAAACCAGCTCTCCCGCGCGTAGTACAACAGCGGCGTATCACAACGCCAGCAGTGTGGATACGGATGCAGGTACTTCTGCACCTTCCAAAGCGATCCGCGACGCTCAAGCTCTTCGATAATGAGCGGGTCGGCCGCTTTCACGAACAGGCCAGCGACCAACGGCGTGCCCGCTTCAAACTCACCGCGCGACGTAACCGGTTGCAGGAACGCGAGACCGTTGCGCTGTCCGGACGCGTAGTCATCCGCGCCAAACGCCGGCGCCATGTGCACCACGCCGCTACCGTCATCGGCCGTCACGAACTCTTCGCCAACAATGATCTCGTGTTTGCCTTCGGCGGGATACGCCACCCAGTCCAGCGGCCGCGCGTACTCTCGACCTACCAGGGACGCGCCAGTGTGTGTGGTCACCACATCCCAGCGATCTGCCCAATCCGCGCCCAGTACTCCCGGTACGCGCGCTTCTGCCAGAATGATTGTCCAGTCGCTCACGCCCTTCTTGCGGACCTCGGCATACACCAGCTCCGGATGCACCGCCAGCGCCGTATTGGAGACGAGCGTCCATGGCGTGGTCGTCCACACAATGATCCGACGCCGCACGCCGTCATCGTTCGCGAGCGGCACCACATCAAGCGCGACGTACACGCTTGGATCCTCAACATCCTGATAGCCCTGCGCGACTTCATGGCTGGACAACGCCGTGCCACAGCGTGCGCAGTACGGCAGAATCTTGTGCCCCTTGGTGAGCAGTCCTTTGCCGTGCAATGTGGCCAACGCCCACCACACCGACTCCACGTAATCGTTGTGATACGTGACGTACGGTGCGTAGTAGTTCAGCCAGTAGCCGATGCGCTCCGACATCGACTCCCAGTCACCGCGATACTTCCACACACTGTCGCGGCACCGCTTGTTGAACTCGGCGACACCCGTTTCTTCGATGAGTTGTTTGCCGCCGAGGCGCGCAACATCAGCGGCGTCCACACCATCACGCGCTGCCTTTTCGCGCTGCAGCTCCTTCTCGACTTCGATCTCCACGGGCAAACCGTGCGTGTCCCAACCCGCCTTGCGCGGCACGAAGTAGCCCTGCATGGCGCGATGCCGACAGAACAAGTCCTTGATCGTACGCGCAAACACATGGTGAATGCCCGGACGCCCATTGGCCGTGGGCGGGCCTTCAAAAAACACGAACGGGGGGGCACCTTCGCGCGCGCGTTGCACCGACGCAAACAGCTGCTCCTCGCGCCAGGTCTCGAGCAGCGTTTGCTCCAACTGATGGGGCGATTGCTCAGCGTCTGGCAGTGGAAAGCGTGGAGCGACAGCAGGCGAGACCACGCTACTCACAAACGCTCCACCACGCCGCGCACGACCGTGCTCAAGTGCGGTTCGGCTTCGCGGGCCACGCGCAAAATATCTGGCAAGTTTGTGGGCGCGAGCGCGTCGGGCAGGCACATGTCGGTGATGATGGAGAGACCGAGCACACGCATTCCACCGTGCCGCGCCACGATCACTTCAGGCACCGTGCTCATGCCGACAACATCTGCACCAATGGCCCGCAACAGGCGATACTCGGCGCGCGTCTCGAGATTGGGACCCGGTACGGCCACATACACACCTTCGCGCAACGTCACGCTGGCGTCAGCCGCCACCTTGCGCGCTACCGCACGCAACTCGGCGTCATACGGCATCGACATATCGGGAAAACGCGGACCGAGCGTTTCGTCGTTGGGGCCAACCAGTGGATTGTCGCCCAGCAAGTTGATGTGATCGGAGATCAGCATCAGATCACCCGCCGCCCACAGCGGATTCATGCCGCCGCACGCATTGGAGACGACCAGCGTTTCCGCACCAAGCGCACGCAACACGCGCACCGGAAACGTCACCTGCTGCAACGAATATCCCTCGTAGCGATGAAAGCGGCCCTGCATGGCAATCACGGTTTTTCCACCAAGCGTACCGCACAACAACCGGCCGCGATGCGACTCCACCGTGGAGAGCGGGAAGTTGGGCAACTCATCGTAGCCAATGGACACATCGACATCCATTTCGTCGGCCAGCGCACCGAGACCCGTGCCCAGAATCACCGCCACATCAACCGGACGCGCAAACCGCTGACGCACGGCGAGCGCGGCAGCCTCAATGCGCTCACGCGCGTGCAAGCCGAGCGCTGGATGCGCGAGGCCAACGGCGGTGTGCTCCTGCGTGTACTGCAACTGCGGAAAGCCGTGCGGCGTCGTCATGACTGCTCCTCATCGCCCATCGCATCAAGCCACGACGGTGTTGGCATGGACGGACGCGGCTGTTCCGAAGCGCCGTCCGTTTCTGGGGTCACGAGCGGAGTCGCCCCTGCCCCGACATCAAGACGAAAACCCACGCGCTCTTCCTTGTCAGCGGACGCGGCACGCTCGGCCGACGCGGAACCCCGCGCACTGCTGCCCAGCTCCGGAGGAAGCGCGCTCTCGGCTGCGGCAATCTCGGTGGATTGCCGCTCAACGAGCGTGCGCATCTGCGCCAGAAACGCCTTGCGGGTACGCCACAGCTGCTGCAGTCCCTCTTCAGCACGGCGCAGATCGCCTTGCACCGCGCCGACAATGCGATCGGCCTCGGCCTGTGCTTCACGCAGCACTAACTGCGCTTCGCGTTCTGCCTGCTGCCGGATCTCGCCGCGCAACTGCTGCGCCGATACGAGCGCTTCGTTGAGCGCCTTGTCGCGATCGCGAAAGACCCGCAGCTGCTCCAGAAAGTTGCTGACCTTTGTCTCCAGCTCCTGATTCGTGCGCGACATGCGCTCGAGTTCTTCGGCGACCTGATCGCGAAACTCGTCTACGCGCGCGCGATCGTAGCCACGCAGCGCATTGCCGAAGTCCCAGCGACGCGCGTCGAGCGCGGTCAGCCTGAAGCGATCATCCGCCATACCACACTCCAAAACCCGAAGAATACCACGTCATCGTGTCAGGCCTCGCGCGCGCCAAACAGCATCGTGCCCAGACGCACATGTGTTGCGCCCTCTTCCACCGCCACTTCGAAATCATCGGACATGCCCATGGACAGCACAGCGGTGTCGTGCCCGGCGCTGGCCAGATGCACGGAACACGCGCGCGCCCCCCGAAACACCTGGCGAAGCACCGTCTCCGGCGCGTCGAAGGGTGCCATTGTCATAATGCCACGTACCTTGAGTGCGGTGAGGCCGCTGAGTCGTTCGGCAAATGCGGGCACGGCCTCGGCTTCGATGCCGTACTTGCTCGGCTCCCCTGACACATTCACCTGCACCAGCACCTCGCACACCCGATCAGCCGCGCGCGCCGCCGCATCCAGCGCGACCGCCAGTCGCTCCGAATCGAGCGAGTGCACGAGGTCAAACGTCACTGCCGACGCCGCCTTGTTGCGCTGCACATGTCCGATCAGATGCCACGTCATGTCGACCGTGCATTCGGCACGCTTTGCGTCAGCCTCCTGAACCCGATTCTCCCCCACGTCCGCAAGGCCAGCGGCATGCGCCGCGAGTACCGCGTCGACGCCGTGCGTCTTGGTGACGGCCACGAGCGTGACGGATTGACCATGTCCACCCCGCGCCACGGCAGCGGCGATCCGCTCGCGCGCCGAGTGCACGCGCAACGCAACCGCGTCCGCGTAAGGCTGCCCTGCAGCGAAGGGTGAGGCGAGTACTGTCACGAGGGGCGGCGAGAGGAGGTGAGCAACCACGCGGGACGCACACTGGGGGCGGCACCACCAAACCCGAATTGGCGCACAAATGACCTAGCCTACAAAGCTAGATATGCGCCGAACACGCGACAAGTCGTGGCGCCATGCGGCGCTACGCACGTCACACACCGTCACAACTCCATCACCGCATACTCCGACGTGGCGCGTGGCTCTCGTCCCGCCAGGACATCGCGCACCTGCAGCGGTGTCAGGTGCCGCCGCAGTCGTCCCCCCTGGGCGATGCTGATCGACGCCTGCTCTTCGCTCACCACAATCACGAGCGCATCCGACTCTTCGGTCAATCCGAGCGCGGCGCGATGTCGTGTGCCGAGCGTTCGCTCGAGTGTGACCGCCTGCGACAGTGGCAGGATGCAACTGGCGCCGATGATCGTATCGTTGCGAATGATGACGGCCCCATCGTGCAGCGGTGAGTACGGCGTGAAGATCGTCGTCAGCAGGTCGGCCGAGACTTTGGCCTCAAGGGCCGTGCCGCTCTCCACGTAGTCGCCGAGCGCCGTGTCGCGCTCCAGTACAATGATCGCCCCCACCCCGGAGCGGGACAGCCGCTCCACCGCGTCCACGATTTCATCGAGGACTTCCCCACCCTCCAGACTGCGAAACACGCGCGACATGCGAGTGGGGCCAAGGTGCGCCAGCGCGGCCCGCAGCTCCGGCTGAAACACCACGAGCAGTACGAACGCGCCGTAGGTGAAAGCCACACCAAGCAGGTAGGTGATCATGGTGAGCTTGAGCAACCACGCCAACGCGTACGCTGCAGCCAGCACCACGATGCCGCCAAGCATTTGCAGCGCGCGTGTGCCGCGAATGAGCAGCAGCACGCGATAGAAGAGCACCGCCACCACCACGATCTCGAGGAGATCGCGCCAACTGACTCGCAACGCCTGCAGCAAGGCAAGATCGGGCACGGTGGTGGAGCGGAATGGTGGGGAGTGAATGGAGACGCAAATGTGCGACGGGCGGCTTCGGGATCCAACCCCAAAGCCGCCCGCGTCAGACTTTTCTTTGCCGTGCGATGACCAAATCACACGCGCAATGGTCAGGCTGGAGACGGTTCCGGCCCACCCAGCAGCGGCGGGGGCACCGGACGCGCCGGCTGAGTCGCGACTGGCGCGGCCGGTGGAAGCTGCGGCTTGGACCCCGGCTCCGGCTGACGCGGGGGCAGCTTGCCTCCCTCACGGAGGATCGCGAAGTCTTCCCGCACCAGCGTCTCACGCTCAAGCAGGTTCGTGGCCATCGCGTGCAGCAGATCCATGTGCTCGGTGAGCACAGCCCGGGCCCGCGAATACGCCTCATTGATCACGCGCGAGACTTCCGCGTCCACCAGCTGCGCCGTCTTCTCCGACACTTCGCGGCGACTCTGCAACTCGCGGCCGAGGAACACCTCCTGCTCGTTGTCGCCCACCAGGATCGGACCGACGGCGTCGCTCAAACCCCACTGTGACACATAACGACGCGCCAGTGACGTGGCCTGCTGAATGTCACTGGCCGCACCCGTGGTCACACGATCACGGCCGAACACCAACTCTTCGGCCACACGCCCGCCGTACGCCATCACAAGACGCGCTTCGAGCTGTTCGCGCGTAACGGAGACTCGATCGTCTTCGGGGAGCGTGAACGCGACACCGAGCGCACGACCACGCGGCACGATGGTGACCTTGTGCAACGGATCATTGCCCTTGACCATCATGGCGCACACGGCGTGACCCGCTTCATGGAACGCCGTGAGACGACGCTCCTCTTCACGCATCACCAGTGACTTGCGCTCAGCGCCGAGCATCACTTTGTCTTTGGCTTCCTCGAGATCATTCATGTAGATCTTGTCGTGTCCCTTGCGCGCCGCCAGCAGCGCGCCTTCGTTCACGAGATTCGCCAGATCAGCACCCGCCATGCCCGGTGTGCCACGCGCCAGCGATGTGATTTCGACATCGTCGGCGATGGGCTTGTTGCGCAAGTGCACCTTGAGAATGCCCTCACGACCGCGCAGGTCCGGCGCATCTACGACAATCTGCCGATCAAAACGGCCCGGACGGAGCAATGCGGGATCGAGCACATCGGGACGGTTCGTGGCCGCAATAAGGATGACGCCTTCATTGCTCTCAAAGCCGTCCATCTCGACGAGCAACTGATTGAGTGTCTGCTCGCGTTCATCATGTCCACCGCCAAGACCAGCCCCACGATGACGGCCGACCGCATCGATTTCGTCGATGAAGATGATGCATGGCGCGTGTGCCTTGCCCTGTTCAAACAGGTCACGCACGCGTGATGCACCAACACCGACAAACATTTCCACGAAGTCGGAGCCCGACATCGAAAAGAACGGACGTCCGGCTTCACCGGCGACGGCCTTCGCGAGCAGTGTTTTACCCGTGCCAGGAGGACCAACCAGCAACGCGCCCTTGGGCAGTCGGCCACCGAGCTTGGTGAACTTCTGCGGATCCTTGAGGAACTCAATGATTTCCTGCAACTCGACCTTGGCTTCGTCGGCACCGGCGACGTCGGCGAAGGTAATCTTGGGCGTATCACCGCTCAGCAGCTTGGCCTTGCTCTTGCCAAAGCTGAACGCCTTGTTGCCGCCTGACTGCATCTGACGGAACAGGAAGATCCAGAAGCCAATGATGATCAGCCACGGCAGGAAACCGAGCAAAACGCTGGTGAGATTGGCGCGCGAGTTTTCGCCTTTGACTTCACCAGCAAAGGTGTTGAGTCGCTCCGCTTCAGCTTCCGAGTTTTCAATGGGAAAGCGCATGGTGAAGCGCGCGACATCCTTGCCGTTCACCTTGATTGGTGTACGGAATGTGCCCACCACGACTTTGCCGCCCTGCACGGTGGCTTCCTTGACGTTGCCGGCCTGCAACTGCTCGCGGTAAAACGTGTAGCTCACGGGCGGCGCCGCGTCGGATTTACCGCCGGTATACGACAGAATCGCTACCGGAATCAGGATCACCAGGATCCAGAACGAGAGCGTCTTGGAAAGCTTGCCCCAGTCACGGGGCTTGTTTGGCGGAGGACTCATTGGCGAAGGCATAACGATTCGACCTTATTCCAGGCTTGCGACGTAGGGCAGATGCCGAAAATGCTCGGCGTGATCGAGCCCGTAGCCGACGAGAAACTCATGAGGCGCATCGAATCCGACGAACTGCACCGGCTCCGTCAGATGCTCAGCAATGTGCTTGTGCAGCAGCGCACAAATAGCGAGTGACTTGGGTTGACGCGCGTCGAGGAGATCGAGCAGCCGCGCCAAGGTGCGGCCGGAATCTACAATGTCCTCAACCAGCAGAATGTGTTTGCCCTCCAATTCCGTTTCCGGATCATACAGCAGCCGAACGACACCGCTGCTTTCCATGGCGTCGCCGTAACTTGACGCCACCAGGAAATCGACCTGCAGGGGCCGCGCGATGTGCCGCACCAGATCACTCAGAAAGATGAAACTGCCTTTGAGCAAACCCAGCACAAGCAGCTGCCCATCGGGATAGGCCTGCGTGATCTGCTCACCCAGCTCCCGAACGCGCGCCTGAATCGTCTGTTCGCTATACACAATGCGCCGGACGGCTCGGCCGTCGAGGCGCGGATCAACTGAACTCGCGCTCACTGCGGTACCAGATGAGGTCCGACCTGCCGGATCGGTGCGGTGCGGCATTGCCGCGACAAACATCGGGGACCCAGACAATCTCCCCGTCCAACAAGACGACGGGCCAACCGCTCCGGTCAAGGCGCGGAATGCCACACTCCGCAAGATATCGCGAAATACGCCGCACCGCGCCTGTCTGTGACGTTTGCACGCGATCACCCGCCTGCCAACGTCGCACCTGCAACTCGGCTGCCGCCGGAAACGCGGCCACGTGCAGCGGCACGGCTGACTCGTCGGTCCGCTTACCCGATGCCTGAAGTTGGCTCAACAGCTGCTCCAGCCGTGCACCGGACAGCGGCGTAAACCGCCAGCCACACCAGCGCAGCGGTGCACCCGCAACTCCCAGGACCGGTGCCGCCTCCCGGCACTTTGCGAACGCCGATGCCACTGCGGGTGCCCGTACCTCAAACGCATCCGCACGCCGCACCACGGTGGCGCCGCCCGGCAACCGAAGCTCGCCCGCTCGCTCACCCCCGATGGTAAACCGAATCACGCGCCGCGTTCCGGCCGCATCGAGCGTGACACCGAGCCGCGCGACCACCGCTGGCCAGAGCACCGCCAGCTGCTCGCTGCTCCAGCCAGCAATAGCGGCGCGATCGAGTTGCCAGACGCCTGGCGCGACTTCGCGACAGGGCATGCTATCCACCAATTGATCGACGTCGGCACGCCACGCGGCCGCGGTCCGACCCAGTGCGAGCATGTCTCCCACAAACGTCGGATCCACAGCGGCAAACGCGGGGAGCAGATCGAGACGAACGCGCACGCGCTGGTGCCGTCGATCCAGATTGGACGGGTCGGCGACAAAGGGAATCGCCTCCGCCTCGCGATAGGCCACCAACTGCGCCCGCGTGAGCGAAAGCAACGGTCGCAGCACCGGGCCCGGTGCCGCGAGGGCGGCCCGAAGATCG
>JBGTOG010000390.1:0-5453 GCA_041742675.1 Gemmatimonadaceae bacterium | reverse complement strand
CGGGCTGGCCCGTGGCGGCGGCGGGTGCGTCTGACTTGGCGCGGGAGGCCACGTCATAGCGCCAGCGCTTGCCGTCGAGCGTATAGGTGAAGCGGCGACCGTCCTCGCTCCACTGCGGAGTCACCGCCCCCGGGCGCACGGCGCCCTGTGATTCGACCCGCATCTTCTGAAACTGCGCGTGCCCAGGCATGGAGGGCAGCCGATCCTGGGCGGCGAGCGGTGCTGCGAATGCGAGCAGGCCCAACGAGAGGGCCACTGGCCCAGGAACGAATCGCGAGTAGCGCGAACGGGAAACGATCACATCAAGCTCCAGGAGCTGGTGGGAGATGAGACGGGCTCGTGGCGAGCGCGGCGTGCTCAACCGTGTACCGAAGGAAGTTACGCAAAGGCAGCAGCGACCACCATCGATGACGCCTGGTGCAGAGGTTGCCGCGTACCGCGCGTCGCCTGCTCCGGAGAATCAATTTTCTGCATGCACGGTGACGTTCAGGTGACGTTGCGCGGACACCTCGGGCGCCGCGCGGGGTAACATGCAGCACGGCCTGCCCGGCTCGGCTTCCGCGCCTGGGTGACGGATAGTTGCAACACTCGCAGTACGAGCGGAGCGTCTGCAGTGCACAGCGCGGCCGGCTACCCATGGTGGGTAACCGGCCGCGTGAGTGTTCGATGGTTGCGCGCCGCGTATTGCAGACGCTCCAGCTATCTGATTTCGGCCGTGTGTCGGTAGTAGTCGCCCATCAGATGCTCCGCGAAGTATTCCATGAGCATGCGATTGAAATACGGCTGCATGGGACCGAATCCGTGCGCCTGGCCCGGCATGATCATCATGTCAAAGCGCTTGTTGGCCTTGATGAGCGCGTCCACAAGTCGAATCGTATTGCCGGGGTGCACGTTGTTGTCCATATCGCCGTGCACGAGCAGGAGCTTGCCCTTGAGATTCGCGGCCAGTTCCGCATTGGTGGGAACACGAATTTCGTAGCGCGTTGAGTCGTCAACGGCGACCACGCGTGATCCATTACGGCCTTGGGTTTGCTGCGTGCGCGTGGTGGTGCCCGTTCGTCCGCGCTGCGTGGTGTCGCGGCGCTCCGTGATCACGCGCAGCCCGTGGTGCTGCTCACTCCAGTTCTGGTTGTAAATGTTGTTGTCGTGGTTACCGGCCGACGACACACCCACTTTGAAGAAGTCGTTGTACGGCGGCAGCATCAGCGCTGCTGCGGTCAGGAATCCGCCACCGGAATGACCGTAGATGCCTACCCGGTCGAGATCAATAAACGGATGGCGTGCGGCCAGTTGCTCAATGCCGGTCTTTTTATCGGCCAGTGCGTAATCGCGCAGGTTGAAGTAGCCGTAGCTGTGATACGCGTTGGATCGCTGCGGCGTGCCGCCCCGGTTTCCAATCTGAATTACAATGAAGCCCAGCTGCGCGAGCTGCTGCATCACGCCGCCAGTGCTGAACCCACTCGTGACCTGCTCCGTTTGTGGGCCAGGATACACGTAGGCCACAATCGGATACTTGCGCGTGGAATCGAAGTCCGCCGGCTTCCACATGTTGCCGTAGATGTCGGTCGTGCCATCGGCGGCTTTGGTGGTAAACGGCGTAGGCGCGGCCCAGCCCATTTCCCTGAGACGCGAGTCGTCCATTGTTTCGAGCGTCATGACCACGCGACCAGTGGTCGCATCGCGCACGATCGACGTGGGCACGGTGTCGGCGCGTGAGAAGTTGTCGACGATGAAGCGTTTGGTCGGCGACACGCGCGTTTGGTGGTCGTGCGGTGAGGGCGTGAGGTGTGTGAAACCCGAGCCATCACCATTCATCCGGTACACGTGACGAAGATATGGCGTCTGTCCGGGCTCGCGACCCACGCCACCAATGAACATGGTGCCTCGGATCGTGTCCTGATCCACCACACTTTCGGCACGCCACGAGCCGCTGGTCAGCGCCCGCTTGAGTGTGCCGTCATGGCTGTACAGGTAGTAGTGCCCCCAGCCCGTCCGTTCCGAGAACCAGATGAAGTCTCCACCGCGCGTGACATAGCGCACGGGCTGAATCTCAAGAAAGGCGCCTTCGACGGATTCCGTGAGCAGCGTCTTGATGTTGAGCGTCGCCGTGTTCACCTCCAGCAGTTCCATGTTGCGCTGCAGGCGGTCACGACGAACCAGACGAAACGTCTCCGACTTGACGGGCCAATGCACATTGCTGACGCGCTGATCCTTCCACTTGTCCACCGGCACTTTGCGAATCGCTTTCTCACCGCGCGCAAACACGAAGAGCTCCTGCTGGCTCACATCTTCCTCGCCCGGCATGGCGTACTTGTACGAGCGCAGGGTCGGGCGCGGGTTGGACAGTACGTTCACCAGATGCAACTCCTTCACTTTGCGCGTATCGTTGCGCTGCACCGTGAAGGCGCGGGAATCGGGAGACCAGCTCACACTTGCGCGGACGCGGGGATCGCGGCTGCGATCCTGCTGCCCCTGACGCTCGCCTTCTTCCTGCTGATCGTCGTCTTGCCGCTCCTGTTGCTGCGTCGTCGTGGCCGTATCACGAAAGCCAAAGCTGTAGTCCTTCTCGCCATCGGTGCTCACCTGCGTGGTGTCACCGGTCGAAACTTCCACGACAAACAGGTTGTGATCGCGCGCAAAGGCGAAGGCGGTACTGTCGGGCGACCAGTTGCGCCACTCTGGTGGCTGGCCGGGGCGCGGCACGGGGCCAGTGAGGCCGGTCTCCTCATCATCGGCGATCGAGTCGCGCTTCCAGATGCCAAGGCTCGTCAGTGATTGCGCGGCGAGGTTCCACTCATAGCGCGTGGAGTCCACCTGAAAGCGAATGCGCTTGTGATCCTTGGTGAAGTTGAGCGCGGTGAAGGGCAGCTTCTCCGGCTCGAAGGGCTTGCGGTGCAAGCGCGAGAGCTCCTCCGCCAGCTTGACATGATCGAAGAGCGGCTTCTTGGTGCGCGATTGCGGAATCACCAGATAGAACGTGCCGCCGGTGCGGTCACGCCAGTTGTAGAACATGGAATCGGTTTCGCCAATCCAGCGCGGCGTGACCGAGGTGCTGAAGGCCAGGTTGCGCATGTTTGCAGTGGAGAACCGATCCGCGAGCGTCCAGTTGGCACGATTGACGCGAACCGCCTGCATCTCCATTTGCGGCGCGGGCGGCTGCGGTTGGGCCGCGGCGGGGGACGACGCGGCGAACACGCCGAGCATCAACGCGGTGCTGAGCGTTAAGCGTACGCTCGTCGTTGGGCGCACAAAGGTGCGCGGAACAGTCTGAAAACGCATGACGGGTGCAACTCCGGGGGGACGGGAAGCGTGGCGAGGAACAAGCACGGGCACGGGCAATGTCAAGCGGTTGCCCGCGAGCGAAGCTCGGCACAATATGCGCCCTCGTCACCGCGCGCGCTGTTGCGTCCGATCCTGTCTCGCTTTGCCTACGCACGTCCTCTCATGACCGCTGATTCATCCGCATTCTCCGACGCTGACATTGAAGCCCGCGTGGCGCGCGAGCTCTCCCTCACGCTTGCGCAGGTGCGCGATACGCTGGCGCTGTTCGCGGCCGGCAATACGCTCCCCTTCATCGCGCGCTATCGCAAGGAGGCGACGGGCGGACTCGATGAAGTGCAGCTGCGTGATGTGCAGGAACGGGCGGCCTACCTCACTGAACTTGAGGATCGCCGCGCCGCGATTTTGCGCAGCATTGATGAGCAAGGGAAGCTTACGGAAAGCCTGCGTGCGCTCATCGCCGCTGCGGATACGAAGCAGGCGCTGGAAGACTTGTACCTGCCCTTCAAGCCCAAGCGTCGCACCCGGGCAATGCTTGCCAGAGAACGGGGCTTGGCGCCGCTTGCCGAGCGCATCTGGATCGGCGAGGCGGACGATACGCTGATCACGGACGAGGCGAGTGCGTTTATAGGCGACGAGGTGCCGGATGCAACGGCCGCGCTGCAGGGCGCCCGCGACATTCTCGCCGAGCAGGTCGCGGAAGATGCCACGGTGCGCGGTTGGGTTCGCGAGATGACGCGCGCCCAGGGACGGGTCACGAGCGTTGGCGTCGTGGGGAAGGTCAGCGATGCGTCGCGCTTCAAGGACTATTTCGCGTTTGACGAGTCTCTCGGCACGATCCCGAGCCATCGTATGCTGGCCATCCGGCGCGGTGAAGCGGAAGGTGAGTTGCAATGGCACGTTGCCGCTCCATCGGAGCAGATTGTCGCGCGCCTCACCCGCGAGCTGACCGACGCACGTCGCGCGCACACGCAGCTTACGCTCGTCGCTGCCGATGCGTACAAGCGGCTGCTCGCCACGGCCATTGAAGTCGAGTTGCGCGTGGAACTCAAGACACGCGCCGATGATGAAGCAATCACAATCTTTGGCCGAAACCTTGAGCAGTTGCTGCTCTCCTCACCCGCTGGTGAAAAGCGCGTGATCGGCTTCGATCCAGGTTTCCGCACGGGCGTGAAGGTCGCCGTGGTGAGTGCGACGGGGGCGTTGCTGCACACGGACACGTTGTATCTGCATCAGGAGGATCGATTCGCCGGTGCGGCGCGTGCGTTGGTGCAGCGATTTTCACCCGAGCTGATCGCGGTCGGGAACGGTACGGCGAGTCGCGAAACGGAAACGCTGCTCAAGGCAGCGCTGCGCGAACTTGATCCGCCCGTGCCGCAGGTCGTGGTGGTCAGCGAAGCGGGCGCCAGCGTGTATTCCGCGAGTGACATGGCGCGCGCGGAGTTCCCGGAACTCGACGTCTCACTGCGCGGCGCGGTGTCAATTGCGCGGCGACTGCAGGATCCGCTGGCGGAATTGGTAAAAATCGATCCGAAAAGCATCGGCGTTGGCCAGTATCAGCACGATGTCAACCAACCGCGTCTCAAGTCGCGTCTTGATGATACGGTGATGACGTGCGTGAATCGTGTGGGTGTGGAAGTGAACACGGCGTCGGCGGCGCTGTTGTCATACGTGGCCGGCATTGGCCCAACGTTGGCGCAGGCGATTGTGGCTCTGCGCGATGCCCGAGGCGGATTGAAGGCGCGCGCTGATCTCAAAGACGTGCCGCGGCTGGGTGCGAAGGCGTTTGAGCAGGCGGCGGGATTCCTGCGCGTGCGTGGTGGGGCGCACCCGCTTGATGCGAGCGGTGTGCATCCGGAGCGCTATGCGCTGGTGGAACAGATGGCGAAGGATCTGGGCGTGGAGGTGGCGTCCTTGCTGGGCAACGAAACGCTGGTGTCACAGCTGCAGCTGACGCGCTACGTGTCCGAGACGGTGGGTATGCCAACACTGGCCGACATTGCGGCCGAGTTGCGCAAGCCTGGTCGTGATCCGCGCGAGGCGTATGAACCGCCGGCGTTCCGGGATGACCTGCATTCACCCAAGGACCTGGTGCCCGGCATGGTTCTCGAAGGGGTCGTCACGAACATCGTGGCCTTCGGCGCCTTCGTCGACATTGGTGTGCATCAGGACGG
>JBGTOG010000355.1:0-7156 GCA_041742675.1 Gemmatimonadaceae bacterium | reverse complement strand
GGCCGCGCCAAGCGCTGCGGTGAGCGAGCCCGCGGCAAGCATCGCCAGTGTACGCGGTGCGGCCTCACCCACAAAGGCGAATCCGCTGGCGACCAGCTCACGCGCGTTTTCCGCCGCGCGGTCCATCATTGGACCGGCATTCAAGGCGATCAAATCCCTCAGCGCCTGTGCCATTGGCAGCATCTGATCCGGCGCGGCCAGAAACGCGCCGCCCACCAGTCCTACGACCGACACACCGCCGGTGATAACCAACAGCCGCGCCACCGATCTCGGTGTGTCAGCAGTTGATGCAGTCACAGCAGAACGAGTGCGCATCAGGCGATCCGCTCGCGAATGGGCTGCAGATCGGTGCGTAGCTTGCCGAGCGCTTTGGACCGAATCTGTGAAACACGCGATTCCGTCAACTCCAGCACTTTCGCGATTTCGTGCAACTTCAGCTCTTCGAAATAGTAGAGCGACAACACGATGCGCTCCTGCTCCTTCAGACGCAGAATCGCGTCTTTAAGATGATGCACTTCCTGTTCGTGGTTGATCGCGTCTTCTACTTCGCAATCTTCACCATTCGTGAGCACTTCGATGGGTGCCGGCGAATGGCTCTCGCGTTCACCGGGAGCGCGATCAAGCGGAATGTGATGCGCGCCTTCGACATCTGCCTGCCACCGCCACAACGTATCGCGGTCAATGCCGAGATGTTCGCTGAGTTCGTCATCATCGGGCAGACGGCCCAGCACACGCATGAGCGTCTCACGCGCCGCAGAAATTTCGCGTGTCTTGCGGCGAATCGATCGCGGCACATGATCCTGCTTGCGCAGCTCATCGAGTATCGCCCCACGAATTCGCGGCGCGGCGAAGGTGCTGAAGGCCAGTCCGCGCTCCGGCTCGAAGCCGTCGAGTGCGGTCATCAGTCCAATGGATCCGGCGCTGACGAGTTCGTCAAAGTCAGCGCGCACCGCGAGCGTGCGCGACATCTGCCGCGCGACGTGGTGCACGAGGCCGAGATGTTCGGTAAGCAGGCGAGTGCGAGCGGGCTCACTGCCCTGCTTGAATTCATCCCAAAGCGTGTGATTCATGGCCGAAGGCCCTCGAGGCGAAATAGCAGGCACGGTTCAGTCACCGGAGCGAGTAGTGGAAACAACGGGCATCATGCGAAGCACCGTGTCGTGAGCAGCAACTGCGACCGGTGATCCGGTGACAGCATCGAGAAAAGGCATGCCCGCACGCAGCGCCGCGTCGAGCGCGGAGTCGTACGGCAGCGCACCGGCAAACGAGAGCGGGCGCGCGAGAAACTGTTCAGCACCATGGGCCAGCGTATCAGCGACACGCGTGGCGGTGCTGTCATCAAGGCGGTTGCAGAGCACATCGGCATCGAGATGCGGACGGCGCGCGTTCACCGCTTTCAGCAGGGCATAGCTGCTCGCCAGAGCAATCGGATCCTGCCCGGCCGTTACCATCACGAGGCGCGCGTTGACGCGGTCGGTATCGACAGCTGCCAGCACGGCATCCAGACGCGAACCGGCGTCGATGACCACCAGCGCGAACGATTCCGCGAGCGAGTGCAGTCGCGCATGACAGGCGCGGCGTTCGGCCTGTGACAGCGGCGCGGCATTGGCTTCAGTGCGTCCGCCGGCTACGAGCGAGAGCGTTGGCGCAATCGGGACTGGCAACTGCTCGGCTTGCACCGCACCACCCAGGAGCGCGGGCCAGCGCACGGTTGGCGTCACACCGAGCAACAGCGCATGCGGTCCGATGAGATCATCACCGTCAATGAGCAAGGTGCGATGTCCATCACCTGCGGCCGCGAGTGCCAGCAGCGCCGCCGCGAGTGACGTACCGCTGCCGCCGCGTCCGCTGGCACATACGAGCACTGTGGGCCCCGTGCCATGGGCGCGACGCGACAGCGCACTGTGGTCGCGGCCGGCCAGCGCCTGACGCAACCCATCGAGTTGCGAACCGCGACTCGGCGTGGTGAGCAGGGCAGACATCAGGCCGCCGTCCAGGAATCGTCGGCGTCTACGCCAAGACCAAGTGCGCGCAGGAGACGCGGTACGGCCGGCGCGAGATCCGCTGGCACCTCCTGCCCATCCGTGATCCAGCGCGTCGGCAGCGCCATCGACAGCGCGAGATCCGTCACGCCGCGCTCGGCAGGCACTTCATCGAGCTTCGACAGCATCAGATGTGTTGCACCGACATGCGCCTGCGAAGTGCGATACGCACGCTCCGCTGCAAGCGCGAGATCGCCGCGCATTGTGGCTGGCAATACGAGATGCACTTCGTCAGGCGCGATCGCGTCCAGCAGCGAACGCCAGCGATCAGTGACATCGGCTGCGGCAGGCGAACGACCTGGTGTGTCAACAATCACGACATCACAGTCGCGCAGACGAGAGAACGCTTCGCTGATTTCGCGCGCATCGTACACAACATCAAAGGGCACGTTGGCCAGTTCGGCATACGTCGCCAACTGATCCATGCCGCCAACACGGTAGGTATCAATGGTGAGCAGACCGGGGCGACCAATGCCGAACGTACCGGGACGCACCGCAAGCTTTGCGGCCGTCGTTGTCTTTCCTGCGCCAGTGGGACCGACAAGCGCGATCACATACGGACGCCCGCTCGCACGACGCAGCGGTACCGGCAGCGGAACCGCTGAAAGACGCGCTTCCACATGTTCGAGCGTGGACGCAGGCGCGGCGAGCACTTCGACGCGCGGAACGCCCTCGTCGCGCACCGTACGCGTGTGCAGAATCATGGCGTCGTCGCCGAGCGTGTGACGCGCACGCGCCGACACCTGGCTGAAGTCCGCGCCGCGGAAGCACTCAAGCTGCATGTGTCATCTCCCAGGTGGCGACGCTGGTCAACGTGATGTTGGCCGGCAGTTCGCCGAGCGATACTACGGGTAGTGAAGGCAAAACCGGTTCGATCAGTCGGCGCACACCAACACGCAGTGACGGCGGCGTGATCAGCGGCAGCGGACGTCCATCCACTGCGTGCGTTGACGCGAGTTGATTGAGTGTGCGCAACAGTCCCGCCAGTGAATCAGGCGTGAGCAGCGGCACCGCGGCCTGAGCCACGCGCGGCGAGAAGAGACCCGTGAGCGCGCTCTCGAGACGCGGTCCGATGGTCACACCGCGAACGGTTCCAGTGCTATCGGCGAACATGCGCGCAATGACATTCGTGAGCGCACGACGCGCGCCTTCAGTAAGTACTTCCGGATCCTTGGTGGATTCGGCACCATCGCCAAGCGCTTCGAGAATGGTGACGAGATCGCGAATGGGAACGCGCTCGCGCAGCAGACGCTGCAGCACACGATGCAGTGTGCTCAGCGAAACCTTGTTCGGCACGATCTCTTCCACGAGCGCCGGGTGTGACTTCTTGAGCGTCTCGATCATGCCCTGGACTTCCTGCCGTCCGAGCAGCTCAGCGGCATTGCCCTTGAGCGTTTCCATGAGATGCGTGGCCACTACGGTCGTGGGTTCGACGACTACAAAGCCAAGCGCCTCGGCTTCAGTGCGGCGCTGCGAGGCAATCCAGCGTGCCGGCATTCCGAACGACGGGTCAACCGTTTCCATGCCATCGATGTCGCCCACCACGCCGCCGGTATCGAGCGCCATCAGGAAGCGCGGCATGACTTCACCACGCGCGACTTCGGAGCCGCGCAGCTTGATCAGGTATTCGTTTGCGGGCAGGCGAATGTCATCGCGAATGCGAATGGGCGGCACCAGAATACCGAGTTCAATCGCCTCCTGCTTGAGCAGCAACGAGATGCGCTCGAGGAGGTCGCCGCCCTGTCCTTCGTCCACCAGCGGAATGAGTGCGTATCCGACTTCAAGTTCGATCGGATCGATCTGCAACAGATCGCGCATCGGGTCGGCGTCTTCCGGCTCCTGCGGCTCCGGTGCGGGGCCGAGCAATGCGAGTGCTTCGCGGCGCACTTCCTGCTTTCCGCTGGCGCGCGCCAGCAATGCCGTGCCGCCGGCGAGTGCGATGAACGGAAGCATCGGCAGCCCTGGTACCAGCGCGAACGCACCGAGCAGGCCACTCACAACCCATAGCGCACGCGGATGTGCACCGAGCTGCGCGCCGATCACCACACCAATGCGATCTGTGCCGGTGGCCGCCGTCACCATGATACCGGCAGCGGTCGAAATGATGAGACCCGGAATCTGCGAAACAAGGCCGTCACCAACGGTCAGGATGGTGTAGGTCGAGGCGGCTGTTCCGAAGTCCATGCCACGCTGCACCACACCAATGAAGATGCCACCAAGGATGTTGACGATCACCACGAGAATGCCGAGGATTGCGTCGCCCTTCACATACTTGGAGGCCCCGTCCATCGCGCCGTAGAAGTCGGCCGTGCGCGAGATTTCATCGCGGCGACGACGCGCCTCTTTTTCGTCGATCAGGCCGGCAGAGAGATCGGCGTCGATCGCCATCTGTTTGCCGGGCATGGCGTCAAGGGTGAAACGCGCTGCCACTTCGGCAATGCGACCAGCACCCTTGGTGATGACAATGAAGTTGATGCCAACCAGAATGAGGAAGATGACTACGCCCACGGCGTAGTTTCCACCAATCACAAAGGCACCAAACGCTTCAATCACCTGTCCCGCTTCGCCACGCGACAGAATCAGGCGCGTGCTTGAAACGTTGAGGCCGATGCGGAAGAGTGTGAGCAGCAGCAGCAGCGACGGAAACGAACTGAAGTCGAGCGGATTTGTATTGTAGAGTGCGACCAGCAGCACGACCAGCGACAGACCAATGCTCGCCGCGAGGCACAGGTCGAGCAGCATCGGCGGCAGCGGCAGCACAATGAGTGCAATGACAAACACTACCGCGAGCGCGAGCGCGACTTCAGCGCGTCGTCGGCCCGCGAGGCCCTCGATCGGAAGCGGAAGTGCGGCGCTGGTCATGATGAGGCTCAGGCCGCGGCCGCGTTGCCGCGCCACTTGTTGCCGTAGCGCTGACGCTGGCGTACAACGAACGCCAGCACTTCCGCAACGGCGAGATAGAAGTCAACCGGAATCATGGAGCCCACCCGCGCCGACTTGATCAGTGCGCGCGCCAGCGGCTTGTTCTCGATCACGGGCACGCCGGCCGTAAAGGCAATCGCCTTGATTTTTTCGGCGATCTTGCGCTGACCCAGCGCGAGTACAAACGGCGCGGGCGCAAGATCGGGGTCGTACTTGAGTGCAATCGCGATGTGCGTCGGGTTGACAATCACCACATCGGCCGATGGCACGTCGGCAAACATCTGCTTGCGAATGCGATCGCGGGCGACCTGGCGACGACGCGCCTTGATGTTCGCATCACCTTCCGAGTTCTTGTACTCGTCGCGCACTTCCTGCTTGGACATCTTGAGCTCTTCAAGCCGCTGCCAGCGCTGGTAGCCGTAGTCGGCACCAGCCAGCACAAGAAAGAGCAGACCCGCATTGCGCAGCAGGGCCACCGTGTACTCGCCCACCACGGCCATAAGCGCGGAGTGATCGAGCATGGGCAGCATGGCCAGGTCAGGCAGCGCGCGGCGAATGGTGAGCCAGACCACAAGCGCGACGATGCCCATCTTGAACAGCGACTTCGCCAGCTCCACCAGCGAACGCGATGAAAAAATCTTCTTGAAGCCTTGCAGCGGATTGATGCGTGAAAACTTCGGAGCCATCGGCTTCGCCGTCATCAGCGGTCCGACCTGTACCATGTTCACCACAAGCGCGACCACGACACTGGCGGTGAGCACACCGCCAAGTGCCGCGAGCGTCCGCCAGCCCATGCCTTGCAGTAGTGCCACGCTGGCGGTGCCAAGGCGCGCCGGGTCGCCCGCGAACATCAGGCTCTGTCCCATCGCATCGAGCATGGAGCGGAACAGCGGCGGTCCGGCCACTGTGAGCGTGATCGTCATCGCGAGCAGAAACGCAGCCGTCATCAGCTCCGGACTCTTCGCGATCTGTCCGTCGAGTCGCGCGTCCTGAAGTTTCTTCTCAGTCGCGTCTTCGGTTTTTTCGCCGCCCGGTCCTTCCTTCGCCATGTCAGCGCCCTCCCGCAGGCGCGAACGCGCCCATGCTGCTCTCGAGCGAGCGACCGAACTCGGCCGGCCACTGATTGATGGCGGTGGCGATCACCGTCAACGTCAGCGCGAGCACCAGCAGGCCAATCCCGATCTGCAGCGGAAAGGCGACCGTAAAGATGTTGAGCTGCGGCGCGGCCTTGCTGAGCACACCGAGCGCGACATTGGTGAGCATGATCGCGCCGAGCACTGGCGCGGCGAATCGTAGTGCCGCGGAAAAAATCGATGCGCCCGTATCAACCAGCGCGCGCATGCCTTCGCCCAGATTGAACGCACCGCCAAGTGGCAGCACACGAAACGTGTCAGCCAGCGCCTCGAGCATGATCACGTGGCCGCCCGCGGTGAGCAGCAGCGTGAGCGCGAAGAGCTGCATGAACTGGCCGAGCACCATGGTCTGGCCGCCGTTCATGGGATTCATGATCGCGGCGCCGGAGAGACCAATGGAAATGGACAGCACATCGCCCGCCGCTTCGGCGCCAGCAATGATGATCGCGCCCGCGAATCCGATGGCGAAGCCGATGAGCGTTTCGCCCAGGAACGTGGCGGGTGAAATGACCACGCCACCGGCCGGCGCGCTCGCGAGTGCGGTTGGGAGGAGGAGCACCGCAAACATCACAAGACACGCTGTGCGGAGGCGCATAGGAACTGTTCTGGCCGACCAGAGCGGCGCCACCAGCAGGAGGCCGCCCACGCGCAGTGCCACCAGCACCAGTGCAGACGCCGAACCCGGCACCATCAGATCGGGAAAGCCGCTCACGCCACCATGTCCGGGATGCTCTGGATGAGCGAGGTGGTGTACTTGATCAGGATCTGGAGCAGCCACGGCAGGCCCACGATGAACGCGGCGCCAACGCCAACGAGCTTGGGAACGAATGAAAGTGTCTGTTCCTGGATCTGCGTCACGGACTGGATCACGCTCACCAACAGCCCGATGCCGAGCGCGATGATCAGCATCGGCGCGGCGATCATGAGGGCCGTCAGAATGGCTTCGCGTGAAAGGTCGATGACGAACTGATGCGACATGGGGCGTCGTAAGGATTGAAATCGTGGACGAAGGTCAGTCTTCTGTACTGATTTAAAGCAGGAGTCGTACCACAGATCACA
>JBGTOG010000327.1:0-13051 GCA_041742675.1 Gemmatimonadaceae bacterium | reverse complement strand
CTGACGCCCGGCGGCACCATGCGACCAGCCGGCACCATGGCAACAATGGCGCTCAGGGTCAGCCCGCACGTGTCGTGGACACGCACGTGGCGCGCCGGTGCCGTCGCCATGGCGGCCCTCCTGCTCATGGTGACGGCGTTCGTTACGACGCGTGCGCTCGGTATTGGCCCGGCTGCGTCGCTGATGGGCAAAGGTTCATTTGGCGAACGTGAGACCGTGGTCGTCGCTGATTTCCGTCCACCAGCTGATGATTCACTGATCGGTTCAACGGTCGCTGAGGCGCTGCGCACAGATCTCGCACAGTCTGCCAACCTCGCGGTGCTCACGCGCGCCACGGTGCGTGACATTCTCGATCGCATGCAACGACCGCGCGAGAGTGTCGTGTACTTTCCGCTCGCGCGCGAAATTGCGACGCGAGAAGGCGCGCGCGCTGTGGTGGACGGTGAAATCGTACGGCTCGGCTCCAGCTACGTCATCTCGGCGCGACTTGTCTCATCGATTGACGGCGCGGAGCTCGCGACGTTTCGCGAGACAGCGCAGGATGAAGCGGCGCTCGTGCCGTCGGTTGGTGCACTGTCACGAAGCATCCGCGAACGTGTCGGCGAATCGCTCAAGGGGATTCGCCGCACGGCGCCACTCGAGCGTGTGACCACTTCGTCGCTGCCGGCGCTACGCAAGTATGTGGAAGCCACACGACTGCAAGGCACCACGGGCGAGGAAGCACGCGCCCTCGAGCTGCTCGAAGAAGCCGTGGCGCTCGACAGCACCTTCGCCATGGCCTGGCGCCGCATTGCGGTCATCATCAACAACGCTTCCGGGGGCAACGAGCGATCGAGAACGGCGATTGAAACCGCGATGCGGTTTCGTGATCGACTCAGCGATGAAGAGCGCGCCTTTACCGAGGCGTAC
This sequence comes from Gemmatimonadaceae bacterium, assembly GCA_041742675.1. GTDB lineage: Bacteria > Gemmatimonadota > Gemmatimonadetes > Gemmatimonadales > Gemmatimonadaceae > JAABRT01. Next base: position 12,142 of record JBGTOG010000327.1, on the reverse strand, counting down.
TACTACACACGCGGCCCGGAGCCGGACTACGGTAAAGCGGCGGCAGCCTACGAGGAAGTGCTGCGGCGCGATTCCACCAACTCGACGGCGCTGAACAATCTGTCGGTCAACTACCAGGATCTCCGCCGCTTTGAAGAGTCTGCTGAGTTGCTGAAGCGCTCGCTCACCACAGCCACAGCCACCGGGTCCAACTACACCAACAGTCTGCTGGTGCTCACGGCGCTACGAGATACGGCCGGCATCGACAGCGTGGCCGCGCTGTTCGCCGCGAACCTGCCAGACAACAACGCACTCTGGGAAGCGCGATCTTTGCAGGCCTACGTTCGGGGGCAGCTCGATAGCAGCGTCGCAGAAGCACGTGTACTGGCACGCGCTCCGCAGTCGGGCAGACAAGCGTATGTGTCGAATGGTTTGATGGCGGATTGGTCGGTCCGTCGTGGACGTGCTGGTGATGCGATGCGGTACTTGCGGGAGTTGCGCAGGGCAACGGTCGGTGATGTCGGCACGCCCGTGACCACCACGCTGCTTCGCGCTGACTCGGCATTCATGCACGTCTTCCTTCGCGGAGACCCGCGCGAGGCAGCGGCGGTGGTGCGGCGCGCCCTGGCACCGGATCTCATTGCCAGCCTCGCGCCGCCCGACCGGCAGTGGTTGCCGATATTGGCCGCGTCGGCGTACGCCGGCGATTCGGCGAGCGCACGCGTTGCGCATGCAGGGTATGTCACGGACCTGTCGGAACGTTCTCCCATGCGCACCTTCTCGGACGCCCGAGCCAACGCGTACCTCGCCATCGCCAATGAGCAGCATGACGAAGCGATTGCCCAGCTGCGCGTCGCCATCGCCGAACGCGCTTCGCCAGAACACGAGGAAGCATTCCTGATGGCGATGTCGCACGAGCGCGCTGGACGTCCCGATTCGGCAATTGTCTGGTTGCAGCGCACCCTGAGCGCGCCCTCTGTCGGCTTTGGTGATGGTCTCTTCCTCCCCGCCGCGAAGCGCCGACTCGGCGAGCTGTATGATGCCAAGGGTGATCTGCGCCGCGCGATTCAGTACTACGAGGCGTTTCTCGACGAGTGGAATCAGCCCGAACCGGAGCAGGAAGCGGTTGTACGGGATGTGAAGGCCCGGGTCGCGGCGCTGCGGGCGCGGCTTTCACCCGGGTAGCCGCACGCTCTGGCGCCGTATCAGCCAACCTTGGTTCCGCAGGTCTTACTGATGCATCCAGACATCCGACACTACAACGAGCAGCAGAGCCCCGATCACCGACACGTGTGCGACCTGCTCGCTCGAGCGATCGATGCCGGCCTTCCCCAGGCCGAGCGCAAAATCTGGCACGCGCATCCCGTCTGGTTCCTTGATGGCAATCCGATCGTCGGCTACAGCAAACAAAAACCCGGCATCCGGCTGATGTTTTGGAGCGGCAAGGATTTCAACGAACCGGGCTTGAACGTGGTGGGCGGCAAGTTCAAGGACGCATCGGTGTTCTACAACAACGTCTCAGCGGTTGATCAAACATCACTGCGGCGGTGGATCGAAAAGGCACAGTCCATTCAGTGGGACTACAAGAACATTCGCCGCAACAAGGGGTTGTTGCAGCGCCCGTAGTCACCACATCGGCGTCAACTATGCCCAAGCGCATCAGACCATGTCCTACTTCGACTTCTTCCTCGTACCGGTCCCGCGCGCCAACATTGCCGCGTACGAACAGCTGGCTGCGATCTCGGCCGAAGTAATCAAGGAGCACGGCGCACTGCGCGCCGTCGAGTGCTGGCTCGACGAAGGTGGTGCCGACGCCACCACGTATCATGGAGAGCACACGCGCACGGTGGCCCATGACTACCCGACGTTCTTCGCCGCCGCCGGCGCGAAGTCGGACGAAACGGTCGTCATGTCATGGATCGAATGGCCTGACAAGGCCGCACGGGACGCCGGCATGGACAAGATCACGCACGACCCGCGCATGCAGTTCGAAGGGCTGCCTCCAACGTTTGAAGGCACACGACTGATCGCCGCCGGATTCCTGCCCATGCTCGACAGCTCGAGCGGTGACAAGTGACGCGCATTGATCTCGCACTGCTTGTGGGAAGCGCGTTGATGCTTTCCGGTCACGCGAACCGCCGCACTCCACCTCCGGTTGCGCACATCACAACAGCACCGTCTGCACAGCCCGAACCGATCGTACGGCTCGTGTGGCTCGCCGGTTGCTGGGAACAGCGCGCCGGGGATCGGCTCACGCAAGAACAATGGATGGCACCGGCCGGCGGCACCATGATCGGCATGAGTCGTACAATCTCCGGTGAAACGACTCGAGCGTGGGAAGCGCTTCGCATTGTACCGAAAGACGGAACGCTCACCTACATCGCGCAACCGGGCGGACAGAACGAGACACCGTTTGCGGCCACACTGATCAGCGATACGCTCGCGGTGTTTGAGAACCCGGCGCACGATTTTCCCCAGCGCATTGCGTACCGCCGGGTTGGCACTGATTCCGTGGTCGCGCGTATCTCAGCGGTTCACAATGGCCAGACACGCGGCATGGATATTCCCATGCGGCGCGCCGTGTGTGGCGTGTAGTGTCTGGCGTGTCGTGTGCGACGTCTAGTGCGCGGCGTTGAGTCAGAGGCTCCACTACTGATACGAAACATTCAGCACGCGCCGCAGAAACACCGCGGCGCGCTCAATCGCCTCCAGGTTGACATCGTGCCCGAGCCCGTTGCACACGTGCTCTTCGACCGGTACTGACAGTGCACGCAGCGCTATTGCTGATACCGGAAACGACTTGCGCAGTGGCTTGAAGAAGCCCAGCTCCTTCGAGCCCGCCATGAGCAGCATCGGCGGCCGCGAGTGCACCGTTCGAGCGCCCGGCACCGCTGCAGAGTGGCACACCACACCGGCACACTGCGGTTCGCGTCGCATGCCAAAGTACGTCGCCACGGCGCCGCCAACGGAAAACCCGTACACGGCAAGCGCGTCAGCGCCAAGGCCGTACTGCGCCTGCACCGAGTCCACAAGTCGACCGAGAGCATCGAGCAGCGGCGTGAGCGAATCCTGAAAGCTTTGCAAAGCGTCTGCTTTGGTCATCCCACTGACAGCACGATTGGCACCGCGCTCTCGCTCATCGGGTGACAGCTGTGCAAACCAACTGCGTGCGGCCGACCAATCACGATTCGCGTTCATGATGCGCGCCATCCGGGCATCTTCACGCGGCATCGCATCAAGCAGCGTCCAGGGAGCATCCGGTGAAACGAATACGGTCTGCGGCAAGCGCGTAGCCAGCGCGCGTGCCATCGGTCGCATGTTCTCGCCGTTCGTCCCCAAGCCGTGCAGCAGCAACACCACGTTCGCCGGTGCGACGGTTTCTCCATCCAGATGAAAGCCCATTGGTTCGGCGATTTCACGTCGTACAACTGTCCGATGTGTTTTTTCAGCGGCCCGTCGCCAGGCGCATCCCTGACAAATCGCATCGGCGGCTGCGCCCAACGCACGATTGCGGCTGGTCAGCGGTACGCCGCACGTCGTGCACAATGCGGTCGTCGCATCGATGTGTTGGTCTGTCATGCGGCGCATGATAGTCCCGGAACACACACGCCGCGACGGCTTGCTTCGACGCGTCCCCGGACAGCGCGCTTGCCCTGACCCGAGCCACACGAGCACATCGCGCTTGCCCTGACCCGCGCCACACGCGCACCTTTCGCCGCCTATGACTCCCACCACCAAGACGGCGCCGGGCCTCACGCAGGCCCTGATCCCGATCCTCGTGCTCATCGCGCTGCTCGGCGCGTCCGTGTACCTCTATGGCGACAGCTCATCGTCCGGGCCGAATCAGATCGCGCTGATTCTTTCCGCCATGGCCGCCGCGCTGCTTGGCTGGCGGAACGGCTACTCGTGGAAGGAGCTGCAAAGCGGCATCGTCCACGGCATCTCGCTCGCCACGGGCGCGATTCTGATTCTGCTCATGGTGGGATCGCTGATTGGCAGCTGGATTCTGGCCGGAACGGTGCCCACCATGATTCACATGGGACTGTCCGTACTCAGTCCCTCATGGTTCTACGCCGCCGCCGTGGTGATCTGCGCGATAGTCGCGCTGGCCACCGGCAGTTCATGGACGACCGCCGGAACCATCGGTGTTGCACTCATCGGCATTGCCACTGTGCAAGGACTTAATCTCGGCATGGCAGCCGGTGCCGTCGTGTCCGGCGCCTACTTCGGCGACAAAATGTCGCCGCTCTCCGATACAACCAATCTCGCGCCCGCGATGGCGGGCACGGATCTGTTCACACACATCCGTCATATGGTGTGGACGACGACGCCGAGCATCGTGATCGCTACTCTCCTGTTCGGCGGCCTTGGCCTCTGGATGGGCGGCGCCACTGACACCTCGGAGGTACTGGCGATTCAGGCGCAACTCGCCAGCCAGTTCAATATCAGCTGGATCGCGCTGCTGCCAGCAGTCGTCGTGATTGCACTTGTTGTACGCAAAGTGCCGGCGTTTCCGGCTCTGCTCATTGGTGCGCTCACCGGCTGCGTCTTCGCCGTGCTCTTTCAGCGCGACGCGGTGCTGCGATTTGTGGGTGAAACCGATCTGCCCGCGACGCTGGCGCTGCTCAAGGGCGCATGGACGTCGCTGTTTGACGGCTTCACCCTCGAATCCGGCAACAGTGCGCTCGATGAACTGCTCAGCCGCGGCGGTATGTCGAGCATGTTGAATACGGTGTGGCTGATCATCTGTGCGATGACGTTCGGCGCCGTTATGGAAACCACGCAGATGCTGCAGCGCATCGCAGCAGCGATCCTCGGCTCCGTACGCGGCACCGGTAGTTTGATCGCCGCCACACTGGGCACCGCCATTGGCATGAATATCATCGCGTCGGATCAGTACATTGCGATCGTATTGCCCGGTCGCATGTTTCGCGCCGAGTTCAGGCGGCGGGGATTGCGCGCCAAGAATCTTTCACGCGCGCTCGAAGACGGCGGAACACTGACGTCCCCACTTGTTCCATGGAACACCTGCGGCGCGTTCATGGCCGGCACGCTCGGCGTCGCCACGCTCACGTATGCACCATTCGCGTTCTTCAATCTGCTCAATCCGCTGATTTCGCTGATCTACGGCTTCACCGGGTTCACGATTGAAAAACTCGAGCCGGGCGAAGTGGAAGAAGACGGACTGCCCGCCGAGTCGATCACGTCCGCGCATTAGCGGCGAACCAGCAATGACGCACGTCTCGTCGGCCACCGCGCGCAGCACGCGCGTCGCTGTCGTGCAAGCGGCGCCCGTCGCGTTCGATCTTGCCGCCACGATCGACCGCGTACGCGAGCTCACGCAGAATGCCGCCGCGCGTGGCGCACAGTTGGTGCTGTTCCCCGAGGCGTTCGTCAGTGCCTACCCACGAGGTATGACCTTCGGCACCGTGATTGGCAGCCGCTCGCCGGAAGGGCGCGAGTGGTATCGTCGCTACGCAGATTCGAGCGTCACCGTACCCGGCCCGCATGCAGATGCCCTCGCCAACATCGCACGCGAGGCCGCCGTACACCTCGTGATTGGTGTGATTGAACGCGACGGCGGCACACTCTACTGCAGCGTACTTTTTTTCGCACCCGACGGCACGCTGCTCGGCACGCATCGCAAGCTCATGCCCACCGCGGCGGAGCGCCTGGTCTGGGGACAAGGTGACGGCAGCACACTGCGCACGTACCACACCGAGTGCGGTGTGCTTGGCGCGGCAATCTGCTGGGAGAACTACATGCCGATGTATCGCATGACGCTCTACGCGCAAGGCGTGGAGGTGTATCTCGCGCCCACCGCCGACAGTCGCGACGGCTGGATCGCTTCCGTGCGCCACATTGCGCTCGAAGGCCGCTGTTTTGTGCTGTCGGCCAACCAGTTCGCGCGCCGCTCCGACTATCCTGCCGACTATCCGCTCGATCACCATGTGTCGCCAGACACAATACTCACGCGAGGTGGCAGCTGCATCGTGCATCCGCTTGGTGAGCTGCTTGCCGGTCCCGTGTACGATGAAGACGCGATCCTCGTTGCCGACCTCGATCTCAACGACATCGCGCGTGCAAAGTTCGACTTCGATGTCACCGGCCACTACGCACGGCCCGATATCTTTGCACTGAGTGTTGACCGCCGCGCGCGCAGCGCTGTCGGCCTCGACGCACCGAGCAACGATACATAACTTCCGGATACGCCGTCTGTCGGGACACGCCCATCAGCGGACTCATCACGCGAGGGCATCGTCCTTCGGCACCGGATCGATTTATGGCGTGGATTCTCCTGGTGGTGGCCGGACTGTTCGAGGTGGGATGGGCGGTCGGGCTCAAGTACACGGAGGGCTTCACCCGCCTCTGGCCCACGGTGGCCACCGCTGCGGCACTTGCGGCGAGCATGGCGCTGCTTGGTTTGGCGCTGCGCACGCTGCCGTTGGGAACAGCGTACGCCGTGTGGACTGGCATCGGGACAATCGGGACGGCGATACTGGGCATTCTGCTTTTTCGTGAACCGGCAACCGTCGCGCGACTGATGTGCATTTCCTTGATCGTGATCGGTATTGTGGGACTCAAATTCGTGTCACCAGCCATCGCGAGCGTATCGCCATGATCTCTACTTCGCATGTGATCGATCGTTTCAACGTGAAAGTCAGTGGACGTGGGACACGCACGCTGGTGTTCGCGCATGGCTTCGGTTGTGATCAGGCCATGTGGCGCTTTGTGGCGCCCGCATTTGAAGAGCAGTTCCGCGTGGTGCTCTTTGACTACGCCGGCCACGGCGGCGGCGATCCGGACGCGCACGATCGAGATCGCCACAATACGCTCCATGGATACGCCGATGATGTACTCGAGATCTGTGACGCCGTCTCAAGTGAGCCGGTCACACTGGTCGGACATTCGGTGAGCGCCACGGTCGCGTTGCTCGCAGCGGCGCGTGCGCCGGTACGGTTCGATCGTCTGGTGCTCGTCGGGCCCTCACTGTCCTACGTCAATGATCCGCCATCGTACCACGGCGGCTTCGCGCGGGAAGACCTCGAGGGACTGCTGGAGATGATGCACAAGAATTACACCGCGTGGGCGGGAGCATTGGCACCGGTCATCGTAGCGAATGCTGATCGACCCGAGTTCGCCGAGGAGTTGGAGCGCAGCTTCTGTGCGATCGATCCCGACATTGCACGCCAGTTCGCGGCCGTCACATTTCTCTCCGACCACCGCGACATCGTGAGCCAGATTGCAACGCCTTCCCTCATTCTGCAGTGTGCCGACGACGTGATCGCGCCCGACTCCGCCGGTGAGTTCTTGGCTCAGCGTCTGCCTAACAATACCTACTATCGCATGGTCGCCACGGGACATACACCACACCTGACGCATCCCGCTGAAACCATAGCTGTCATGCAGCGATATCTCTCGCGTGCTCCGGGTGAACCGCTGCGCATGGGCGAACAATGATCGCGGCGGAACGACGGTTTACCAGCGCGTTTGACACGGCGGCGTGCGGTCTGGTGGTGTGCGATCCCGACGGTACGATTCAGTCGGCGAATGCCCGCCTGGGGCACTGGCTCAACGCCAGTGCAAGCGAGCTGACGGGTACACCCTTCACACGGATTCTCGCACCCGCAAGCGCGTTGATGTACGAAATGCAGCTGCGTCCCCGCCTCGCGCTTGGCCACCGGGTTGACGGTGCGTTTCTCACGTTGCTGTACCGGAACGGGCAAGCCGTTCCCACGGTCATCAATGCGGCGCAGCACGATGATGGCGTGCTAGACGTGGCGCTCGTGTGCGTGCGGGAACGCGAGGCGTATGAGGAGACATTGCGACGCGCCCACGCCGAAGCCGAATCGGCACGGGCAGCGCTCGCCGATACGGCACGGTCGCTGAGAGAGAGCGAGTCGCTCGTGCGCGCGCAGTTCGCCGCACTTCCGTTTCCCACGTTCGTCTGGCGCGTCGGACCGGACGGTGAGTTCCGACTTGATCGCTGGAACGAATCAGGCGCGCGACTGGCTGGACTCGCCGCTGTTCCCGCACAGCTGGCCGCACGCACTGCATTCGCGGATTCTCCGGCCGCGCTCGACGCGATGCGCGCCGCACTCACAGAGCATCGCACCGTTGAACTGGAACTGAACGCGGTCCCACGCGCACTCGGCGACGCCAAAATCCTGCTGCTGACCGTCGGTCCGCTGGCACCAGATCGCGTCGTGATGCACGCGCGAGACATCACGGCCCAGCGCGAGGCGGAATCCCGTCAGCAACATGGACTCAAAATGCAGGCACTGGGGCAGATGGTCGCCGGCGCTGCACACGAGTTCAACAACCTGCTCGCTGTGATTCAGGGCAATCTGGAGTTCGTGCGCCATGATCTCTCGGCAACGCTGCCGTCACACTCCGGAATGCTCACCGATCTGGATGCCGTGCAGGACGCGACACTACGCGCGGTGTCGCTGGTGCGTCAGATGCTGGTATTCAGCGGCCGCGCGCGTGAGAAGGAGACCTCCGCAGCCGCACACGTCGTCGTGCAGGCCACGGAGCGGATGCTTCGCCCCATGCTCGGCAGTACGATTACGCTGGAAATCAAACTCGGCGCGACACACGATATGGTGCGCGGCGATGGCGATCAACTCGCACAAATACTGACCAATCTCGTGATCAACGCGCGCGACGCCGTGCAGGAAGCCGGGCGGGACGGACGCGTGTTCATCTCCACCTCGAATGTCGACCTCGAACATCCGCTCGACGAGGCGCCGGCGGGTGAGTATTTGCGGCTTTCAGTAGGCGACAACGGCGTGGGCATGCCCCCTGAGGTGCGGGCGCGTGCCTTCGAACCGTTTTTCACGACCAAGGAAGTAGGCCGAGGGACCGGATTGGGGCTGGCCATGATTTACGGCGCCGTGCGCGACCTTGGAGGCCACGTAGAGATCGAAAGCGAACCCGGTTCCGGAACCACGATCACGCTGCTGCTTCCGCGCGCCGACAACTAAGCGCGCCGTCTCGGCGCGTTGCAGACGCGCCGCCCATTCGTCGTATGCAGACCGACACGGTGCGCCCGAGGGCGCGCCGTGGGTCGTGCGCGTGCGCGCACACTCGCGGATCACCTTTTCGCCTCGCTCTGCATGCGCTCCGCCGAGCTCGTACTGGCCACGGTCGTCGTCGCACTCGCCGCCTTCGTGTCCACGCAGGTGACCAGCGGACGCGTGGCCGCCAGTCACTCCGCGTCCGGCACACTCACCGTGCTGGGCGCGGCCGGTGATCTCCACGCGACAGATGCGCTGCGCGATGCGGCGTCGAATGGTGAGGGGATCGACGAGCTGCCCGGCAAGCCAACCGTCGTCGCGAATGCCAGCGTGCGCGCGAATACCGTATTGGCACTGACGACTGGTCGCTCCGAAGGCCGACTCGCCAACCGTTCGCAGTACGTGTTGAACGTGCCGCGTGATGACGCGTGGCCAGCGGAAGACATGCAGCGACGCCTCGCCGCCGGTGAGGCGGGTACGTACATCGGTGCGCTACTCTTGGCACGCGATTCGATTCTCACACGCTGGCCCGACCGTCGCGCGACGCCACTGCGTGTGTGGGTGGGTGATGGCGGAGTGCATGACGGCTGGAACGCAACGTATCCCTCACTCGTGCGAGCCGCCTTCGAGGAGTGGGCGGCCAGTGGCATTCCCGTGCGCTTCACCTTTGTACGCGACTCCACCGGCGCCGACGTGCGCGTGCGCTTCGTGCAGCAATTCTCCCAGGGCATCAGCGGTCGCACGATCTGGAGTCGCGACAGCACCTGGTGGCTGGTGGGCGGCGAGATCGAACTCGCGCTCAGTCACCCGGCGGGCGGCAACGTGAACCCCGCACAACTGCGCGCCATTGCCTTGCACGAAATCGGCCACCTGCTCGGCCTCGATCACGTTGATGACCCCACGCACATCATGGCGCCGCGCGTTCGCGTACGCTCACTCAGCGACTCCGACGTCGCCACCGTGCGGTTGCTCTACTCCGTACCCGCCGGCTCGGCGCGCTAGCTCCCATCGCGCGCAGCGAAACCGACCACCGAATACCGCCTACCGACCACCCCAAACGCTGTCCGCGATCCCCACGCTCCGCCTGGAGCCCGTAGCGGCCGACACACCGACAACCGTTAACGGTTCGAACCGTAAACAGTGAACAGTGATCGGTTTGCCGATCGCCACGCACCACCAGCGTTATTGCCGAGATCACCGACTGCGTGGGGAGTCGTCAGTTCGCGGTCTTCGGTTATCAGTTTCTTAACTGCAGCAGAACGCGAGCAAGGAGATCCCCGCTCACCACCGCATCGTGACCGTGCGCTCCGCCGCATCGCCGCGCACCACGCGCAGCACCATGGTCCGCCCCTCGCCCGCGCGCTCATAGGCCGTTCGCAAATCACCCACACGCCGCACCACGAGCCCATTCGCGGCGCGAATCACATCGCCATCGCGCAATCCGCCATCGGCCGCCGGCGTCCGCGGCAACACCTGCAGCACCAGCACGCCCTCCGGCAACGACAACGCCGATCGCAACTCCGCGCCGAGCGTCTTGAGCTGCGCACCAAACAGCATCGCATCTTCATTGGTTGTCGCAAAGCTCAGCCACGACGTTGGTGCGGCAGACATGCCAGCCACAGTAGGTGGAGCAACACCCCGCACGGCATTGGGCGTGGGCGCGGCGGACATGCCGGACACTGTGAGTGGCGCAACACCCCACACCGCACCCGGCTCACTGCGCGACGACAACATGATGCTGAACACGCTGTCACCAGTAACAGTGAACTGCTGTCCACCACTGCGCATCATGCTGTACACCACCGTTGGCTCAAGCATCGTCTCGAACACGAAGCTCCCGGGCGCCATCGGCGCTCGCGGCGACGTTGGCGCAGACGCGGGCAACGGTACCAACGGCGCCGCGCCCGGCGTGCGCGCATACTGTACACGCACCGACGCGGGTGTGGGTTTCGCCTGCACACGCACCGTCACATCGCGCCGCGTTCCCGAGCGCTGCGTGCGAACGCGCACCAACGAGTTCGGCGTGAGCAGCGACGTCCAATCCACCATGCCCGCGCGGACATCCTGACCGTTAAACGCGATGATCGTATCACCAGCCTGTATCCCGGCGCGTTCGGCGGGTGATCCGGCATCGACCGCCAGAACAACGGGATACTCGCAGTAGCTCACGATGTATCCGGCCCGCAACGACTGTCGCAGTGGCACGCTGGACACCGTCACGCCCATGTATCCCGCCGGCGCCCTTGGTGCACCTTGCGATACGCGGGCCAGCGCCAGCTCAACCTCATGATCCACCAGCGGTGCCAACTCGCGTACGCGCATGGTCACCGCACTACGCTGCTCGATTTCATTTCGCACCAGCTCACCGCGGCGCGGTGCGGCCAACACCACCGATTCAATGACACTCGCCAGCGAGTCAACCTCGAATCGCATGCGGGTCACTGGCTGCAGGGCGAGCGTCGTGGCCGCCGTTGATTGCGTCGAACGCATTGAATGCAATCCCGCTGCGGCTTCCAGCTCTCTGCGCATGCGAAGCAGCGCCGCCCCCTCCGGCAGACGCGCCAGTTGCGTCAACGCTGCGTCGTCCTGCGAACACGGATTGGCCATGCTCACAACCGAGACGCCACGCGCCGCCGCCGTCGGACGCGTCAGCGGCGCGGAAGTCCACGTGCCGCTTGCCGACGCTTGCGCCGACACCACTGACCCGCCAAACACACCGGCGAGTACCGAACACACCGAGACACACACCACACGTCGGGACACGATCAGAACCGCTCCATCACACGATCCACTGACAGCGACGCGCCAAGTTGGCGCAGCGTCGCCTCGCGCGCCGTGTACGCCGCGAGGTAATACTGATTGAGCACCGGATCCTGCGGCGCTTCATACAACGCCGCACGAGAGGCAGCCATCATTTGGTCAAGCGCCGCCAGGCGCGCCTTGTACACCGTTTGCGCATTCACCGTGGTGTCGTGAGACGAGAGCCACAGCGACGCCCGCTCGTAGTCGCGTTGTGCGCGCTCAAGTACGCGCGAGGCCTCGTCTACCGACGCAAACGCATCGTCCGACACCGGGCTCAGTGCCACCACGGCATCGGCTGCGGGCAACACCGCCTCGCCCGCGCTCAGGCGCCCCAACGCCAC
>JBGTOG010000417.1:0-5759 GCA_041742675.1 Gemmatimonadaceae bacterium | reverse complement strand
ATGATGGGGCTGTTCATTCGAGGCAAGGTGAAGCCCGAATCGGCCAACCCCGTCAACCGTTTTCTTATCCGCGCGTACCGCCCGGTCATCGAGCTGGTGCTGCGTTTCCGGTGGACGACGATCGGCGTGGCGGTCGCCGTGTTGCTGGTATCGATCGTCCCGTGGACACGGCTCGGCAGCGAGTTCATGCCGCCACTGAATGAGGGCAGTATCATGGACATGCCGTCACTCTTCCCCGGTGTCGGTTCAGCACAGGCAAAGCAGATTCTGCAGCAGCGTGATGCTGCGTTGGCGCGAATACCGGAAGTGCACATGGTACTGGGCAAAGTCGGGCGCGCTGAAACAGCGACGGACATGGCGCCGATGTCGATGATCGAGAGCATCGCCATTCTGAAGGATCGCAATCAGTGGCGACCGGGCGTGAGTTACGACTCGATCATGAGCGAGATCAACGCATCGGTGAAAACGCCGGGCGTGGCCAACATGTGGTCGATGCCGATCAAGAACCGACTCGACATGTTGGCCACCGGCATCAAGACCCCCGTCGGGATCAAGGTGTTCGGCCCTGAGCTCGCTGAGCTGGATCGCATCGGCAAGCAAATCGAAGGAATCCTGCCTGCCGTCCAAGGCACGAACTCCGTCTTCGCCGAGCGAGCGGTTGGTGGTCGGTACCTGGACATCGAGATCGACCGCGCTGCGACGGCACGGTATGGCATGACCGTTGATGACGTGCAGACGGCCATGATGGCGGCCGTGGGCGGCATGCCGGCGGGCACTGTGATCGAGGGGCGTGAACGGTACAGCGTACTTGTGCGATACCCGCGTGAACTTCGTGACGACCCGCAAGCCATTGCCAATACGCTCGTCGCCACGCCGTCGGGCGCGCAGGTCACGCTCGGCCAACTCGCCGAGATCAAGGTGACCAGAGGTTCGACGCTCATCAAGTCGGAGAACTCGTATCTCAACAACATTGTGTATGTCGATGTACGGGATCGCGATATCGGAAGTTATGTCGCCGATGCGCGGGCGCTCGTGGACGAACGCATTGCGCTGCCACCGGGATATCGCCTGGAGTGGTCCGGGCAGTTCGAGGCCATGGAGCGCGCGGGCAAGAAACTGCGCATTGTCGTGCCGATCACGTTAGCGATCATCTTTGTACTGCTGTACTTCAACTTCAACAGCGTGACCGAGAGCGCCATTGTCATGCTGTCGCTCCCCTTTGCACTCGTTGGCGGCGTGTGGCTCATGTGGATGCTCGACTACAACGTGAGCGTCGCCACGTCGATCGGCTTCATCGCCCTGGCCGGCGTCGCCGCGGAAACGGGGGTTATCATGCTGCTCTACCTGGACCAGGCGTACGACCAGCGGCGCGAGCGCGGGCTACTCAACAATCGTGACGATGTGGACGCTGCCGTTGAGTACGGCGCGGTGGAGCGGGTACGGCCGAAGTTGATGACGGTCACGGCGATCACAGCAGGACTGCTGCCGATTCTCTGGAGTCAGGGCACCGGTGCCGACATGATGAAGCGAATCGCCGCGCCGATGGTAGGAGGTATGGTGTCGAGCACAGTGCTCACACTGGTGGTGATTCCGGCTATCTACTCGCTCTGGAAGGAGCGCGAGGTGCGGCGTGTGCAGGAACGCATATGAAGCGCGATCACATCTGAGTTATTTTGTTCACTTTTCGCAACGCGGAGATTCTTATGAAGTCACGTTATCAGTCACGTGGATACCGATCGCTCGTTACTTTGGCAACGACGCTCGCACTCGCTTCCTGTTCTGGCAGTGACACGGCGTCCGACGCCACCGCGGATCAGTCCCCGATGTCCGGGAGTGACGCCGGCGCGATGTCCGGCATGGGCGGGATGCAGGGCATGCAAGGGATGGGCAACGGCGGCATGATGGATCAGATGCAATCGCACATGCGCATGATGGACGGCGCCGGTGCGGACAGTATCGCGTCCATGCTCCCGACGCATCGGCAGATGGTGGCCAACATGATCGCGCAGTTCAACAAGGAAATGCGTGATATGAACATGTCGACCAACACGGAATGGAACGCCACCGTTGACTCACTGCGTGCGGACCTGACGCAGATGCCGGACATGCGGGCGACCGAACTCCAGCAGTTCATGTCGGCGCACAACGCACGTGTGACGCGCCTTATGGAATCGCACCGAAAGATGATGAGTGACATGAAGATGTGAGCACACGATGCCGGGCAGCCGTTTGGTTGCTCACAAGTTCGTTTCGTCGCGCGTACACGGCCTCGCAAATCCGGTGCGCCGCGCGCATGGTGTGCGGCATACGCATCAGGTTCATGCCAATCGCAATTCCAAGACCGGCGTCTGGATACAATCGCAGTTCTGTCGTGAATCCAGCTCCACCGCCTTCATGATTCAGAAAGCGGCGGCCATTCGCCACACCAATTTTCCATCCGAGACCCACACCGTGCCGCGACTCGATACCCGCGGCCCCGCGCGCGACGAGCGCCTGCATTCGTGCGGTGACATCAGAAGCCAACACTCCCCTCCCGCCGTTCAGCTGCGAGTGAAGAAACTTGCAGAAATCCGGCATCGAGCCGATCAGGCCCCCGATCGATGCTGTGTCGAGTTCGTACCGGTTGAGTTCGAGCAGCCCGCCTATTCGACCACGGTACATTTGTGAGGTCGATTTTGGCATCATCAGTCGAAGCACGACGCGCATTGGGTCCCACCGCTGCAAGTAGCCCGCGGCGGCGTGCTCGCCGTTGGCCTCGGGCAATGCGAATGATGCTTTCATATTCAGCGGGTCGAGCACGTAGCGTTGAACGTATTCCCGGTATTCATACCCCGCTGCCCGACTGATCACAGCGCCAAGGAGTGCGTAGTTCACATTGCGGTACTCCACCCGCTCTCCCGGTCGCCGCTTCGCACGAATCTCGTAGCGCTTCAGCGCTTCGACGCTCGTTGGCGGTTTGTCCGGTGGGAAGGAGACCGCAAGGAAGCCGCGGAGCGTGTCGCTCAATCCGGACTGATGGCTCAGCAAATGCAGCAGGGTCACATCGCGCGCGTGCTCCACCTCCGGAAGGAAACGCGAGACGGAATCGTTCAGCGTGAGCAATCCCTTTTCCGCAAGCTGCAAAACTGACACGGCTGTAAAGAGCTTGGTGCCGGAGAACAGCGGGTATACCGTAGCGTTGTCGGCATGAATGGACTTCCGAACTTCGGCGACGCCATGCGAGCCGCACCAGAGCGCGCCGCTCTTTGCCACAACCGCGATCGAGCAACCGGGTATCCGGGCGTCGCGCAGATGCGCCGACACCTCGGTCGACAAAGCGTTCATGGTTGTCCTGTCAGAATGTGTTGTCCCGGTACAGAAGGGTGTCCTGCGATTGCTCTGAGGTGCGTGCGAAATCACGCGCGACGCATCCTCGACATGAGATGATGAACGGCATCGGTTAATTCCCGTCCAACGCGCCTCCAAGACACGACTTAAGCGGTGCCCTAAGCGGTGCGATCGAGCTTGCACGCACATCCGGGAGCGGAGGTCGCTCCCGATTGCGACGTCATGCACTCGTCATCATCTGCCGGAGACATCGTTATGCGTTCCCCGCTCTATCTGCGCCGCATTCCCCTCGCCCTGCTCGTGCCGATGCTTCTCACCGCGGCATGCCAGGATTCACCAGCGGAACTCACAAGCCCTACTCCGCCGACCGTGGCGTCCATTCGCGTGGAGCCCGAAGCGCCGAAAATCATTAAAGGCCAGTCGCGGCAGCTCATCGCCGTGCCGCTGACCGGTGCCGGGACGCCCATCAGCGGTCTCTCGCCGTCCTGGTTGTCCGATCGCCCTGACATCCTCGAAGTCACCGCCACCGGTCAGGCGACCGGGCACGCACTCGGCGTGGCGAACGTGACGGTGTCCGTGGGTGGTCGCCAACTCACAACCACGGTGAGC
This sequence comes from Gemmatimonadaceae bacterium, assembly GCA_041742675.1. Taxonomy (GTDB): domain Bacteria; phylum Gemmatimonadota; class Gemmatimonadetes; order Gemmatimonadales; family Gemmatimonadaceae; genus JAABRT01. The sequence goes on along the minus strand of JBGTOG010000417.1, from coordinate 1,823 downwards.
GTGATTGATATACCTGCGGTCGCGGTTACGCTGAGCCAGGTCGATACCACGCTTGCTTCGGGCGAGGAGTTCGCACTCACCGCGACCGTGCGCGATTCGCTCAACCGCCCGCTCATGAATCGGGCAGTTACGTGGCACACCGAGAATGCCGCGGTTGCGACGATCTCGTCGAGCGGACATGTAGTGGCTGTTGGCGCGGGCGCGGCCACCATCACGGCACGACACGATGGAATCAGTGGCTCGATGATCGTGCGGGTACGTGCGAACTTTGGCGGGTACCTCCTGATGGTCTCGACCGACCACGTGGCCGGCGGTTCCCGCATCTACCGGACCGATTTGCATGACACGCCACAGTCGATCGTCCCGTGGCAAACCACAGGGCTCAACAAGAACCCCGCCGTCTCGCCCGACGGTCAGCGCGTCGCCTACGACTGCCCGGCTGCGGGGGGGGGCTCGGCGATTTGCCTTGCGCACGTGGACGGCAGCAACGTGCAGGTACTCACGGCGGGTGACGCGTTTGAGGAGGACGAGCCCACATGGAGCCCGGACGGAGCGCGCATTGCGTTTCGGCGCTGGAATCGGACCCACGGTTGGCCTGGTTGGACCGTGCCGACGGACATCTGGGTGATGGATGCCGATGGCAGCAATCAGGTAAACCTGACAAACGACTCGACGTCACAGCACGAGCCGGCGTGGTCCCCCATGCCGGTCGGCGGTGCGTACCGAATCGCATTCCTCGATGAACAGATACTGAACGGTGAGCGGAGCACGTGGCTGGCGTCCATGCGGACGGATGGCAGCGACCGCCGCAATGAGACCACCGGTGCCGCGCGCCTGGAACTGTCCCCCACGTGGTCGCCCGATGGATCGAAGATCGTGTTCAGTCGCGGGCCAGTTGGCAAACCGGGCGTGCTGTATGCGGTGGACCTGACCACAGGGGTAGCCGGTCGATTTCTTCCTACCGTTCTTTCAGGGTTCCAGTCTTCCCCCGCGTGGTCACCGAGTGGTGAGTATCTGGCGTTCTCCTCAACGCACGATGTGGCCGAGGGACACGAGTGGCAGGTATACACGGTGCGTGCCGACGGTACAGGGCTCACTCGACGGACGTCTGGTGGCCAGGGCCGAGGCCAACTGGCGTGGGTGCCGAACCAGTGAATCCTGACGCAAAACCGAGTGAGCGCGTGGAGATCGTACGTGCGACCATCATGGTCGGAGAAGTCGAAACGCAGTACCGACGAGCTGGGGCCGGACCGAGTCTACTCGTCCTGCGTGCGCTGGCGGACACACCGTTGCTCGAACTTGCGGCCTACGCGCGCGTGATTGTCCCGGACACCACGACGATTGCGGCACTCACACCGGATCTGGCCGGAAGACATCCCTTTGTGCAATGGATCGCGGGTTTCCTCGAGGGCTTGGGGGTGACGGTCACGACAGTTCTCGCGCCGGCAAGCCTGGCGCCCGAACTCTCTGAGCTCGCGAAGGCACAGCCGGGCGTTGTTCGTCGCGTGCTGCTGTACGGGGCGAGGCGGGAGGTGTCATTCCCCGTTGGCGTCGACGTGTGCTGGATGGTGGACGACGCCGACATACGGGCGCTGCTGGGTTGACACGCGACAGCTGAAAGCGCGATTCTGACGCCATCGTGCCCACCGCGCCCGTATTTCCCGACGCCCTACTCCCCATTCCGCTCACGGGGTTTGTAGGGCGTGACCGGGAGCTTGCCAGCGTGCTCACGCTCATGACGGATGCGCGTCTGCTCACGCTGACCGGAGCCGGTGGCAGTGGCAAGACGCGCCTGGCGCTTGCCGCGTCCGAGGCCGCTGCGG
>JBGTOG010000280.1:0-15166 GCA_041742675.1 Gemmatimonadaceae bacterium | reverse complement strand
AAGCGCTCCAGTGCGGCGGTGACGCTGCCGCTGGTCTCACCGTAGAAGCGACTGGGCGCCGCTTCTCCCCATCCTTCCACACCGTCATTGTCACGCAGGCGCACCCACACGAGCGACCAGGACGCCGTACCACCGCGCGCGATGATGAACGGATACCGGGTTTCAACAGGCACGACTTCAAACGTGAGTTGCATGGAGAGATGTCTTCAGAAGGGAGTGGCACTGCCGAGTCGGGCAGCGCGGGCGGCGCGTCCGTCGGCAGGTGCAGCGTGTGATGCAAGGAACGCAAGCAAGGCGTCAGCGAGTTCAAAGCCGCGGTCAAAGCGCTCGGCCGGCGGCTTGAGCAGGCATCGCATCACCACAGCGGAAAGCGCGGGCGGCACATCGGGTTGTGCCTGATCCGGCGCGACGGGTTGTTCGTGCACGTGCTTGTAGCCCACCGCGTAGGAATCCGCACCATCGAAGGGCGGATGTCCAACGAGCATCTCGTACAGCAGGAGTCCAACCGCGTAGAGATCGCTGCGGCCGTCCACCAGCTTGCCCATGGCCTGTTCGGGCGACATGTAGTGCGGCGTGCCCATGGCGCGCCCGGTGGCCGTGAGGCGGCCGTGGAAGCGCGCGGTGGCGATGCCGAAATCGGTGAGCACGGCGTTGGTGTCTTCATCGAACAGCACATTGTCCGGCTTCACATCGCGGTGCACGACGCCGCGCCGGTGCGCGTAGTCCAGCGCACACGCAACCTGTGCACCAATCGACGCCGCCGTAATCGCCGGCAGCTTGCGCGTACGCGTGAGCATGTCGGCGAGCGAACCACCGGCGTAGTACGGCATGACGAGGTAGACGAGATCGCCCGCCGCGCCCTGATCCAGAATGGCGCACACGTACGGGTGCACGAGTCGCGCCGCGGCTTCGGCTTCGCGGCGAAAGCGCTCGCGCATCTCCGATTCCCGGGCGAGGGTGCGATGCAGCACCTTGATCACGACGGGGCGCGCCAGTGCCACATGGCGCGCCAGATACACGTGCGCCATGCCGCCGCTGCCAATGCGCTTGATCACGGTGTAGCGATTGCCGGTAACGCGCCGAAGGTCAGACAGCTCTTCGTCAGGCGCCTCGAGGGGCGGCGCCGCCACTTCGGGTAACGGCACGCCACAGCGCGTGCAGCGCGCGGCCGCAGCGCGATTCCACGTGCCGCATTCAGGACAGAACATGGGCTGGGTGTCGGGGCGGGAAGAATGGCATGCTACAGAATACGTCGCCGACGCAAAAAGAGCAGTAACCCACCGCCGATCAGCAGCTGCGCGGCCAGCATGAACAGGAAGCCGTATCGCCATTCCGAGAGTGGAACGCGCGCGAAGTTCATGCCCCACATGCCACTGACGACCACGAACGGCAAACTGAGGGTGGCCAGTACCGACAGCGCCTTGGTGGTCGCGCCAAGCCGGTTGGACACCTGCGTCAGGTAGCTGTCCATCGTACTGCCCAGGAGATCCCGATAGGTGTCAAGCGAGTCGTTGATGCGCAGGACGTGGTCGTAGATGTCTCGGAAGTAAATCTGCGTACTGGGTGACAGCAGTGGCGACGGCCGATTCGTCAGGATGGCAAGGACTTCGCGCTGCGGGGACAAGTGACGGCGCAGCGAAAGCACCAGCCGCTTGACCTGAAAGATGTCGCGCAATGCACTGTCGTCGAAGTTGACGAAGACACGCTCTTCCAGGCCATCCACAAACTCGTCGATTTCCTGAAGAATGGGGAAGAAGGCATCAATCGTCTCGTCGAGCAGCGCGTGCAGTATACGGTCCAGTCCGCGCCCCATCATGTCGGGGTTTCGCGCGAGGCGGTCGGCAACCGACGCAACAGCCGGCAGCGCACCCGACGATACGGTGACCAGCGCATGGGGGCCGAGAAACGCGTACAGATCGCGCGTCCGCAAATCGTAGGGATCGGTCGTACTGTGGTCGAGCGCAACCGCGCGCACGACAAGAAAGATGTAGTCCTCGTATTCATCCAGCTTCACGCGTGTCGCGGGATTGAGCGTGTCTTCAATGGCCAGCGGATGGAAGTTGAAGACGTGCTCCAGCAGCGCATGCTGCGGGCGACTGGTGTTGTCGATGTGCACCCACAGCGCGCCTTCACGACGCGCAACGAGCGCCGCCAGGTCGCGCGGATGACAGTCGACAATGCGTTCGCCGTCGGCACCGTGCCATACCGTAGACATCGGCTGCGGATCGCCCGCCGGGTGTGGTACAATGCGCTCCGTCACGGCGACACCGGATGCGGCCATTTCACCCCGCGCACCACGTGAAAGCCCACCGCGCGCTCCTGTGAGAGGTCGTGCAGCAGCTGTGTCTCCTTCTCCACCGCGCCGCGCGCCGCGCGCCATCCCCAGCGCCGCCACGCTCGGCTGGCGATCTGCAACTTCTCGCGCAGCGTGAACGCCGGCACGGCATCAACACGCCCGCGCGTGCCGCGATCAGTCCAGTCTTGCACTTCGATATCCACCAGCCCTGCTTCGCGCATCATCTGTTTCCACTCCATCAGGTGCCTTAGACCGATCCCCACACGCTCCACCACGGCCGCCCGATCGTCTTCATCAAACTCGGCGTTCCACGTGAGCAAACAGAGCACGACCGGTGCATACGGTTTTACGACGCGCGCAAGCTCCGCCACCGCGCGTGCAGGATCGGCGGCGGCAGCGAGCACAGGCTCACCGATCGCACCATCGAAGACGGCGTCATCAAAGGGCAGATCGTCGAGCGCCGAGAGCTGGAAGGTGACGGCGCCTTTTCCACTGGCCATCTGCACGCGGACCGTCGCATCGTTGAGTCGTTGTGCATCGGGATCCACACCCACCACATTGGCGCCCGATTTCGTGGCCAGCCACTCGGCGTTGCGCCCGTCGCCACAACCGCTCACCAGAAAATCCCGACCGGGCGCTGCGTCGAGCAGATCGCACAACTCACGATAGAGTGATTCCACTGAAGCGCGCCATCGCCCCAGCACCACAGACTGCACAAGCCGCAGGACGGCCGGAATGGGTGGAACGCGTGAGTTGCCCGGCATGACGAGGTGATGCGTTCAGGGCGTGTGATGCAACACAGCGGGCAAGGCCATGCGCACAACAACAGGCGGCGCATCATCGCGCTCCGACTCGACCAGGAGCAGATCCCGCTCACGCACGGCTGCGATGCGCCACTGCCTTCCCAATCCGAGACGCGTGAGCGGCATGCCGTCGTCGTCGAACACCCACCAGATCCAGTCGTCTGATGGTCCCTGCACCGGGAGACGCACCCAAATGCGATTCCAGGTATCGGTCAGCAGCGCCGACGCGGTGGACTTGGACGGCGGAAACGAGGCTTCCGCCGCGTAGCGTTGCCGCATGGCCGAGTCGGAACGTGAACGCGCTGACGCCAGCACCTCCGCAAAAAAGCGATCCTGATCCTGCATCGTGACCGCCTCAATCGCGCAGTGAAAGTCCAGCCGCATGCGCAGCACTCCGGTGCTGTCGTAGCGCTGTACGTGACACGACTCCGTATCAAGCACCAATACGCTCTGCGTGCCTACTGTCCACAGCGTGGTGCGACCGAACGGCACGTTCACGGCCCGCACCGGCACCTGCTTGTCGACCGTATTGGGTCGGCCGAGTTGTACCGCACGCTCGGGCCCGCGCAACTGCAGCAGCGTATCACGCAACGTGCCATCCGGATGGAAACGCAACATTGCCATCGGTGCACGCGACACACCAGCGCCTTGCTCACCAGGCAGGGCAACGGCCATACCGATCACCGTGCCATCGCGCCACGCGCCGGAGACAGTGGCCACACGTGTGGGGTCGTAGCTGAGCGAGACGGAGTCGCCCAGTCCGGCCGCGGTCACGCGCGTAATGCGTACCGCTTCGGCGTTCCACAGCAGCAGCGTATCCGGCGTATAGGGCAGCAATGAAGCGCGCGCACTGTACGCGCCTGGTGCGCTGCCTGCCGTGCGCAGCGTGTCCGGTGCAGTGCGTCCAGCGGGTGCGGGAAAGCGCAGCAGGGAGGGCCCGCTGGCGGTAAAGAGCACCAACGACGAGTCCGCGAGCGGCTGTAGCGCGACCACACCCACCACGGCTTCACTCAGCGGCTGCGCACCATCGAGCAGCGTGTCTGCAATCGAGAGATATTCCGATGGCGACAGCGGTGTGCGAGCAAATCCGGCTGCCACAATGCGCACGCCGGCGCTGTCCAGCACCTGTGGCGCGGGCACGCTGGCCGATGCATCAGGCGCGGGACGCTCGCATCCGATAATCAGCGAGGCGGCGATGATGAGCACCACCGCAACCGTGCGGACCAGCATCTCACGGCTCGCCGTCTGCGCAAGGTTACTCATGCGTCCACCATGGCCTGTATATGCGCGATCGCCGCAGCGGCTGTTTGCTCCGGTGCGTACCCGCCCTCAAGTGCACTGACCACGCGTCCGTTGCACCAGCGTTGCGCGCGCGCCATCAGTTCAGCGGTCATGCTCGTGATGTCAGCAATCGTCCAGGTGAACCCGCCGAGAGGATCGCCAGCGAGCGAATCAAAGCCGGCGCTCAGCAGCACCAGATCAGGCGTCCACGCAGCGGTCGCTTCATCCACCGCGTGCCACAGCGCCTGTGTGTAGGTGTCCGGCGTGAGACCCGGCGACATGGGCACGTTCCAGATCGTACCGTGCGGACCACGCTCCTCGAGCGCACCGGTGCCCGGATACCAGGGCCACTGATGAATCGATACGAAGTGAATGCGCGATTCATGCTCCACCAGCGCTTGCGTGCCATTGCCGTGATGCACATCCCAGTCGATGATCAGCACGCGCTCCACGCCGTGGTTCCGGAGTGCGTAGTGCGCGGCAATCGCGACGTTGCCAAAGAGACAGAACCCCATCGCGCGATCACGCACCGCGTGATGGCCGGGCGGACGCACAGCGCAAAATGCACGCGATGCCCGTTGTTGCATGACCAGATCCACACCATCGAGCACACACCCCGCACCGGCCGTTGCCGCGTTCCACGAGCCTTCGCTGAGAATCGTGTCGGGATCAAGCTGTCCGCCACCCGATTCAGCGAGTGAACGTACGGAGCTGATGTACGCAACAGCATGCGCCAGCGCGAGCTCGTCTGGTGTGGCATGACGCCCCTCGTGGTGCAAGAGCACGCCAAAGAGTTCCGGGTGATACTTGAGTGCGCTCGGGATAGCGCGCAGGCGGCCGACGTGCTCCGGGTGTTCCCATCCGGTATCGTGCAGACCGCAATCAGAGTGCGAGATAAAGGCAACAGGCATACTGGATGTTACGCCGGAACCCGTGAGAACCGCTACCGGCGGTGTGTGTGTTGATGTCATCGTGCGCCGCGCAATCGGCGTGACCACCATTCGGTGAGCAGTGCGAGTACACCAATCGCGAACAACCACGGCGGTGGCGGCGCGGGCTGCGCCATTGCGCTGGTGTCCGTCCCAGGCGCTGTCTCCTCCACGCTGGGTGGACCGAGGCGTGCGACCCAGTCGGCGAGCGGTGCTGCAGCGCCTGGCAGCGGTTCCCACCACTCGGCAGTGGCTTCCTCAGCACCGAAGGCCACGCGTTGCACCAGAGAACGCCACCAGTCGCGGTGCGCCTGTTCCGCCCCATCGACGCCGAGCATGCGCCACTCCCAGGTTTGCTCCCAACCCACCTGCAATACGCGTCCGGCACCCACGCGGTGCGCGGCCAACGCCACGGGAGCACCGGGACGTGTGCTGCGTTCGAGGACGGTGACGTCGCTGCCTCCCGCCGCGATGGATCGCAGCGCGAGTCCTTCGCGGGGTGTACTGGTTTGCAGCGCGCCGGGGATGCCGGGCTGCGCCGCGCCTGCTGCGGAAATGCGCACCGCTGCAAACGCGCTCGATCGCGCGGCACTGCCGAAGAGCACCAGTCCTCCACCGCTTTGCACGAAGCGCGCAATCGCCGCTGCGCTGTTCCATGCGGTGCTGTCGAGCGCGATCACCGCGCTGTAGCGGGATGTATCAATTGCTGCAGGTGTTCCGGCAGAAACGCGCACGCGCGGCGCAATGGAAAACTCAGCGTCCACGTCCCAACCCGACTCTTCCAGCACGCGCATGACGAATCGGGCTTCCCATCCGGGCGCACTGAACAGCCGGAGACGGCCCAGACGCAGCGTGGGAGATTCATGCGCGCGTGCGTCACCCGCAGTCAAGGCACGCGGTGGACCGGCAATGCTCCACTGCACGCCCTCGGTTTCCACGAACGCACTGTCGAGCCAGCCGAGCGAATCGGCAAGCGTGAACGCCGCACCATTCGGCGCAGCGGCGCGCACGATCATACCGCCGTTTGGATCGGGGACGGGCGACGACGACAGCGCAACGGGCAACAGTGTTCCCGACGCTTCACGCCACTGCACGTTGACGCCGGCGAGCTGCGCAGCGTGCAGCAACCCGCGAACGCGCGTGTCGGGCACGGTATGGACGGCCAGCGTGACGTGTGGTTGATCCGGGTGGCCGAGACGCGAGAGCAGCAGCTCGACCAGCGAGTCGGTTCGCGTGTTCGTCCACGAGTCGGCGGGACCCACCGCGATGGCACTATTTGCGTCCGTCATCCTGACAAGCGGTGCGCCAAAAACGCTCCACCATATCGCCGCAAGCAACGCACCAAATGCGACGGTGCGCGCGATCCACTCGAGCACGAGGCGCGCGCGACGTGTGCGCGGCAGTCCACTGGCGCGTTGACCGGACAACTCGGCAGACAGGTCAGTGCGTGAGCGCATAGACCACGATGTTCACCGCAAAGCGCGTTGGATCAACGCCCAGAAATCGCTTGTTGTCCGGATGAAAATTCCACTCGGAGCTGTAGTCCTTGTTGCTGTACAGCACCTGAATGCGATTGTCCTGCCGCACGCCCCAGAGGTGCTCGTGAATCAGATTGTCGCCCCATCCGTTGAGCTCGTGACTCGTGGTGGGTGGGCCGTCCTCGAAGGTGAAGAACGCAGAGTAGAGCGCGTGATCGTTGGGCAGCCGTGTGAGCGGTGCGATCAGGCGGGCGATTTCTTCCATGACCGTTTTATGAAACGCGCCATCGATATCGTGATTGTGATCATCGATGAACAACAGCCCGCCGCGCGCGATGAAGCGCTTCAGCACCTCGGCCTCCTGCGTCGTGAAGCGCACGGGTAGGTGACCAGTGAGAAAGAGCATCGGATAGCGCAGCGCGTCGTTCGACGAGAGTGAGACGGACACACCCTGCGGTGCCACGGGCAGTGACGTATAGCGCGCTATCGAATCGATGATATTACCGGGCAACGACGGCGCCGAGTCCCAGTCGCCGGATTCATACTGCGCGGTGGCAAAGACAAACGGCGTCATGGCACACTCCATGGCGATATGCCGGGCGCGCGCACGGGTGGCGACAACGATCGCCGGGCGCGCACCAGCGCAGGCGTTGCGTCATCACCGGTGGTGATCGCCGAGAGCACTCTTTCGAGCGCCTGCGCCAGGGATGGTGCGTCGGCGAGCGCATCCAGACGAAGCGTCACCAGCGAATCGCGCGCCGCGACCCCATTCACTGGCAATAGCTCGGCGGCGCGCAACAGGCGTTCTTCAAACGCATCTGCAGCGCGGAGCGCGGTTTCACCTGCAACCCGGCGCGAGCTTTGTCCCGTATCTCGCCCTGCCAACCGCACACGCGCAAGATCGACAACAATCGGACGTACACGGCCGCGCAGATATACGCGTTCGGCGGCGCGTGCGCGCTGAATTGCTTCCAGCGCCCGTCGCATGGGAGGGATCGCTTCACGCGGATCGGCCAGCTCGAGCGCACGACCCGCGTCCCACATGGCGTTGTAGGCCTCAAGCAACGGCCGGTTCAGCGCAATGATCGGTGACTCATCCGTCGCGTTGTTGTTCGGCTGCCCTGATGCGCCGGGCGGTGGGGTCGCACCAGGCATCGCGGTTGGTGTACCGCCACCAAATGATGGTACCAGTTTGCCCGCCAGCGAGGTGAGCCCGTGATCGTGTCCATCCCCTTCGTAGTGCACGTGTTCCGATTCGCCTTCGCCGGTGAGTCGCTGAAAGACCAACGCACTCACCGCGCGACGAATGCGCGCCTGCTCCGTCGCCAGTTGCCGCGATTCGCTGACCAGGAGTTCACGAGTGATGCGCGGCCGTCTGGCCTCCAGCTTCTCGGTGAGGTCGAGCAGCATACGCTGCGAGAGCAGCGAAGAATCCACCACTGGCGGCGGTGCAGCCTCCACCGCGACGGAGTCGTACTCACCGGGTCGCGCAAAGCGCACAGATCGCGTCTCACTGACACCCGCTTCGCGCGACGCCGCGGGATGACGGTCTCTGGCCACTGCACGCACATGCATCACATCGCCCGGTGCGATCTGCAGTTCGCGGAACGAGAGTGTATGTGAGGTGCTGCCGGTGCGAGCGCCCTGCAACGCGCGCTGCCCCACGGTAAGTGTACGAGCGGAGTACTGCTCGCCGGAGCCGCTGGTCACAATCACTTCGAACACCAGTGAGGCCAACCCGAGATCATCAGTCGCGGTGGCGCTGAGGGGCAACGTTCCGTCTGTCTCGCGGTACACCGAATCACGTACAGGCGTGCGCAACTGCACGACAGGCAGCGAGTCTGCTCTCGGGACAAGTGTGAGCACGCGCGACGCCTCACCCTCGGCGACTCGCACGACGGCCGGCCGCGCGGGCATGCGCATGGTGATGGTCCACGCACGGCTGCCCTCAATAGGCAACGTGCGCGGTTCACCACCACGCTCCGTCCATTCGGCGGCCAATCCATCGCCGGTTCCCGGTCCGATGATTCTCACCGCGCTTCCCACGAGACCGGTTGCCGAAGTAGAGTCATCGAGCGTGAAAGATTCTCCTCCGGCGTATGCAGGTGCCGTAACTTCAATGCGCCAGTTGCGCAGGCGATTGGTGTTGGAATCGTCTGCGCCGGGAACTCCGCTGGCTGTGCGGCCTGTGGGCGCCTCGGTACGACCGGCGAGTGCACTGGCTGGGAAGCGCGCCAGGAGTGCAAGCGTGATGACGGCCAGGAGCGCGCCGCTCAACGCCGTTCGCGTTGAGCGCCAGAGTGATGCGCGAATCAGCTGTGACGGCGCTGGGCGATTGTGTGCGGCGCGTTCGGCTTGCGTAACCAGCACACGTTCCGTGCTCGGCGCCAGCGAGTCCGGTGCGGTATCAAGCAGTGTGACGACGGCATGCTGCGACGGATAACGTTCCTCGTACCAGAGCGCGGCTCGCACCAGCGTGATTGGCTGCCAGCTCAGACTGTACCGGGCGAAGAGTGCGATCGCGGCAGTCGCTCCGATCAGCCATGGAAGCCATCCACCGAGCAGATTCAACCACGCGCCGTTGGAGACGCCAGCGCGAGCAAGCGCGACACCTGACAGTCGTATCAGTCCGACGCACACCAAGCCAGCGGCGAGACTCGCGAGTATTGCCTGCGCCAGGCGAGTTCGATGCAGTTGCGTCCGCACAGATGCAATCTCTCGCTGCACATGTTCGCGCGAGGTCATGCGGCCGCCTGCGACGAGTTTGCGCTCGTGGTACCATTGCCTGCTGCGTGAGTGACCGATGGTTGTGCCGTATCACTGGAGCGCCGCGCCCGCTGCAGCATTTCCAAAGCGGCCAGCAGCAGCGCCAACAGCAGCAACCACGGCGTCCACGTTGATGGCGGCGCGTTCAAACGAAGCGGCGCCGTCGCAGCCAGCGCACCGCTTCCAGCCAGCTGCGCAACGCGCGCATCGCTGAGCAACGCGGGCGCGCCGAGCGAACCGCGCGCGTCGCACGCACTGATGAGTGCTGCAATGACGCCGCGAGCGGATACATCAAGCAGTGCGTCGCCGAGCGGGGTGGCAAACCCAACGTCTCGTACACAACCGTTGCCGAAGGTCGTTTGGGTGGCGGCGACTTCGCCGTTCGCCCACCAGACAATGGGCTGCGACGCAGAGGACGCTGCGATCAGTGCGCCCTGCGACGAATCGGGCGACTCGGCCACCGCACGATCAGTGGTGCGATTGGCCATGAGGCTGTCGCGCGACCGGAGTGGCGCCAATCCCGAAGCGATCAGCGCCCGCCCATTGGCTATCACCGCGGGGAGCTGCGTCGCTGAGTCTGCGCGCGAATACATCGCGCTGTTTGCTGGCCATACCACGACAACACCGCCGCTTCGCGCAAACGCCGAGTCGTCGGCGGTCATGTCGTCGCGCACGACGCGCACGCGTGCACCTCGCACCGAATTCCAGCGGGCCATCGCGGCCGTAACCACGTCGTCGCGAATAGCGCTGCGCACGGAAACGTCCTCCAGCGCACTACCGCTTTCGAGGGAATCCGTCGCGGCACTCGTGCGCAGCAGCGTCACCCGACCTGGCCAGAGTGATCGTGCGTCTTCAAGGGCCGCATCGGTTGCATCGGTGCGCAGCGGCGAGAGTACGATCAGCTCAATGGAATCCGCGTCGTCGGCAAGCGTCGACGCAGCATGGCGGGCGGCAATGAACGCCGCCGCCAGTGACGGCACACGCAACGCCTCTGTTTTACTGTCGGCCGGGCGCGCGTCCGTCAACGTCGCCCGCAGACTGTCCAGCCCACGCGCCAGACTCGCCGAATCAGTCCCCCCCCCTGCTGTATCGATCACCACCAGCCTGGCAACCGCTTCCCGCGGTCCGCTGATCGTAATGCCGGCGAACGCCACACCACACGCCAGCAACACCAGCACCCGTGTGAGCAACAGCCAGCGATCACTCGGCGTCGCGGCGCGCGAGACCGCCCGCACCGGGCGATCAACGAGAAAGCGCGCGGTGGGCAACAGCAGGACCGGCGGCTGGCGCACCGACAGTAGATGCGCCACTACAACCGCGGCTACAGCCGCTGCAGTAGCCCACAGCACCCACGGGAACGCCACGTTCATGCCGCCGCTCCCTGCATCGAAGCTCCCGCAATCCGGCGCACATCGCGCGCCGGCGTATCGCTGCACACCACTTCCACGTGGCGCGCGCCACCGGCAAGCGCGCGTCGCGATACATCGGCGCGCCATGCGGCAAACCGCATCTGATACTCATCGCGTCCAGTCGGCGAGAGAGGCCGTCGCAGCTCCAACGCTTCGGGATCCACGGCTTGCCACGCGCCATCAGGGGGCATCAACTCCCATGGATGCATCACGTGCACCAGCGTCACCTCACTGCCCGACGCGCGTGCCCGCGCTGCCGCATCGAGCACACCGTCGGTATCGCCGAGCAGATCACTGCACACGACCAGGCGCGCTCCCGCGGGCATTCGAGCGATGAGCGGTGCCAGCGATGCATCGCCATCGGGCACTACTTGATCCAATGTGGCAGCAATCGCCTGCACCGTGCCATGTCGGGTGCGCGCCGGCAAGCGTCGTCCATCGGGACGTGTGGCCACATGCAGTCCAACCGGATCGCCGGTGGCGTGTGCAACGGCGGCGAGTCCCACGGCGAGGGCACGCGTCATGGTCCATTTGTCAGGCACGGCCACACTTCGGAGTGGCACACTCGCGTTGCGCGGAAATGCCATCGATGCCGAGGCATCCACCAACAGCCACGTGGGCCACCAGGCACGTTCATCGGTCACGCGCACAAACGCACGGTCGCTGCGCGCCAGCAATCGCCAGTCGATGCGGCGTGGATCATCACCCTGACGATACGCGCGAAATTCGGTGAACTCTCCCGTCGTGCCGCGCTGCGATGCACGGTGCGCGCCCGGCATACCGGCGCGTACACGCTCACGCGTGGGCCACTTGACGCCGCGCAGTGCGTCGAGCAACGGACCAAGTGTGAGCTGCGCATTCGAGACCGACATCACCGTCACCGTGGAACGAGGGACCGCACAAACCGTCGCGTGTAACGCGGCCAACCAGCGAGATGCTACAACCGACGAGATGCTACAACCGACTCGACGGCATCGGCACATGCGACAGTAGCGACGCAATGATCGGCTCCGACGATACCCCGTCTGCCTCAGCCGCAAAGTTCGGAAGGACGCGGTGCCTGAGCACCGGCAACGCCACGCGTTGCACATCCGCTGGCGACACCGCGGCACGCCCGTCGAGCAAGGCCGCTGCTTTGGCGCCAAGAATCAGTGCCTGTCCCGCCCGCGGCCCTGCCCCCCAGCGCACGTATTTCGTCACCATCTGCGGTACGTCCGGCGTGTCCGGCCGAGTACTGCGCACCAGCGTCGCGGCGTAGTGCAACACCGTGTCCGCCACGGCCACATCGCGTACGCCGCGCTGCAACGCGAGCACCGCATCCGCATCCATCACCGCAGTTGGTGGTTCACTGCTGCGACCCGTGGTCGCGCGCAGAATCTCCACCTCCTCACTCGCCGATGGATAGCCCACGCGAATGTCGAACAGAAACCGATCCAGCTGCGCTTCCGGCAGCGGATACGTGCCCTCCTGTTCAATGGGATTCTGCGTCGCCAATACGAAAAACGGTTCGGGCAGACGCATGGTCTCGCCGGCCGCCGTCACGCTGTGCTCCTGCATGGCCTCGAGCAGCGCCGCTTGTGTGCGCGGCGGTGCACGATTGATCTCGTCGGCCAGCACAATGTTCGCGAAAATCGGTCCTTGCACAAAACGAAATGCACGATGCCCGTGTGCGTCCTCGTCGAGCAGTTCGGTGCCGGTAATGTCACTCGGTACAAGATCCGGGGTGAACTGAATGCGTCGGAAGCTCAACCGCATGGATTCCGAGAGCGTGCGAATCATGAGCGTTTTCGCGAGTCCCGGAACGCCCACCAGCAGCGCGTGTCCACCGGCCGCCATCGCCATCAGGATCTGCTCCACGACATCCGCCTGGCCAACCACACGACGCGCGATTTGCGTGCGTACTGACTGCACGGTGGCCACCAGATCGTTCATCTCGTCCGAGCGCGGTTCAGTCACACGCGGCGCTCATGAACGAATCGGCCGGCGTCGGCGTGTGTGCATGAACACGGTGGTTCCTGCACGCACCATGGCCTGCTCCAGCGACCGCGACTCGTCCACCACTTCGTGCGCATGCACTTTCACCACGTACTGCGCAACATCGACCGACTCGCCGAGCAGCGCGTGCATCCCGGCCGTCTTGACGTCGAGAATGCGTGTGGCAGGTGTCACGCGCACCTTGACCGCATCCCATGCTTCATGCACCTGCGCACGAATCACGAACGCGTCCGCCGAGCCGCCGGAGAGATCCACGCCCTCGCCGCGCGTTCGCAGCGATGTCACAAACGGGGCGTTCACTGGGCGCCCTTCGTTGTCTCGTCCTCGCCGGCGGCGAGCACTGGCATCGGCACTTCGGGCGGTGCGGGCGGCAGCAGGGACAGGAACCGCGCCACCTGCTGGTCGAACATGTAGCTCGACCCGGTGACGCGGGTGAACCCATCGGCGGATTGCTCGGTGCCGATGGCGATCTCCTCCCCGCCCTGCCCGCGGTAGCTGGCCCACCCCGGCCCCTCCTTTTCGAGGAACGCCGTGTAAATGGAGTTGCGCCGCGAAAAGAAAGTCGTGGCCGCCGCGATCACGGCGTCCGGCGCGAGCGTGGTGCGCACTTCTTGCAGGGTACGGCTGCTCTGTTGGTGCATCTCCGCAAGTTATTGGCGTTGCCGCTTGGGAGACAGGGGACGCACCTCCACGCGCGCCTGAAGCGCGTGCGCCGGCGTGGCCACCATATGCGCCACCACCTCGGCGACGTCCTGCGGCTCCAGCATCCACGAGCGGTCGGTGCCTTCCGGGAATAGCTCTGTGTCGACGGATCCCGGCATTACTACTGACACTTTCACGCCCGCATCTCGCACTTCGAGCATGAGCGATTCGGTGAATCCCATGACAAAGTGCTTGGTGCCCGCGTAGCAGCTGCCGCCAACAAACGTATTGCGGCCCGCCAGTGAGCCGATGGTGATAATGTGCCCGCGTCCCCGTGAGACCATGCCGGGCAGCACCGCGCGCGTTACGTGATACAGCGCATTGATGTTCACATCGACCTGCGCGAGCCATTCGTCGGGTGTGAGCTGCAAGAACGGCTTCATCACCATCAGGCCGGCGTTGTTGATGAGCACATCCGGCGTGAGCGCGCCAAGCGCCCCCGGGACCTGCTCAGCGGCGCGCAGGTCGAGCGCAATGGTCTGGCAGCGTGCGCCGAGTTCAGTACAGGCGACGGCCACATCGGCAAGCGCATTGACATCGCGCGCGGTCAGCCAGAGGTCGTGCGACGGGGCCAGCGCGACTGCGATAGCGCGACCGATGCCGCGCGAGGCACCGGTGATGAGCGCGGAGGGGCGAGGATCAGGAGTCATGTGCGACAGTGGGCTTGGGGAACAGAGCAGTTGACGAGGAGAGGGCGCTGGGGGACGCCTGGAGCGGGCACGGTGCCTGAAGCGGACCCCTGCCATCTACACGAAGTCTACGGCCAGCAGCGCTCTCTGGTTCGTGCCAAAAGTCACGCACCGATACACGTCCGTGACAGAAACCGGGCTGATCAGTGACGGACCAGCCGCACACTTCGACCTTTCCCGCGCCAGACGATTGGCGCTCTGCATGTCCGCACTTTTTCCCCACTTCATTTCATCATGTCGCGATCCTTTTCATTACGCATGCTTTCGGTCCTGGTGGCCGGCCTGCTGCTCGCCGTTGCCAAACCGGCCGACGCTCAGGGTGTGATCACCGGCATCGTGATCGATGACGCCACAGATATCGCCGTGACCGGCGCCTCCGTGCGCATTGCGTCACTCAACCGTGAAGTGTTTACCGATCGGTCGGGTCGGTTCGTGTTTACCGGTGTCCCGGTTGGCTCGCAGGTTGTCACCACGCGCTACATCGGCTTCGCGCCGCTCACCGAGACCCTGTCCGTGCCGGATCGTGGATCCGCGTCCGTGACGTTCCGCATCAAGCCGACAGAGAATGTGATCGGCGCGGTCTCGGTGGTTGCCACGCGTACCGGGCAGGCCGCGGCGCTTAATCAGCAGAAGAACTCCGCCAACGTGACGAACGTGGTGGCGGCTGACCAGATCGGTCGATTTCCTGATGCCAACCTTGGCGACGCGCTCAAGCGCATTCCCGGCATCACGATCGGCCTCGACCAGGGCGAAGCACGCTTTGGTTCGATCCGTGGTACGGAGCCGCGCTTCAACTCCGTGATGGTGAACGGCGAGCG
>JBGTOG010000227.1:0-14560 GCA_041742675.1 Gemmatimonadaceae bacterium | reverse complement strand
CATGATGCAAGCGTGGAACGCTTGTCGACGTCTCGACCACGCGCACCGCTGTGCGGTGCCCTTGCATGAGGTACACCATGCCGAGCACAGCCGCCGCCCCCCGTGCCTCACTTCTTGCGGTGCTCTCCGTCGCACTCTGTGTCGCAGTGCCACTGCACGCGCAGACTGGCGGCGATGCCACCATGGCGTTTCCGCGCGAGATGCTGGCCTCGTTTCTCGCTGGCGACGCGGACAAAGTGTGGGAGCGCGCGGGCCCGACGCTCCGCGAAATGAACGGCAGCGCCAAACAGATGCGCGACCACAGTGCGGAGTTGCGGAAGGACATGGGCAAGGAGATCGCGCTGATTTCCGAGCAGGCGTTTGATCATCAGGACGGAAACGGCGCCAAGGTATATGTACGTGCCGCGCGCCATGAGGTGATTCCGGAGCTGTTCTGGATTGTGATCTACACACCATCCAACCGACAGGTTGAAATGATCACGATGCAGCCCAGGCAAACGATTCGAACGTTGTTCCCTCAGGTGAAGCTGCCGTAGCGTCGAGCCGAACCGCGTGACGCGTTGTGGAGTAGAGTAGCTTTCGGTAGTCACGGCAACCTCCCCACTCACGATTTCCCGCGGCTTCGCGGAGCGCCCATGTCGAGCAGTACGCTTCGGGCTATGGCTGACCTCATCGATCGAGAGCAGGACACCCTGCTCTCGGAATGGCGAACACAGGTGCGCGAGCTGGCGTCGGCACGCAACCTCGATACGCCCACGCTGAACGATCACATCCCGGATTTCCTGGTTGAGCTGTCGACGGCACTCCGCATCGGGAGCGATGAAACGATTGCCGAGGCGGTCGCCGAAGACAGCCCGCCGGAGCACGGCATCCAGCGCACGGAGGACGGCTTCGATATCGAGGAGGTCGTGGCCGAGTACAACATTTTGCGTGGATGCATTCACGACCTCGTTGATCGAAACGGGCTCACGATGCAGGGCGTGCCGTTCCATGTGCTCAATCGGGTGTTCGACGGTGCGATCGGTTCGGCCGTGCAGACGTTCGCTACACATGAGGCGCAACAGGTGCTGCAGCGGCGCGAGGAGTATCTGGCGTTCGTCGCGCACGACCTGCGCACTCCGCTGAATGCGATCGCGCTGTCGTCGCGTGTGCTGGAGTCGCTGATGGCGGACGCGATTTCCGACCGACCGCAGGCGGCGCAGATGTTCGGCACGCTGCATCGTAGTGTGGAGAGCGTACAGGCACTGGTGGCCAAGGTCATCAAGGAGAACTCGAATCTCGTTACGGAGATTGGAGCGAAGCTTGAGCGTCGCGTTTTTTATCTCTGGCCGATGGTTGAGGCGCTCGTTTACGACCTGCGGCCTGTGGCGGGAACCGGCTCAACCCAGGTGATTAACGCGGTGCCTGATGACCTGAGTGTGTACGCCGATGCGGAACTGTTGCAGCGCATATTGCAGAACCTGATCGGCAACGCAATCAGCTACACGCCAAACGGGGAGGTTCGCATCGGTGCGCGGTCACTCGATGAGTCCGGAGGAGTGGAGTGTTGTGTGCAGGATACCGGCGCCGGTATCGAGAGCGATCGCGTCCCACTGGTCTTCACCAAGCATGTGCGAGATGCAGACAAGGAAGGTGGTCTGGGGTTGGGGCTGGCCATCGTGAAAACGTTCGTCGAGGCGCATGACGGCACGGTGAGCGTGGAGAGCGAGATGGGGAAGGGCGCCACGTTCCGGTTCACGCTGCCGGGAAGTGTTCCGGACTCTCGCGGCAGCATGAAGTGACCGGACTCGGTCTTGTGATCTGTCGGCGACTCACCGAACTGCTCGGCGGTGAGATTCGGGTGGAGAGCACATGGGGTGTCGGCAGTGCGTTTTCCGTGCTTCTTCCAATCGATTCCGGTGGCGGTTCAGATGCGACGCAGCATCCTTCTGATTGAAGACAACGAACAACATCGATATCTCGCAACCTTCCTGCTGGAGCAACACGGCTATGCGGTGGTTGCGGCCGAGAATGGACAACGTGCAATCGAATTGGCGATGGCCAACGATCCGCTGATGATCCTGCTCGATATCCAGCTACCGCACATCAACGGCTACGAAGTAGCACGTGCCTTGCGGACCTGTCCGGCATTGGTGGCGACACCGATCGCTGCGGTCACGTCGTATGCGATGCCAGGAGACCGCGAACGAGCGCTCGACGCCGGTTGCAGCGGCTACATCGAAAAGCCAATTGATCCGGAAACTTTTGTCGATGCATTGCAAGGTTACGGCCTGCCAGCAGCACACAGGCGGCCGCCGTGAGACATGTGCTGATTGTCGATGACAAGCCGGACAATCTGCTGTACCTCGACGCGCTGCTTACGGGGAATGGCTATCGGGTGCAATCGGCACAGCATGGCGCCGAAGCGCTCGTCATGGCGCGCACGGAGCCACCGGATCTGATCATCGCCGATCTGCTGATGCCGGTGATGGACGGCTACACGCTCCTGCGCCATTGGAAATCCGATGCACGCCTTATGCGCGTGCCATTCGTGGTATACACGGCGACCCATACGGAACCGGAGGACGAACGCCTCGCCCTGTCGCTCGGCGCGGATGCGTTTCTGGTGAAGCCGATGGAGCCGGAGGCGTTGCTGCAGCGCATCCGGGAGCTTGAGGCGGCCCATCGTGAGGGGCGTGACATTCGGACGCCAATGTCGCTGGAGGAAGAGCCGGACCTGCTCAAGATCTACAGCCAGACTCTCGTCCGGAAGTTGGAGGAGAAGACGCTACTGCTGGAGCAATCGAATCAGTCGCTGCAGCAGGAGATCGCGGAGCGGCGACGCATGATTGATGCGCAGACGGCGACGCTCGATGCCCTGCGCGAAAGCGAGGAACGATTTCGACAGCTCGCGGAATCGATCAGCGAAGTGTTCTGGATCAGTGGAGTGAACAAACCGCGCATTCTCTACGTGAGCCCAGCCTACTCGAAAATTTGGGGTCGGACACCGGAAGATTTATACGCCGCGCCCGAGAGTTGGCTTGCGTGCATCCATCCCGACGACCGCGAGCAGGTACGACTGGCGCTGCCGCTGCAGGAACGCGGTGAATATGACGTCACCTATCGTGTGGTGCGTCCGGACGAATCGATTCGCTGGGTGCGTGACCGTGCCTTCCCCGTGCGCGACGCTGCTGATGCAGTGGTTCGTGTGGTGGGCATCGCTCAGGACATCACGGAGCAGCGCAGCGTCGAGGCGCAAATGCTCCGAGCGCAGCGACTGGAAAGCATTGGTACCCTGGCTGGCGGCATTGCGCATGATTTGAACAATGTGCTCACCCCGATTCTCATGTCGATCGAGCTGCTCCGACTTGATCTTGACGAGGAGGAGCGGGGAGAAACGCTGACCAGCATCGAGAAGAGTGCCTTGAAAGGTGCTGATATGGTGCGGCAGGTGTTGTCGTTTGCACGCGGTGTTGAGGGACGGCGAGAGGCGGTTGAGCTCGCGGACCTGATCCGAGATACCGAGATGATCGTTCGCGATACGTTCCTCAAGTCGATTGATGTGCGAACGAATGTGGACCGCAACGTGCCCACAGTCCTCGGTGACGCCACGCAACTGCATCAGGTCCTGCTCAACCTGTGTGTGAACGCACGAGACGCCATGCCGCACGGCGGGACAATCACCATTTCGGCATCGCGACGCGTGGTCGATGAAGCGCGTGTACGCGCACACGCGGGCGTGCGCCCAGGGGATTTCGTGGCCGTGGAAGTTCGTGACAACGGTACCGGCATGTCGCCCAACATCATGGAGCGGATTTTCGATCCCTTCTTCACGACGAAGGATGTAGGGCGCGGCACCGGGATCGGCCTCTCAACATCGTTGTCGATCGTCCAAAGTCACGGTGGCTTCATCGAGGTGCGCAGCACCGTTGGCGACGGCAGCGCCTTTATCGTGTATCTGCCTATGAGCGCCGACCGTCTCGCGGCTCTCGAAATCGAGCCGGTGCCCCGCCTGCCACGCGGAGCAGGTGAGCTGGTGCTGGTGGCCGATGACGAGGCCTCCATTCGCGACATTAGCAGTCGCACCCTCGAGGCGTTCGGCTATCGCGTGCTGTTGGCGGCCGACGGAGCGGAAGCCGTTGCGATGTTTGCCAAGCACGCAGCGGAGATTGCGGCGGTCGTCTCGGACCTGATGATGCCCGGCGTGGACGGTGCGACGGCGATTCGTGCCATTCGCGGACTGGCGCCCACGGTGCCCGTCATTGTGGTCAGCGGCCTCGAAGCCGGAGCGGAATCAGTTAACGTGCTGCGATCCATTCCGGGGCCGTTGTATCGGTTATCGAAACCGTATCGCGCCGAGGAGTTTCTCACGCTGCTCCATGATGTGCTGCATCCGACGGTGTAGCGGCCGCAACATCCAACTTTGGCAGCTCCACGCGCACAATCTGATCGCTTGCAAAGGCGGCCCAGTTGTTGCGCACCCGGTCGAGCAGACTCTGCGTGACGAGCTGACCGCGCGTTGAAAGCAGCAGGCCGTGCGGTGTGCGCACTTCGGAGGTAAACCGCATGCCGAGCGTGACCTCCGACAGCCGAAGGCTTGTGGAGAGGGGCGAACCGCCGGTGCTCTGCCCTCGACGATGAAGCACGCTCAGCACGCTGACCGGATACTCCGTGCACGTGTCCGTGAGGGTATCAATGATCTCGCCGGAGCTCATGCCGCTGCAGGCGAGCAGGTCCACATGATTGACGATGCGCACAATCGCAGGTTCCAGCGCCAGCACTCGGCCAGCGGGCGGGTCGGCCGCGGCTCGCAGGATGCCGAGAATGGCTTCGAGTCGCGGTATGTGCGAGAGGATGCGCGCGGCGACCTGCGGCAGCGCAAGCAGTTCCCGCATGCTTTCAGCGGAGAGTTTGGTGCCCTGATCGAGCGCGGCGGTCGATGCACTCGACACCCCGTGCGCGCCCAGCTGGGTGAGTCGCGCCGATGTAATCACACGCCACGCGTCGGTGACGTTCAACGCCTGACAAAACTCGGTCGCTTGCTGCGCCAGTCGATCCGCGCGACCGAAGGCTGCCGGATGCGCGAGCGCCAGGACATCGAACAATGCCGCTACGCTGCCGCGCCACGTCTGTTCCAACAGTTCACGCTCCGCCTTGAGCAGTGCGTGCTGCCGCTGCGCTGCCGTCAGCGCGGCGCGCATCGTGTCGATGGGGCACGGCTTCAGCAGAAAGCGGAAAATCAGATCGTCATTGATCGCGTGGATCGCGTGCTGCAGCTGCGCTTCACCACTGAGCATGATACGCTGCACGTCAGGCCAGAGTCGTCGCACATGTTGCATCAGCGACAGACCATCCATGCCCGGCATCGACAGATCGCACACCACGATCTCAAACGGCTCGCTGTCACGGAGCGCGAGCAGCGCCTCGGCAGCATCGGCGGCCAGCTCAAGTTGCACCTCACGGTTGAGCGCTCGGCGCAGTCCGGCCCCGATTTGCGGATCATCGTCAATGAGTAGCACGCGCATTCGCGGGTCTGTCATGCGACGCTCCGACAGGAAGTTCCTGAGGCCAGCGCGAGCGCCCGCCAGTGATCACGGCATGCCAGCGGCGCCTGCTCGACACACGCGCCCAGCGCGTTGGGTTCGTGCAGCAGGTCAGGATTGTGCAGCAGTGCTGCGGCCACATGCACTGCTGCAGCGGCACCGCCGACCGTTGGCGACTCGATGCTCTCGCGCACCGCATCCACGATCCGTTTCGGTATGCCACGCCGCGCCGCCTCATCGGCGCATCGCAGCACCTGGTCGCGGTCCGTGAGCTCGAACGAGAGCATCGGCAGGGCCGCCGCTCGCACCAGCGCGGCTGATTCAGCCACCGATACGACGTCGGTCGGGGAGTCCGCCAGCGCCCCACGCGCCGCATCGGTGTGATCGACGGCATGCACGAAGTGGTGAGCAATTTCTCGCGTCAGTGTGATGAACGCGCTGCACGAACACGCAGCGTCCGCGGGCGCTGCTGTCTGGGGCGACGTGGCCAACCATGCCGATTCGCTTGCCGGCGGCAACGTTCGTAGGCGTTCCAGCATAATCTCCAGCCGTGCCGTGCCCAAGGCACGCACCGCCGATTGCATATCAAGCGGTTCGCCGACGGGCGCAAATCCGCCATGCGCCGCCTGAAGCAGCAGCACGGCCAGCCACGGATTATTGCGTGCAACATCAGCGGTGATTTCCGTGTGGCGCGCAAGGCGCAATCGCTGAGCCGCCGCAGCTGCCCACGGCACGCCCGCCGCGTTGGTCTGGTCCGCTGCCAGGTGCATTGCGGCATACAGCTCGCCCAGTTCCCGCAGGAGGGCCATCAACAGTGCGCTACTCATCGGCTTTTCGATGACGCGATGCGCGACCAGTTGCAGGTCGAACGCGCGATAGGGATCGAGCGCGCCAGTAGTCAACACGCGGGTGATGTGTGGAAATCGCGACTGTACCTGCGCGAGCAACTCGTGTCCGTCCATACCGGGCATGTTGAGATCGGAGATCAGCAGGTCGATCTCCTGCGATTCCAACAGTGCGAGCGCCTCGGCTCCTCCAGTTGCGATCGTGAGGCTGATGGCTGGATCGGCTCGGCGCAGCGTGCGATTCATGCCCGCGAGCAGCAAGGCATCATCGTCAACGAGACAGACGCGTAGCACGCTAGCGCTCCCCGACCACGTGGCTGCACAGTGGCAGGCCGATGGTGAGATGCACGTGCGCGTCGGGCTCCGCGATGATGACCAGATGACCACCGTAGTGTTCACGCAGCAGCGCGCGGGCCACATTAAATCCATCGGCGAGCATGGGACGCAGCGGCGCATCGATCGCCATCGACTTGATGGGCGCGAACGGAAGCGAGGCGCGCACCGGACCGGCAAACCGCACGTTGATGAACAGCCAGTCACGACGCGCGTAGGCGTGCAACAGCAGGTTGGGCGGCAGCTGAGGCGGCGCAACTGACACCCCGTCGTTGGCACGCCCGCGCGTGGCCACTTCACGGAGCACGCTCACCATCACCTGCGCCAGATCGCCCGCGTGACCCGTCAGTACGGGAAGCGGGTCCGCGATGTCGATGCTCACCTGCGGCACACGCAGCAGCTCGCGTCGCACGAGGCCAACAGCAAGCGCAATCTCGTCACCAACTCTGACATCAACTTTGCCGCGAGGCGGTTTGGCAAACGACCTGAGGTCACCCGCAACACGTGAGATACGGCTCAGCCCTGTACGTACGGCCTCAAAGGCGGGCGCAAGTTCCGTCTCGATAAACGTTGCGTCCACGCGGCTGAGGGCCTCGGCGACACGCGCACGCAGTGCGGTCTCTGTGCACGTCTGATTCAGTGACGATTGCAGGTCTCCGGCAAGCCCCAGCAGATCGTGCAGCGACTGCTCCAGGAACAACAGATTGTCGGAGACAAACTGCACCGGCGTATTGATTTCATGACTGATGCCGGCGGCCACGTATCCAATCGCCTCCAGCCGTTCGATGTGCGCCCGTTCGTGCTCGCTGGGCGCGTCCCACGTCAGGTCTGTGATATCGAGGCGAGCGACCGCGCCATCGGCAGCTGGCGCGACCTGATGCACGTCCAGGTGCAACAGTCGGCTTTCATGCATGAGATCAGCGCGGGCCGATGCCCCGCGCTGCAGTGCGCGGAGCAGGGGACGAGCTGCCTGGCGCAGCGAACGGGAAAGCAGGCGTGCGACACGCTGTCCAACAAGATCCTCAGCCGACCAACCAAGGTCCGCAAGCAGTTCTCCCTCGGCAGCGGTCACAATCCAGCGAGCGTTGAAGAGCACGCGCGCCGAGGCGGCGCCACCAGATGTGACGGGCGACGAGGTGACAGGTGATTCAGGTGCTTCGATGCTGGAAACGGCCGCACGCATGACTACCGCAACCATCCGGACAGGTGTGATGAAGGGACAGGCCGCATCGCGGCTCGTCCAACACTGCGAGCCGTGTGTAGTCTCGGTCGCTCGGGCGCCTCACTTGACCGTGTATTGTGGCTGAGGAGGCGAGGGGCCGGCGATTGTGGCGAAGTGCCCCCTGACGCGTATACTGGAATGAGCAGTGCCTCCGCATTCCCCATAGTGAACGCCGTACATGAATCTGAAAGAGACTTCGACCGACGCTGGCGAAGTGCGTGGAGTGCTCCACGAGGCGCTGTTCGACCACAGACTGCCAACGCTCGGCGCCGGAGCCGATGCGACAGCGAAACGCTCCACGCCGCTGAAACGGACTGCCGCATCAAGCCGTACCGCGCGTCTCCGTCTGCTTGAGCTCGCGGTTGCCGAATTGAGCGACATTGTGATCGTGACCGAGGCGGATATCATCAATGAGCCCGGTCCCCGCATCGTGTACGTGAATGCGGCCTTCGAACGGCAACTGGAATACACCGCTGCCGAAGCGCTCGGTCGGTCGCCGCGATTTTTGCAGGGCGCCGCGACGCAGCGCGAGCCGCTCGATCGGATCCGCCGCGCGCTGAGTGAACAGCGACCCGTGCGGGAGGAGCTCGCGAACTACACGAAAAGCGGCGAGCTGATTCTGCTGGCACTTGAGATCATCCCGATCTTTGACGACGCGGGCGCGTGCACGCACTTCGTGTCGATCGAACGCAACGTGTCCGAGCAGCGGGCCGTGGAGGAAGCGCTGCGGGTGAGTGAAGAGCGCTTCAGCCTTGTTTCGCGGGCAACGAACGACGCGGTCTTTGACTGGGATGTAGCGACCGACGTTGTGTGGTGGGGCGAGGGGTTCGAAGAACTGTTCGGCGACGGTGGGAAAGACGGCCGCTATCCGGGGGTGCAGTGGGCCAGCCGCGTGCACGAAGACGATCGTGATGAGCTGCTCGCGGGAGTGACGACAGCGCTCACGCGCGGTGATCCAGGGTGGCACGCGGAGTATCGCTTTCGCCACGCGAACGGTGAATACGTGTGGGTCAGTGCCCGCGGGTACATCGTGCGGGATGCGCATGGCACCGCCCTGCGCATGATTGGCGGCATGACCGACATCTCTGACCGTCGCGGTGCTGAAGAGCAACTGAGGCTGCTCGCCGCCGCATTGGACGTGGTGGCCAGTCCGGTCGCGATCGTGCGCCTCGACGCCCATGTGCGCTGGGTAAATCGCGCATTCTGTGAGTTGACCGGGTATGCGTGGGATGATGCGGTGGAGCAACACATGGCCTCGCTCATATTGCCACCATCCGCCGACGCCTCACCCTATGATGAGCTCTGGAGTGCGCTGCTCCGTGGCGAAACGTGGTCGGGCGAAGTGACCAACGAACGCCGCGACAGCATCGAGTACCCCACGCATGTGACCATCACACCAGTGCTTGACGCGGATGGACGAATCCGCCACTTCGTTGCCCTGCTGCGGGATCTGACGGAATCGCGGCGTCACGAAGCGCATCTGCTGCGCACCCAGCGGGTCGAAAGCATCGGGACGCTGGCCAGCGGGATTGCGCATGATCTCAACAATGTCTTGTCGCCGATCATGCTGTCGGTGGACTACCTCCGCGACACGGAATCCGATCCGGAGCGCATGGAGGCTATTGAGCAGATGGAGGTCAGCGCCAAGCGTGGCGCGGCGCTGTTGCGGCAGCTGTTGCTCTTCGCGCGGGGCATGGATGGCCATCGTGTACCCGTGAACGCTGGCGCGTGTATCAAGGAAATCGCGAGTATTGCACGCAACACCTTCCCGCCAAGCATCACTTTGCGTGTGAACGCGCCCGACGAGCAGTGTCTGGTGCTGGCCGATGCCACGCAGCTGCATCAGGTGCTGATGAACCTGTGCGTCAACGCGCGCGATGCAATGCCGGCGGGAGGTACGCTCACGCTGGAAACCAGGTACCAGATCGTGGACGAGGTGTTCGCACAGATGCATCCGTCCGCGTTGCCAGGCCGCTACACCGTATTTGTAGTCACCGACACGGGATCGGGAATGACAGCCGATGTCCAGGCGCATCTGTTCGAACCCTTCTTCACCAGCAAGCCGATCGGTGAGGGAACGGGTCTTGGTTTGTCCACGGCGTTTGCGATTGTGCGTGGTCACGGTGGCTTCATTCAGGTCACGAGCGCCGTCGGCAAGGGCAGCCGGTTTGCTGTGTATTTCCCGGTGGGAGCGGAGGCCGACGATATCAACACGGAATCGTATGGCCCGTCCGCATTGCCGCGCGGTAACGGAGAACTCGTGCTTGTGGTGGATGATGAAGCGCCAATTCGCATGGTGGCGCAGCGGTCCCTTGAACGTTTTGGGTACCGCGTGATCACGGCCGAACATGGGGCGGATGCGGTGGCACAGTTTGCGCGCCAGGGCACCGAAATCGCCGTCGTACTCTTGGATATGCTGATGCCGATTCTTGACGGTCCATCCACGATACTTGCGCTCAAGGCGCTCGATCCGAACGTGCGCATCATCGCGACCAGCGGCGTGGCCAGCAACAGCCATGTCGCCCAGGCGGCGAGGGCGGGCGTGAAACACTTCGTGCAGAAGCCCTTTGCCGCCAGTGAACTGCTGATGGTGCTCGCTCAGAGCCTCGCGCAGCACGGCGGTAAGCCGGCTGCTCTCTAGCACCAGAGACGTAGCGCTCCATGTAACGACCGTGACATGTCGTCATGATGCAATCGTGACATTGACGCTCCGTTTTGCCCTCAGGGCGTGAGGCCACACGACCGACACTCGTTGGGAACACGAGAGATGTGCGTCGATCATTCCCTCATTCCCCGAGCAGTTTGTGGCAGAACGTGCGTTGACGCCGGCGCAGGATGCGCTGCGGCGAAGTCTGGAACACGCCGTGGCGGAGCAGTCGGTGGCGCAGCTGCTCACCCGACGTTGGCTGCGCGCCCACTATCAACCGATCGTGCATCTCAAGGATGGACGGATCATGGGTCACGAGAGCCTGATCCGCGGCCCGGAAGGCAGTTCGATGCGTACGTCCGACGCACTCTTCAGACAAGCGCGCGCTGAGCGACTGACGCTGCAGCTTGAACAGGCCTGTCTCGCGGAAGGGCTGCGCGGCTGGGCCGGTGCGTCCCGCGGTACTCGGTTATTTCTGAACCTCAGTGCACACACCATCGTGGAGCTGGGCGACCGGGCTTCATTAAGCGGCATTCTGCGCTCGTTGCGAACCGCGTCCATTACACCGTCCGCGCTCGTTATCGAAATCACGGAGCACGAGCACGTCACCGACCTCCCTCGCCTGATCGAAGTGGCCACCGGGATGCGCGCCGAGGGCTTTCGGTTTGCGCTGGATGATTTCGGCGATGGACGATCCAGTCTGCGCCTGTGGGCAGAACTGCGGCCGGAGTTTGTGAAGATCGACAAGTACTTCGTGCGCGATCTGCCGCAGCAGGCCGTGAAGGTGCAGACACTGCGCGGCATCATGCGGTTTGCCGAATCATTTGGCACGGAGCTCATCGCTGAGGGCATCGAGACGGATGGTGAACTGCAGGTGCTGCGCGATCTCGGGATTGCGCTCGGACAGGGATACTTTCTGGGCCGACCGCAGGCGGAACCCTTGGCGCAAATTCCTGAGGCGGCTCGTTCCGTGATCGCCAGTTCCGAGATCGCTGTGCTCCCCGAACTTACGCGCGCGGCCGCGTCAGACTTCACGGTAGCGCGTCTGGCGATTCCATCACCGGCCATTGCTCCGCACACCACCGTTGACGACGTGGCGGGGCTGTTCGCCGCTGATGCGTCGCTCCGCGCCGTGGTGGTCGTGGAGGACGATCGGCCCATCGGCATGCTCGTGCGGCAGGCATTCACCGATCAATACGCGCGGCCGTTCTTTCGTGAGCTGTATGGGCGCAAGACCTGTCTGGCGTTTGCCAATACCACACCACTCACCCTCGATCGTAACGCCGGACTCGATGCGATGACGGCCGTGCTCACGTCGTCCGACCAGCGCTACCTGACGGAAGGGTTCGTGGTTACGGAGCATGGACGCTACATCGGACTCGGCACCGGTGAGCAACTCGTGCGCGTAGTGACTGAAGCGCGTATTGAAGCTGCACGGCACGCCAACCCGCTCACGTTCCTCCCTGGCAACGTGCCAATCACGGAGCACATTGGCCGCCTGCTGGCGAGCGGTGGTGCGTTTGTTGCCTGCTACTGCGATCTCAATGACTTCAAACCATTCAACGATTACTACGGCTACTGGCGCGGTGACGAGATGATTCGCCTGGTCGCCCGCACGCTCGTGTCGCACGCCGATCCGCGACGCGATTTCATCGGGCATGTCGGTGGCGACGATTTTGTGGTGCTCTTCCAGAGCGACGACTGGGGGCAGCGTTGTGAGCGGATTATCGCGGCGTTCAATGCGCGAGCGCGTTTGCTGTATGACGAGGTCGCACTGGCACGCGGTGGAATCGATGCTGAAGACCGGCACGGCGTGGCGCGTTTTTTCGCCTGCACGTCGTTGTCCATTGGTGCGGTACCGATTGGCCCCGGTTGTTTCGCGCATCCGGAGGATGTCGCGAGTGCGGCTGCGGCGGCTAAGCACCGCGCCAAACACTCGGGCGGTGGTTTGGCCGTGGAGGCGGCCGGTGTGGGGGTTGGTGCGGAGGTTGGTGCGGAGGTTGGTGCGGAGGTCGCGCCAGCGGTCGGTCCGGAGAGTGCCGGTAGCGAGCAGTGCCTCGAAATTTTCGGTGACACCATGTCGCGTGAAGTCAACGCCGCAGTCCAGGAGACAGCGAGTGCATTGTCACGCGCACCCAACGGGAACGTCACACGCCAGCCGTCGCGTTTCACCGCGTAGGAGTGTGATTTCTCTCTGGAGCGGCACGCATGCAGTACTCGGTGGGCATTCTGCTGGTCACGTTTCTCGGGTCGCTGGCGGCGCTCGGGATTTTTTTGTGGTCGATGTCGCGCGGACTCTTCGGTGCGGGAGAGGCGGCGGGACGCGTCATCTTTGCTGAGAAGGAAGTCGGACTGGTTGAGGAGCCGGCGTCCACGACGGAGGCCAGCGAAGACAATCTGCAGCAGGTGATGAACCGCACCGGTCACACGGGCGAGTTTGCCGTGCTGACGCCGGAAGAGGCAGACGAACGAGCCGCGCTTGACGCGTCAAGCCGGTTGCCGGTGCTGATCGCGCTCACCGGTGCGGTGGCGTGGCTGGTGATCGCCTCGGTGTTTGGGCTGGTGGCATCGATCAAGTTGCACGCGCCCGATTGGCTGACAGAGCAGGCATGGCTCACGTTTGGGCGTATTCGTCCCGCCCACCTGAACGCGGTCGCGTACGGCTGGTGCTCGCTGGCCGGACTCGGCGTGGCGATCTGGCTGTATCCGCGCCTGCTGCGCACACCGCTCGTTGGGAGCCGCACGGCGGCGAGTGGCGTGATGCTGTGGCTGATTGGTGCCACCGCTGGTATCTGGGCAATCCTGTCCGGGCGCAGCGCCGGACTGGAGTGGTTGGAGTTTCCGTGGCAGGTCGATATCCCGCTGTTCGTCGGTGGCACGCTGGTCGGTGTGTCGCTGCTGCGCACGCTCAGGCGCCGCACCGTGCCGCACTTGTATGTATCGGTGTGGTACATCAGCGCCGCGCTGCTCTGGCTTCCGTCGTTGCTCATTGTTGCCAAGTGGCCAGGCATTCATTTCGGCGTGCAGCAGGCGGCCATGAACTGGTGGTACGGCCACAATGTGCTCGGCCTGTGGTTCACGCCGCTCGGTCTGGCCGCGATCTACTACTTCCTGCCGAAGGTGTTGGGCAAGCCGATTCATTCGTATCACCTCTCGCTGGTGGGCTTCTGGACGCTCGCGTTCTTCTACAGTCAGGTAGGCGGGCATCATCTGATCGGCGGGCCGGTTCCGGGGTGGTTGATCACGCTGTCCATTGTGCAGAGCGTGATGATGATCGTGCCCGTGGTCGCGGTCGGCATTAATCAGCACCGCACGGCGTACGGCCACTTGTCGGCGCTGCGGTACTCCCCAACGCTGCGTTTCATTGTACTGGGCGGCATGATGTACACGCTCGCCTCGGTGCAGGGCAGCATGCAATCGCTGCGAGTGGTGAACACCACCACGCACTTCACGCACTTCACGGTGGCGCACGCACATCTCGGCCTCTACGGATTTTTTACGCTGGTGATGTTTGGCGCGATGTACTTCGTGATGCCACGTGTGCTCGACTGGGAATGGCCATCCAGTCGGCTGATTTCCTGGCACTTCTGGCTGGTGATGAGTGGCTTCACGGTGTACTTCGTGGGGTTGAGCATTGGTGGCTGGTTGCAAGGTATGTACATGCTCGATGCCTCACGCCCCTTCATGGATTCGGTACTGGTCACGGAGCCGTATCTCGTCTCGCGAACGGTTGGCGGTACGCTCATGACGATCGGGCACCTTGTATTCGCTGCCCATTTTGCGCAGATGCTGCTGCGTCGTGGTAGACGGCGTGAAGGCGCCGCGCTGCTGCGGCGTCCTGTGGCAATCGCGCGCTCATCGAGCGCAGTCAGTATGCCGGGAGGGAACGCATGAAGCTGCGTGATGGCGAAGTGAGTGTGTTCAAGCTGGCAGCGGGAGCGATGATGATCATGGCGTTCGCGACCGGCGCACTGGTGGTATTGCCATACTT
>JBGTOG010000222.1:0-3994 GCA_041742675.1 Gemmatimonadaceae bacterium | reverse complement strand
CGCGTGCGCCGTTGGCGTGGGCGCGCTGGTGGTGGAGCGGTTGCTGCGCGCGACGCAGCGCAGTGCGCGCGGCGTGTGGCTTGCTGCGCTGGCGGTGGCTGTCGTGTGGCCGGTGCTGGTGCCGATGGTCCGTCCGCTTGTCGCGGCGCCATGTGGTGAGACACGTGTCTGGGTGCGCGATGACCGATGTCTAAGTGGTGCAGACATCGGCTCGGCACCCGTGTCGCCCGTGTACGACGCGCGCCTTGCCATTGCTGAACAGTCTGACGAACGCGCATCGATCGCTGCGCAGGTGACCGCATTCGCGACACGCGTCAGCGCGGGATCGGTTCGGTGGTTCGATGCCAACGCACACGTGCTACAGCGTGCCGCGCTGTTGCTCTGGGCGGCGGTGAGTCTGTTGCTGCTGCTGCGGCTCCGACGAGCAGCACGCGTGGTTCGCGCACAGGCACAGTCTGCGCAATCGATACACGTTGACGGTGCGCCGGTGTTGCTCGCCGATGCACTCGGTCCGGCGTGCGTGGGGTGGCGAGCACCGCAAGTCGTGCTGCCGCGCTGGGTGTTGGCACTCGATGCCCCGTTGCGTGCGCTGGTGTTGCGTCATGAACAGGAGCACTGCCGAGCGCGCGATCCGCGACTCGTGTGGTGCGCGGCCGTTGCCAATGCACTGTTGCCGTGGAATGTGGGCGTGTGGTGGATTACGCGCCGCCTGCGACTGGCACTGGAACTCGACTGCGACGCACGCACGCTGCAGCTCGGCGGAGATCCGGTGATGTACGCCAAGCTGTTGCTCTTCATCACGCAACAGCACGCGGCACCTGCCGCCGATGTTCGGCTGGCCAACGCACTGGCCGCTTCCCGTTCCCATCTGAGCCGGAGGATTGTGGCCATGCAGCAGCGAGAAGGCAGGATGTCGCGCGGGAAGCGAATCGGGTTTGGTCTTGTTGCGCTGGCCTCGGTGACGGTGGCGGTGGCGTGCGGGACGCGCATTCCGGGCAACGTGGTCGCTGACAGCAGTAACGGGGACATGCCGCAGCTTGCGGCGCTCGATTCGATTGACGGATCCAACTACGTCGCGGATACGACGAACACCGAAACGATCACGTTTGAAGCCGATCAGCTGGAGCCTGATGCGCGTGCTCGGCTGCGTGCGCGGGCCTTCGATGTGAAATACCCATTGTTGTTGCGCTCAGCGCAGGTCGAGGGCGTTGTGATGGCCCGGTTCATTGTCGGACTGGACGGTCGCGTGGATATGAACTCGCTGGAAATCGTGCGCTCGGACCATGCGCTCTTCTCCGACGCAGTCACGCGCGCACTGGCGGCCGCCGAGTACGTGCCAGCGCGCGTGGACGGCAAGTCGGTACAGCAACGGTTGGAGCAGCCGTTTGTATTCGCGTTGAGTCAGCGGACGGCGGACGCGGCCAGCGATTCGTTGTCAGCAGCCGACCATGATCCAACGGTATTGCGTCCCGCCGTGGGATCACTCGCTAGCGTTGAGGAGTGGCGCAAGTTCAATCTTGACGCAAAGATCAAGCAATCCAATGCGAACAGGGACAGCGACACATACCTTGAGAACCAGGTCGAGAAGCCGGCGGCCATGGTACAGGGGCAGACGGGACTGGTGTACCCGGAGATGCTACGCATCGCACGGGTCGAAGGAACCGGCATCGCACGATTCGTCGTCAACGAGCGTGGCGAAGTGGAGATGTCCACCTTCGAAATCATCCGCTCTGATCATGATCTCTTCTCTCACGCGGTGCGCACCGGGCTGGAGAAGTCCAAGTTTCTTCCGGCGGAAGTGAACGGTGTGAAGGTGCGTCAGCTCGTGCATTTTCCGTTCCAGTTCTCACTCGCGCGATAGCCGCATTGGTTCACGACTCCCCGCTGCATGTCGTAGTATCAATCGCCTGCCAGCACTTCTGAAGCAAGTTGGCGCTTCGGATTTGCCTGATTCGGTTTACCCGAAGATCAAGCGACTGGTACCGGAAAGCACATACTGAATCGGTGCGCTGCCCTGCCTTGGTAGCGCGATCACATAGTCTTGAGCAATCAGTGCTGAGAGCGCCGTGGATACGGCGCTCTGCCCGATCCGCCACAACCGTCGCAGCGAATCCTGCGTCTGTGCCGCAGTAGGTGTGCGTGCGCCCCAGTCGCTGAGCTGTTCGCGTCGCCTTGTGTCGAGGTCGTGCGTCAGCTGTTGGCCGTAACGTTGCTGCAGCGTGATTCGCAGCGCATCAGCGCCAACAGGGCGAATTCCGGACGTGGGCTCGCTGTTTGAGACGGGCGCCAGACCGATGTTGGGACGCACGCCATCGTCAAGCGCTTTGAGGACTCCTCGCAAATCACCACGATAGAAATCAAGCAGCAGTTCTACCGCCTGCGGCTCAATAGGCGAGGTCACCTGCACCATCTCGTCGAGCTGCAGGTGGCGGTAGCGGGCGTTGAGCAGATCGTGGACTTGCGGTATGGACAACGGTGCGACGTGCAGCACGGAAAAAATCGTTCGCACCGCCTTGTGCGCTACGACCACATCGTTCACCGAGTCGGGGGTGCCCACCACGACGATATGGAGACCGTCGTGCATAAATACGAGGTCTCTGAGATCGCGAAGGTCGGTGGCGGCTTGCTCCGCTTCCACGGCACTCAGGTTCTCGAGGTTGTTCAGGTGAAGGAGAAGACCCGGAGCGTCAGATCCCTGCACGAGCTTCATCAAGTCGCGGAGGACTCGCGGTCCATCCATCAAGAGGTCTCTGGGCGTGCTCGCCGTTACACCTTTGGCAATCGATGCCCCGAAACCGGCCAAGGACAGGCCGGATCCACCCGTCGGGATTCGAGTTGATCGGACGAGCAACTCCGCGTCTCTCATCGCGGCGTTTTGGCGCGTCTGCGGCCGATTGACCAAAATGGTCTCGTAAACCAACGCAAGTACGCGGCCCAGGAGCGACGTCATTGTGTCCTCGCTAACGACGGGTACGAAGTCGTCAACCGTCATGTAGCCCTGACGGTGCAAATCGGCCTTGAGGGCTTTGACCAAGGTGGTCTTCCCGATACCAAGTTCACCTGCAACCGCTTGGCGGGATCCAAGGCTACCTGCCTCCAAAATCCGGTCGCGAAGGCTGGCGATTTCCTGCTCGCGCCCCACAAACAATGAAAGAGGGCGAGCTGGATTCTGCTGCTCCAGCGTGTCCTGCCAGAAGGGGGAGGCCGACAGGTTGTAAACGTTCCAGGCGTTCGGGAGCATAGTAAGTATCGATGACAGTCGATAATCCACAGATACATTAGCTATATTGACGATTTAATCAATACACTCTTGACCCGGGTGTACAGCAGTCAATATTGGCATAGTATCGACGAAACTACCAATACTGATGCAATATCGACTAGAACGAAGGGCTCGTCAATACTCGTGGTCAATGGACAGAGCCGCGTTGACACAAGAGCTCCTCCTGGATGTCGTGCCGAACACCTCAACTCACCGCCACGGAATCTCCGGCGACCGATAAAAGTTCACCCCCAGCGCCTGGAGCCGTGGGCCGTGCTCGGCCAGACGCAACCTGAACCCATCCCAACTGCGCGCGTTCTGTCGGCTCCACCCCAGCTCCGCGATCGCAATCAGCCTGGGAAACGCGAGAAACTCGTAGTCGCTGCGCTTGACGATTGTTTCGGCCCAGAGTGGCGCTTCGACGCCCAGCACGGCACGTGCCGGTACCCGCGGCAGAAACGTGCTCGGCTCCCACGAATACGCGTGCTGCACGGAAATGAAGCCAGCCCAGCGAAGGCCGAGCACTGTGTTGGCATCATACTTCATATCGAGATACGTACGATTGCCCGGCGACATGATGATTGAACCGCCGCGTTCCGCATGCAGATGCGCCGAGTCGCGGCTCGCGCGTGCGTCGCTGCGCCAGTGCTGCACAATGGTGCCCGGATCGAGGTTGGCCGGCGCGATTTCTCCCCAGCCAATCATGTTTTTGCCGTGGCTGCGTACAATGCC
>JBGTOG010000219.1:0-4377 GCA_041742675.1 Gemmatimonadaceae bacterium | reverse complement strand
ACTGCTCACCCTCGCCAAAAAGGCCAACGATGCCGAGGGGTGGGGTGGTCTCGTGCGTCAGATTGCAGACGCCATCGAGTCCGACGTGTCGCTGCGCCGTTTTCTGGAGTCGCCGCGCATTTCGGCGGCGGCCAAGATGGGAGTGCTTGAAAAAGCGCTCGGCGACCGCGTGCCGCACATGATGCTGCGCTGGTTGCAGGCCGTCTCACGCAATCGCCGACTCATGCTGCTGCCCACGATTGCGAATGAGTACGATACCCTGCTTGATGAAGGGGCGAACCGCGTGCACGCACGCCTCACCTTTGCGCGTGAACCGGGTGCGAATGATGCCGCCGATATCGCAGCGCGTCTGTCTACCGTGCTCGGCAAGACGGTGGTGCCTCATGTTGCAGTGGACCCGGCAGTGATGGGCGGTGTGGTGGTGCGTGTTGGAGATACCATCATGGACGGATCAGTTCGGCGCCGTTTGCAGGTGATGCGCCGCCGCATGATCGGGGCGACCGGGCGCTAGTGGTCGGCGGCTGACGGTACGGCGTTTTGCGGTACAGTTGGTGACAAATGCTACGGGCGCGGTCGCGATGTGCGACGGCGCCCGTCATCTTTCTGGGATGACCACCTTCCGTTGTGATCGCGCCTTGCGCATGGCCGCCGTGGCGGCGTTTGGCGCCGTGAGTTCAACTGGCTGTGCGCGCTCACTGCAGCTCGCTGCACCAGGCGAAGCGTTGCCCAATCAGACGCCCGCCAGCGCGGCGATCCCGCGCACGCCAGCCACCACACCACCGTCGAATGACACGGTTGGCTACTGGCAGCAACGTGCCGACTACACGATCATCGCCTCGCTCGACGACGTGCGAGGTGTGGTATCTGCGCAAGGAACGCTGCGCTACACGAACAACAGTCCCGATACGCTGCGTGACCTGTGGGTGCATCAGCACCTCAACGCGTTCCGCCCAGGGTCGCGCTGGAGCGCCACAGATGCTCGTGAGGGCCGTCAACGCTTCCAGTCGATGCGGGAGCCTGACTTCGGCTACGAGCGCTTTACACAGCCGCCTGCGGTGAACGGGCAGGCGCTCGTCGTGTCCTACCCGTTGGCCCCGGACAGCACGGTGGTGCATCTGGCACTTCGCGCACCGTTGCCTCCGGGAGCAAGCCTTTCGGTGGAGCTGGCGTGGGAGGCGCGGCCGAGCACGTTGCCGCGCCGGCAGGGACGCCGTGATCGCAGCGTGGACCTGGCGCAGTGGTATCCGAAAGTGGCCGTGTACGATCGGGACGGCTGGAAGCCAAATGCACTCGTGCCGGCGGGTGAGTTCTACGGGGAGTTTGGCACGTTCGATGTCACCATGATCGTGGCCGATGATCAGGTGATCGGCGCGACGGGTGTACCGGTGAGTGGCGATCCGGGGTGGGCGCGCGTTGCCGCGCCCGGGCATGCGCCACTGCTGCGTGCACATGCATATGCCGACGTACCCGAAGGGCCGATGATCAAGCTGTCGGCGGGTCAGCGGGCGGTGCGTTTCTATGCACGTGATGTGCATCATTATGCATGGAGTGCATCGCCCGGCTTTGTGTACGAAGGCGGGCAGTACGTGCGCAAGGTGGCCGCCGGCAGGTATGCGTTTCCGGTGTGGGATACCGTGGCGATCCATGTGCTGTACCGCGGCGACGCGGACACATACTGCGTGGGTGCAGCCAGCGGCGCCGATGCCGCAGCGCGCGAACGCTCACGCGCCGCTTGCGTCGCGAGTTCGCGCACACAGTGGGAAGGCGGAAAGGCGCTGCAGTTCGGTCTCATCGCGCAGCGATGGCTTGAGGGACTCTTTGGCGCGTACCCGTATCCGCAGCTCACCATCCTCAAGCGGCTCGACGGCGGCGGCACCGAGTTCCCCATGATGATGCAGAATGGGTCGGCCAGTCAGGGGCTCACCACGCACGAGGGCGGACACATCTACGCCTATGGCATCCTGGCCAATAACGAATGGCAGTCCGGGTGGATGGATGAGGGACTGACGTCGTACCAGACCGCCTGGCAATCAAACCTGGTGCGCCCGCTGATCAGCGACGTCGTGGAGTCGCTCAAGCCGGCTGATCCGTCGGCGATTACCGTTCCGGAAGTGGCCGAGTGGGTCCGGGGGTTGCGCGAGGCCACCGACACGCGCAACGCGGCCGTCAGGAACAACCGCGCCGAGCCAATCGGCACGCGCGCTGATTTGTTTCGAGATTTCAGTACGTACAACAGCATGGTGTACGGGCGTGCGGCGGCGATGTTCGAAGCATTGCACGACGCCCTCGGGCATAGGGTGTTTCAGAACTTTCTCCGCGACTACTACGAGCGCTGGGCCTTCAAACACGTAGACCGCTGGGCGCTGCAATCCAGTGCGGAACGCGCGAGTGGGCAGTCACTCGGCTGGTTTTTCGACCAGTGGGTGGATCGTGTAGGCGTGGTCGACTACGAAGCGCGCGTGACTGCGATTCGTGAAACGGCGAGTGGCTGGCGCACTGAGGTCACGTTGACGCGTCGTGGCGAGTATCGCCATCCCATGCCGGTTGGTGTACGCACGTCAGACGGATGGATCGTCATGCGTGGTGACCCGTTGCAGGACACGATGGTTCTCGTGATGGAGACGACACGTCGCCCGGCGCTTGTCTGGCTGGATCCGTTTGGCGCGACTGATGTTGTCACGCCGGGTCGTGTGCCGCTCAACTGACGCCAGCCGGTGCTGAATCGTCAGGTCATCACCGCATGGAATCTCTTTTCACCTCGCAACCCATGATCGCATGAGCGGACGCGTCGACACGCGCTACGTAGAAAAACCCTGGGGCCATGAGCTGATCTGGGCGCACACCGATCGCTACGTGGGCAAGGTGTTGCACATCAAGGCGGGCCACGCGCTCAGTGTGCAATATCACGAACGCAAAGACGAAACGGTGCATCTGCTCACGGGCGAGATGAAGTACTGGGTGCAACTGCCGGGTGAGAGTGAGCTGCAGGATCAGCGTCTGGTTACCGGACAGTCGTTTCGCATCACTCCTGGCACGATCCACTACATGGAAGCGATCACCGATTGTGATGTGCTCGAGGCGTCCACGCCCGAGCTTGATGACGTGGTGCGACTCAAGGACCGCTACGGCCGCGAGGGGACCAGCGCGGCGTAACTGCAGACCGTTGCGGCCGTAACGGGCGCGAGGGAGTGGGCCGTGAGCGTGGGTAGGACTAGGCGCGACTGCGCGC
The DNA here is from genome assembly GCA_041742675.1 of Gemmatimonadaceae bacterium. GTDB lineage: Bacteria > Gemmatimonadota > Gemmatimonadetes > Gemmatimonadales > Gemmatimonadaceae > JAABRT01. Next base: position 1,148 of record JBGTOG010000219.1, on the reverse strand, counting down.
CCCTTGGTTGCCCCGTTCGCGCACGGGCGAGAGATTGCGGGCAATCGGTTCCTTCCGGCGCACTGCGGTGCGCCCACAACCCGCCGCACCAGAGCCTATTGCGATGAAGGTCATCATTCCGCTCGCCGGCAAGGGGACGCGTCTGCGTCCGCACACGCATATCACCCCCAAGCCCATGCTCAAGGTCGCTGGTCGACCGGTCATGGACTATGTGATGGATGACGTGAAAAAACTCGGCAATGTCGAGCAGGTCGTTTACATCACGGGCCATCTCAAGGAGAAGGTCGAAGCCTACGCCACCGGCGCCTATGGGCTGCCAAGTGTGTTTGTAGAACAGCAGGTGCAGGATGGTACGGCTGGCGCTGTCAATCTCGCGCGTGACTACGTGGACCAGCCCGTGCTGATCATTTTCGTGGACACAATCTTTGATGCCGATCTCTCGATTGTGAATCGCACGGATGCTGATGGTGTGATCTGGACCAAGGAAGTCGAGGACTATCAGCGCTTTGGCGTGGTCGTCACCGATGCAGACGGCCACATGACGCGTATTGTGGAGAAGCCGAGGGATCCGATCTCCAAGCGCGCCAATATCGGCTTGTACTACATCCGTAACTGGAAGCTGCTCTTCGAGGGGATCGCGCACACGCTCGCCCAACCGGCCAACAAGGGCGAGTGGTATCTCACCGACGCGTTTCAGTACATGATCGACCACGGCGCCAAGATCAAAGTGGTTGACGTGGAAGGCTGGTACGACGCCGGTCAGGTGGAGACGTATCTCGACACCAATCGCACCATGCTGGAGAAAGGGCGCCAACGCCAACCTGCCGTGCTTGGCGAAGGTGCGAACATTATTGAGCCGGTCTATATCGAAGATGGCGTGACGATCGAAGCGTCCACCGTGGGGCCGAACGTCTCAGTGCTCGCGGGCAGTCGCATTGTGCAGTCGAAGGTCTCCGATTCAATCATCGGCGGCAACACAACCATCGTCAGCACGACCATTCATCACTCGCTGGTTGGTGATCGCGTGCATCTCGAGCATGTGCACGGCGTGGTGTCGGTGGGAGATGACGGAGTCGTCAGGGGGAGCGAGGCGTCATGAGCAGGCCGCGCGGCATCAGTCGCCGCGAGGCGCTGGCCGGTCTGACGGC
>JBGTOG010000172.1:0-6464 GCA_041742675.1 Gemmatimonadaceae bacterium | reverse complement strand
GCTGCATGTGCAGCGGGGCGGCTGATGTTGCAGTCTGCGCAAGCACCTCGCGTGTCATCGGCGGCGGACGCGACCGCGGAGCCGGGTTCGTTGTTCGAGCGAATCGCGCGACAGGCGACCACGGGACCGTCAGCGGTTGCGCTCATGGAAATCGATGGCGCGCGGACGTTGCGCACCATCACCCGTGAGGCGTTTGTCAAACGTGTCACGCACATCAGCACCGCATTGCACGCGAACGGATTCATCGCAGGCGATCGCGTGCTCTTCTCCGTACGACCGGGAATCGATGCAGTCGCACTGGTTGTCGCAGTGCATGCGCTTGGCGGCGTGCTGATTCCGCAGGATCCCGGTACGGCAGACGCGCTCTTCGCCGCGCGCATGGCGTTGCTCAAGCCGCAGTGGGTATTCGCGGAGAGTGCCTTGCTGGTGTCCGCACGCGGCCTCGTCGCCCGACTGCTGCGTTGGCGTGGTATGCATCTCGCCCCACTCGGCGCGGTACCTGATGCGCGATTCGTGCACGTGGGGCCACGACTGCCTGGCATGCCACGGAGTACGTCGCTGGCGAGTCTCGTGCGACAAGGGCAAACGGCGAGCCGGTTCGCAGATGCGGCAGATGTGGCGGATGCGGCAGATGCGGCAGATACGGCACACGGGACACATGCGTCGCAACCCGGCGATGCCGACGCGTTCATCGTCTGCACCTCCGGCACCACCAGCGCGCCCAAAGCCGTCGTGCACACCCGACGGTCGCTGCAGGCCATTCTCACTGCCGTTGAAGGCGAACTCGCCCTCTCGGAGCAGCATGTCGTGTACAGCAAGGACCTGCACCTGGTCCTGCCCGCGCTCTGCGTGGGAGCGCGAGTGGTCATTCCGCGTGCGCTGACGTTCTCCGGCGACAAGACGTGCGATGCTATTGACTCGCACAAGGTGACGCATGCGTTTCTCGTTAGTCGCGACTGTCGACTGTTGCTGGATGCGTGCGCACGAAGCGGTCGCACGCTGTCGACCAGCCTGCGCTCACTCATGATCGGTGCAGCCCCGGTACGCACGGGATTCCTGGCCAGGCTGCGCAGTATTCTGCCTGCGGATTGCGTGGCGTGGTGTGTATACGGGGCCACCGAGGTGTTGCCAGTCGCGCGCGTCGCACTTGAAGAGAAGGTCGCGTGGGGTGGTGACGGGGATCTCGTGGGACGGCCGATCCCGGGCGTCTCAGTGCGAGTTGCAGATACGCCTCCTGGCGAGCTTCTCGTATCCGGCGATCGCCTCTGCCGCGGCTACGTCGGCGCGGCGCCAATGACGGAGTACGCCACCGGGGACATCGCGCGGCTCGACAACGGACGCATCGTGCTCATGGGACGCGCGAAGGACATGCTGATTCGCGGTGACCACAACATCTATCCCGAGTTGTACGAACCACTCGTTGAACGAATTGCCGGTGTTCGACGCGCGGCCATCGTTGGTGACTTTGACGCAGTCAAGGCAGACGAGCGCATCATACTTGTGGTGGAAGCGGAAAAGGGTCAGGACGCCGAGCGGCTTCGCCAACGTGTCGCGCGCGAGGTGCGCGCCGGACCCAATCGTCTCGATAGCTCAGCGCAACCGGACGAAATCATCGTCCGCCCGTTACCGGAGAGTGGTCGATCAAACAAGATCGACAAGGCAGCGCTGCGAGCCGCGCTCGGCTTGCGTGATGCGGGTCGTGCATGACACGCGTGCGCGGCGCGAGGACAATCGGGTGGTGCATGACACGCGTCCGCGGTGCGACAACAATCGGGTCCACTCCGGTGCGTCCATGACCCTGCGCATCGCCGTCACCGGCGCCAGCGGATTCATTGGCGGCCGCATCGCGCGCGCACTGCACGCGGCCGGCCACGATATCTGGTCATACGGGCGACGTGCACCGGAACAACTCACGGCCCCGCTTCCACGCTACACCAGCTGGGACATCGCGGCTGGCGTGCACGACCTCTCGCACGTGGACGTTATCGTCCACAGCGCCGCGCAAGTCGCGCCGTGGGGGAGCGACGCGTCGTTTCATGCCGTCAACGCACAAGGCACGCGGCATGTGGTGCAGAGCGCATCGCCGGCGGCGCAGTTCATCTACATCAGCACTGGCAGCATCTACAACGATACGAACGACGGCAGCATGCCGGCCTACGCGCGCAGCAAGCTGGCGGGTGAAGGCATTGCCATGGAACGCGACGGTCCCACCGTCGTGATTCGACCGCGCATCGTCTACGGACCGGGCGACACCACACTCTGGCCGCGCATACGTGACGCACGTCGAGGTGATCGCCTGTTCGTACCAGGCACGGGGCAGAACCGCGTTTCCGTCACGCATGTTGACCACATCGTGCAAGCGGTCGAGTGCGCGATGCAGCGGCCACACGTAACCGGCGTGTTCGACATTACGGACGATGTTGTGCCAACGATGCAGGAGTTGCTGCGCACAACGTTCGCGCGCCACAGTATGCCGGTGCAAATCACGTACGTACCTCGCGGCCTCGCGTGGGCAATGGCGCTCGGCCTTGAAAGCATCTGGCGAGTTGGACGACTGCGCGGTGAACCTCGGCTTACGCGCTATGCGGTCAAGAACCTTGCCGATGACTGCGTGCTAAGCTGCGCGGCGGCACGCGAGCAGTTGGACTACGCGCCGGTGTTCACATACCGCGATGGGCCGCTCACGCCGGAGGTTGAGCAAGTCCCTCCCACCAAGTGAGCTCGACGACTGCATCTGCCGACGGACCACCCGTGCTCTCACACCAACAACAGCTTTGTTCTCCACGCCCTCCGGCGCGTAACAGGTCGGACACGCCCCTTGACACGGGGAATGCGGGGGGGGGCAAATTCGCGCAACGGCTCCTTCCGCGCTACCCTCCCGCCGCGAGCGTACAACGTGTCCCGATCCTGGTGCCTTGCGCTGTTCCTTGCGGTCGCCGCGTGCGCGGCACTTGTGGCGTGTGCCGACCCCGTCACCGAGGTAGCCGCACCACCCGTTCAGGCACCGGTCTCATCGGTCACGGTGATCTGTCCGTCCGGGCCAGCGCCGTACTGTGTCCAGTGTCAGGTGTACAACGTGCACGGCACGTGCGCCGAATCCTCCTGCGCGGAGAACGCCGGATGGGTTGGCAACCTCAACTGCGATCCATTTGATTGTTCGCATGGGTACTGGTGGTGCGAATACGCGCTGGTCGACCTGGAAAAGGACACTGTCCTGTCATTCTTCGTGGAATGTGACAGCAATGTGCCGCGGGGACAGGAAGGCAGTTGCAGGCTTCGCTCTGAGGCTCTCTCAGACCTTCAGTACGACTTCACGGTGGTGAGCCAGATTGCGCGGTCGGCGGACACTTTGGCGGGTCTGGCGACTTTTAGGCATGAGTATGCGGTAGGCGAGACCTACCCGGGTGGTTTGAATGGTCAGGAGCATGTCTGGTCCGGCACGTTCGTTGCGAAGACTGCGGTCCGCTTTGAGATACAGGCGCTCGGAAAGCAGTACGCCGCAGCGGGGACGTTCGAGCCGGCCAAGCGAACATGGCCGGCGATGGTTGCCTCACCGCCAAGTGAGAGCTTCACTACACACGACCAACTGCCCGATGTTCCCATCAGGGACAGCACGGTGGTAGGCCTCTTCGACGTAGTCGATTCGGTTGCGTTCACTGGTACGCAGTCCGTCGCTGGGATATTCGAGGGAGGCCCAAATGATTCGCTTTGGTACTTCACTGAAGCACCGAGCATTTCGACGCGTGTTCTGCTGCACCCACGACTGCAGAATGGTAGCAGCTTCTTCATCCTGCAAGATTCCGTATTGCCGCCGGGGGATACCATTAGAAATTGCGGACAGCCGGATGCCGTGGCTTATCGCAACCGCGTGCGAGAACATGAGGGAATGCTGATGCAGACATCCTCTCACTGGTCGGTGTTCGATCAGGCGCTCCGAGGAAACTGGCGATACCTACACATCGCCAAAATGCCTACGGACTCCCTGCCGGTGAAGTTGCTGGAGCGTCGCCTGGTAAAGGCCGCTGCCAATGCGCCAAGTATTTTTCTCGATGAGGCATTCTTCAGTGACTGGAGACCCTTCAGGGAGCGCGTGGCGCCGCATCAACACCAGTTCGATATAGACGATCGCCCGTCTGTGAACAACTGGGGAACCTGTCGACCTGTATGGGAGCAACCGTGAGAAACGCTCCACATCAGACCGCGCAACGCGGTACTGGGACAAAGTATCGAGCGCGCACCATACTGGTGCTCGCGGCTCTCGCCGGTCTTGGATCTATCAGCGAAGTCGCAGCGCAATCCTCGCCTGCGTGTGCTTCGTTGGTACAAGAGTATTGGAACGCGATTGATCGACGTTCGCCGGCGCGGAGCGCGCCCAGCCGGGCGTCAGAGTGCCACTATCTGTTCGCCGCGAGTGCTCGGGACAGGCTTCCGCTTCTCGCGCGCTCAACCGACGTTGCCGCGTTGCAACAGCTGGCGATTGATGTCCAGCCCTATCGCGAGCCATCGATTGCGCACCGCGCGCTAGAGCTGTTTTCGGATCCCTCCGCTACCGACGAGGCTCGGTGGTTCGGCCTGGTGATTGCGGCAGCAAATTTTTCGCGGCCCGCACATCTCCGTCCCGACCTCGCCGCCCATCGTCGTGACGCGCCTGGCTGGACCGAACCTTTGATCATGCAGTGCATCAGCGATCCTCGGAGGGGAGAAATACGGCTCGCTCCAGCGAGCGCTGCATTTGACACCCTCTATGCGGATCGACTTCGGGAAGTGAGTCGCCGTCCCAACACCTCACCCTTTCTGCGCGGCATGCTGAAATGTTTGTCACGACAATACGCCAGAATCACCCCCGCCGTGCAGCCCGGCGAAATCACCGCTCGCTACGATTGCGACAATCGCTGGTTCCTGCGCTACACGGGACCTGAGGAGGAGGTGATCGTCGAGTACGGTCCGGCCTCGGCGCCAGGCACGGTCAGGATCGCGATGTGGAGCGCTCGTGCCGAGATGTCGGAGTACATGCCTTTCGCCGCCGATCTGCGGGTGCTGAGTCGCGGCAACACTGTCTTGGTCGCCCGGCACGGCCACATCAGCTGCCGCTCAAAGATGCTGCGCGAGCGCGGCGAACCAATTGCCCCGGGCCTCGATACGCTCTCCAACTGGCAGTGGCGCTCGCAGCCCGACTCCACGCGTCGCCCTGCGCCGCCCCGTCGTACGCGACCGCCCGGTCGCTGAGTACTTCGGCCGCGCTACACCACCGCCTCATCCCCGACGTCGCCACACGCTACCGCTGACAGCCCGCGCAAAACACCGTCATCCGCCCATCCACCGCATGCGTCCCAATCAACCGGCGACCGCAGCGAGTGCACGGTTGTCCCTCGCGACCGTACGCATTCAGCTGCGTGACAAACCCGCCACGTCCACCGCTGGCATCGCGGTAGTCGCGAAAGCTGGTACCGCGCGCTTCAATACTTGCGCGCAGAATGCGTTGCAGCGCCGCATGCAACCGCTCCCATTCCTGTAGACGCAGCGATCGCACACTGCGCGACGGATCAATGCGCGATTCCCACAACGATTCCGTCGCATAGATGTTGCCCACGCCGGCCAGTCGTGACTGGTCCATGAGCGCTGCCTTGATGGCACGTGTGGACTCACCGAGCGCCGCGTGCAACGCCGCCGCAGAGAAATCCTCGGCGAGCGGTTCCGGTCCAAGCCCGTCGCTGTACGCGCCAAACGCCTCGTGCGTCATCCACGCGACCGTGCCCAGTCGTCGCACATCCCGGTAGTGCAGTACACGACCATCGTGCAATGCGAACGACACGGTGAGATACTCGCGCAACTCCTCGGGCAGCGTGCCAGCGTCCACCAGCAACGCGCCCGTGAATCGCGGTTGCACCACGAGGTGGGCTGTCGCGGCGCTATCACGATGCTGGTCGGTGCGACCACCGTGCGCAGTGCCACGCGCCACATCGATCACAATCAGCTTGGCACGTCGCCACACGCTCGCAATCGTCAGTCCAACAACGTGTTCACGCAACGCATCTGCCGTCACACCACGCAACACATCAGCGCGGTGCACCTCGACCGCGACAATCCGCGCACCACACACGCTCGCATGCAAATCCCGCGCAATCGTTTCCGTCTCCGGCAACTCCGGCATTTACGACAGCCGCTCGTGCTCCCGCCAACCGATATCCGTGCGGAACTGCCGATCCGCGAGTTCAACCATCTCCGCGCCCGCACGACTGATCCGGCGCGCCTCGGCAAACGTATCGCCAATGCCGGTGATCGCCACAACACGTCCGCCGCTCGAGACCAACTCTCCGTTGTCAGCGCGCTTCGTGCCCGCGTGGTACACGCGTCGCGTGTCTGTGTCATCAGGCAATCGCAGCACGTCACCCGTGCGCGGCGTCTCCGGATAGTTTGGTGCGGCCACCACCGTAGTCACCGACGCGCCGCTACGCCACGTCAGC
>JBGTOG010000161.1:0-5901 GCA_041742675.1 Gemmatimonadaceae bacterium | reverse complement strand
GAGGCGGCGAAACGAGCCGATTATCTGCGCTTCATCGTGCAGGAAATCGATGCCGCGGCGCCTCGTGTTGGCGAAGAGGAAGCACTGGAGGCCGAGCATCGTCGGTTGGCGCATGCCGAAGAGTTGCGAGGCAGTGCCAGCCGCGCCGCCGAGTTGCTCACCGGCGAGGAGACGTCGGTGATGGCGCTGCTCGACAGCGTCCGCAAGTCGTTGCTGTCGGTGCAGCGCATTGATCCTGCACTTGAACGCGTGCAGACATCCTTTGATGCCGCCTATTTCGGTCTGGAGGAGCTGGCCCGCGAGCTGGCTGAGTATGCGGAGGGTGTAGACGCCGATCCCGCGCGTCTCCAGGCGCTCGACGCTCGTCGCGCGCTGCTGCATCAACTCGTACGCAAATATGGACCGTCATTGCAGGACGTGTTGCACACACTGCAAACAAGCAAAGCCCAACTTGCGCTGGTCGATGATGCCGAGGAATCGCTGCGTACGGTGGCCGCGGCATTGTCCACGGCGGAAGCGGAACGCACGACGTTGGCACGCGCACTGAGCGACGAGCGCACGCAAGCGGCCGGCGCGCTCGCCACGGCCGTCACGGCATTGCTCCCCGAGCTTGGCATGCCGGGAGCCACGTTTGCCGTGGAGCTGGAACCATTGGCCGAAGCATCTGCGCACGGTGCGGAACAGGTGCAGTTTGTCACATCGCTGAATGCTGGCTCAACCGCTGGCCCGCTCGATCGCATGGCTAGCGGCGGTGAGCTGGCGCGCATCATGCTGGCGCTCAGTACGGTGCTGTCCCGCCTGCAGCAGGTACCAACGCTGGTGTTTGATGAAGTCGACGCGGGAGTTGGTGGCAATGTGGCGTGGCAGGTCGGTGCGCTCATGCGACAGGTTGCTGCACATCATCAGGTGTTGGCGATTTCACATCTCGCGCAGATCGCGGCGTGCGCGCATCATCATCTGGTGGTGCGCAAGTCAACCGATCACACAGGCGGGCTGACCACGGCCGACACGCATATCGTCGCCAATGACGATCGCGTGCTTGAACTGGCGCGTATGCTCGGCGGCGATGCGGAGCGCGAAGTGAGCCGGGCGCACGCGCGGGAACTGTTGGAGCGCGGGCAACGTGCGCTCAGCGACAGTGCCGGGGATGCGAAGCGCACGACGTCGAGCCACGCGCCACGCGCTCAGCGCCGTGGAAAGCCTGTGTAGATTCGCAGTTCGAGGCGATCGCGCACCAGCGATGGTGTGCTCACGCCCGATGCGGACAGCGCGACTTCATGCGCAAACAACACTTCCACGGCGTGCTTTGATTTGCCGCGTGAAAAGGCGGCCAGCGTGGAATAGGTGATACCAACTGCACCATACTGCGCCGTTGACGACGGCGTCTCAAACACGGCACCGCCGTCCAGTGGCGCGTAGCGATCCCCGCTTGACGTGCGCGCCAGCCATGTGGCCGAGACACCAAACTTCTCACCAAGGTTGATGCGCGGCGCAATTTCCAGGTCAATGCGCTGTCCGAGTGAGCGACTGGTGGCCTGCGGTGCACTCAGAAAAAACAGTTCCGGAATGTCAGGGCCCGGCAGTCTGACCACCGCGTTGTCGGCGATGGGCGTGGTGCTGCGCACGGTGGCCGACACCCACGCGCGATGCTTCCACACGGCGTCGGCCGTAGCGCGCAGCAGCAGCGCGCTCACGCCATCACCCGTGGACAGCGCAAAGGGCTGGTTGGTCTGTGTGCTGCTCGCGCTGCCAAAGCGCCACCCGCCGCTCGCCATGACCCGAAACCCGGAACGCCGCGTCGCCAGTCGAGCCGCCTGATCAGCGTTCCATGAATCAAACAACAACACGCGCGCTTCCAGATCAACATCACCCATGCCCGCGCGAAACGCGCGATCGAGCGTGTCGGCGTTGATGCCGAAGGCTGAATCCTGCGCGATTTCCTGAAGGCCCGCCGAGCCGTATACCAGCGTTGGTGCAAGCGGTGCTGCGGGCGGAATACTGGTCTGGAAGTAGCGTCCGTAGTCGGTACGAAAGGCGGCCACGGCGGCGCTGATTGCCGCGTGCGCGGCGCTCGTTTGTACGGGGACGACAGGCGCACCCAGCGTGGTACCATCTCCATACACGGCCAGCCACGCAGTGCGAAATACTTCGGTGCGTGCGATCAGCGCGTTCGCCGCGGCGGGATCGGACGCAATGGCATCACACACGTCCCCCCCCCCGCCCGCGGAGCAGGAGGAGATGGCATCCATGAGCTGCGTACGCGCAACGCCCAGTTGAAAGTGCACCCCGCCATTGGTCGCCGCGGCACCGGCGTTGCGCAGCGCCGGATTGGCTCCCACCGTCGCGCTGATGCCATCACGATTGAGCACCAGGCGCGCGTCATGTACCACTTCCACATATGGCACGCGCACGCCAACACTGACGCGCTTCGTGATGCCGTAGTCGGCGCGCAATACCGACGTGCTGCGACGCACGCCGCCGGCTGCCTCGAGCGGTCCGAGCGAGAGCGAAAAATCGGTCGCTCCAGCAAGTTGGCGAATGTTGCTTTGCACCGGGCCAAGCGATGGCAGCTGCTCCGGACCAAACGCAGGCGTGTTGAGACTGCTCAACAGCGGTACGCGGGATCCGTCGGACAGGATGTTCTTGTCCCACTGATCCCAGCGCGCTCCAATCACGAGGCGGAGACCACGCGCCGGCACGGGGATCGCGTCCTCTCCCAGTCCGGCCACCGCCTGGGCAGACGTGGGAGCCGCCGTGCCTGCCGACAGCGCGAGAACCGCAGCAAGCCACAGGAGTGCATTCGCGCCGATTGACCGGGGACGGCGCGCGCCACCCGACCTGACTAAGCCCAGGACGCGCTGGATGCTGACTGCGATGTATGAAAAAACCGGAGAGTGAAGCAGAGCGAAGTCGGTTGGCGACGTGATGGAAATGCGGGAAGGCACCGAACGCCTGCACGACCGGGCCAATCGGCTAGATTAGCCCGATCACTTCGGCGCGTCAACGCAATCACGTGGCGTTCGTCTGCGCTCTGATAGCCGCTCCTGTCTCACTTGGTTCCGTCATTGTGACTCCTCGCCCCATTCCGCCGGTCCCGTGGCAGACCACCGGCAACCATTGGCTCTCGCTGCCGTGCATCCATCCTGCCAATGGCGCGGTCTACGCACTTGGCGTGTTGCACCGTGGCGCGCGTGCTGCGGTTGAGTTTGCCGGTGCGCGTGACTTCGAGCAGGGCAAGGGTGCTCCGCTGTTTCGGCCCGTCATTCGTGTCAACGGCGAGGTGCGCGAGTTGGCCGCCGAGGGCATTGCCTGGGAGCGTGCGGTGGGCTGGCTGCCCACCTTCACATGCACCGTTGGCGGGTTGCTGCTGCGCGGGACGGTGTTTGCGCCGTACGGACGCGATGCCGACATGGCGGGGGCTGTGTATGCGGTGACGGTCGAGAACCGCGGCCCGGAGCCGTGCGAAGTGGAGATCGCGCTCGAAGGCACGCTCGGACACCGGCAACAGCGCGTACGTACGCCGCGCGACTTTGACGACGCGCACCGCGTCGTGCTCGGCGATGATGACACCATCATTCTCGAAGGGGCCGCCGTGCCCGGTATGGTGGCGGTGGCGTTTGGTGCCGACGGGCCCGTCGAGCGACAGATCAGCGAGCACACCGCTGACGGCACTGCCCCAACGTTCGCACTGCGCCGCACGCTCTCCGTCGCGCCATCGCAGTCGGTGCCATGCGCGTTTTACGTGGCCGTTGGCCCTGAGCGCGATGGTGCCTGTGCCACGGTGGGTGTACTGCGCCGTCGCGGCTGGCGTGGCTTGCTGGCGGCCACACGGGAAGCGCTGCAACAACTCGAACAGGCCACGGGACACGAAGCGATCGACCGGCTGGTCAATCGCAACTTGTTGTTCGCCTACTTCTACGGCGTCGGTCGCGGCCTCGATGACGCGCACTACTACCTCGTGCGAACGCGTGCGCCCTGGCACAGCCTCGGTGCCACCGTGCGCGACTGGGAGGCGCTCATGTGGACGCTCGGCGCCGTGCAACTGGCCGATGCCGGGCTTGCGCGTGAGCTGCTCGTGCGCACCTGCGAGTTGCATGGCTATGCGCCGGGTCAGGGTGTGCACTATCTGGACGGCACATTGTTCGAACCCGGATTTGTGATCGAGGGAGCGGCGGCCTATCCGCTGGCCGTTGATCGCTACATCCGCGCCGCCGACGATGATCAGATCGTGGAAGAGCCCGTCGTGGCCGACACGCTCTACGTAGCCAATGATGATCTGGTCGCGCGACGTGATGAGCGTTTGCCGCTGTACGCCACCGAAGTGAGTCCCAGCGGCGTGCCGGTGCGCTTTCCCTTCACCCTGCACGGCAACGCCGTGGTGGCGGCCGCGCTTGACGTGTTGCGGCGAACGCTCGATGAAGACGCGGCACGCGAGGTGGAAGATCCCGCGGCGGTGCGTGCGGCGATGCAGCGACATTTTGCATTGGACCGCGGTGGCAAGGCGCACCTCGCGGCGGCGATTGATCTGGCGGGCGGCAGTGACCAGCAGGATGATCCCGCCGCGTCAGTGTTGTGGCTGCCCATGTACGACGCCCTCGAACGCGACGATTCGCTATTTCGTCGCTCGGTACGTGCCGTGGCGCCCGATGACGGTGGATTGTTACGGCAGATTGCGCGCCTGCTTGGTCCGGACGGTGCGGCGGTGCTGCAGTGGTTGCGACGGGCACCGCTTGATCAGGGTGTCGCGGCCAGTGCCGTTGATGCTGACGGGCGCGCGACAGCTGATGGCGGTGACGCCGCGCTGGCGGGGCTGCTCGCGTCGACGGTGTGGTACGCGGTGCACGCGTTGGGGCTGCGCGAGCAGTAGAGCGCACGACCGCACTTCGCAGTAGACGCGAGCGGCTGTGCAAGGTTATGTTGGGGGCACGCGGGAATAGCTCAGTTGGTAGAGCACAACCTTGCCAAGGTTGGGGTCGCGGGTTCGAGTCCCGTTTCCCGCTTTTTGAATGGCGCGACGTTCCGTTGTGTCAGTGGCAGTACGGATCGGGATTGGGAGCGGAATGGTGCCGCTCCTTTCGCGTTTTCGGTGGCCCGGATGGCGAAACCGGTAGACGCGGGGGCCTTAAAAGCCCCTGTCCGCAAGGACATGCGGGTTCGAGTCCCGCTTCGGGCATGGTGTGCGACGTGGTTGTGGCAATGGGTGACGGTGTGTGTTCGTACCCGTCCCCCTTCGTTCCCTCGTCTTCAGCTGCACCCAGTCGAGCACGTCGAGGACGACGTGCGCTCAGTAGTGGTACCGCGCCTGCAGAAAATCAATGCGGTCGTCAGAAACCTTGTAGACCAGGCGATGCTCCTGGGTGATCCGGCGCGACCACACGTTGGCACCGAGCCCCTTGAGTGGCTCCGGTTTCCCCACTCCGGTGAAGGGGTCTCGGATCACTTCCTCCATCAGGGCCATGATCTTCTCCGCGATGCGGGGTTGCTCTCGCACCCAATGCCGTAGGTCCTCCAGGCAGTACGGATCTACCACCATGGCGCGCCGCTTCGGTCGGATACCTGTCCGCGCCTTGGGCTTCTTCGCCATGCCGCGACCTCACTCGGCGGACGGCAGCGTAAGCGAGTGGCGCAGCGCCTCGATCGACGTTGGGTCCGAGGTGCGCGCTTCCGCGCGCGTGAGCGCCGCCAGCAGGCGCGCGGCGTTCCTGGGTGATCGGAGCAGGTGGGCCGTCTCCTGAAGGCTCTTGAGTTCCGCCGCCGGAATGAGCGCCAGATCTTCGTGCCCCCGACGCTGCAGGATCACCGGCTCCTGCGAGCTTTCCACCTCATTCCACACCTCGGCGAGGTGCTCACGAAGATGGCTGTATGTTGTGGTCGTCATGACGGCTCCGAGAAATATGTACA
>JBGTOG010000146.1:0-4478 GCA_041742675.1 Gemmatimonadaceae bacterium | reverse complement strand
AGCGCCACGCCGCGCACCGGCGCCAAGCGAACCGTCTTGGGCACGATCCGTCAGCTGCCCGCGTACTTGCGGCTGCTCGCCGGACTGCTGAGCGACGGCGGCGTCTCCAAGCTGGACCGACTGCTCGTTCTGGGTGCGATTGCGTATATCATCAGCCCGCTCGACCTGATTCCAGATGTGGTGCCATTTTTTGGACAGGTGGACGATGTGTTCCTGCTCGTGCTGGCACTGCAGCGGCTCGTCAAGCGCGCGGGCCGTCGCACCGTCATGCAGTACTGGCGCGGTGATCCACGAGCGCTCTCCGATGCCGCCCTCGCGCAGGTGGTTGGCGCCGCCGCATTCTTCCTGCCCGGCCGCACAATGCACCGACTCAAGAGCATGGTCAAACGCTGGTAGTTACGCGCCGTGGCTGGACAGCACCGCGTGCGGTTTCTATCCTTCGCTATGAGCACATCAACATCAGATACTCTTCGACCCGCCGCCGAGCCCTCGCTCGACAGCGGGTCGCTGCGCAATGGGAGCAGTCACGCAGAGGCGGCCGCGCGTAGCGCCCGCATTCGCACCGACTTCGCACTCACATTCGATGACGTTCTGCTGGCCCCTCGGCACTCGGTCACGCATCCCCGCGAAGTGGACCTGCGCTCGCGCTTCACCCGTGGCATCACGCTGAACGTCCCGCTGATCTCGGCGGCCATGGACACCGTCACCGAAAGCGAAATGGCCATCGCGATGGCGCGCTCCGGTGGCATCGGCGTGCTGCACAAGAACATGTCAATCGACCGGCAGGCCGCGGAAGTGGATCGCGTAAAGCGTTCGGAAAGCGGCATGATCCTCAACCCGATCACGCTCTCGCCGGATGCATCGCTGCGCGAGGCGGTGTCGCTGATGATGCGCTTCAAGATTTCCGGTGTGCCGATTGTCGATGGTGACGGAAAGCTTGTGGGCATCATTACCAACCGCGACCTGCAGTTCGAACGACACCTCGATCAGCCGCTACGTGATGTCATGACCAGCGAGCGACTGGTCACCGCGCCGGTCGGCACAACGCTCGATGAAGCCGAGCGCATTCTCGGGCGGCATCGCATTGAGAAGCTGCCGGTCGTTGATGATGCGTTCATGCTCAAGGGCTTGATCACCGTCAAGGACATTCACAAGCGCCGTCAGTTCCCTGACGCGAACAAGGATCAGCACGGACGCTTGCGGGTGGCGGCTGCGATCGGTGCGGGCGGGGACTACCTGGATCGAGCGCGAGCGTTGGTCGCGGCCGGCGTTGATGTGCTCGTCATCGATACGGCGCATGGCCACTCCGATGGTGTGTTGCATGCCACGGCGCGCGTTCGTGAAGCGTTCACCGAAGTGCAACTCATTGCCGGTAATGTGGCCACGCGAGCCGGTGCGGCTGCGCTGGTGGAACGCGGTGTTGACGCGGTCAAGGTTGGTGTCGGTCCGGGATCCATTTGCACCACGCGTGTCGTCACGGGCGTTGGCGTGCCACAGCTCACGGCTGTTATGGATGCCGTGGAAGGCGCGGGCGATGTGCCCGTGATCGCCGACGGTGGCGTGAAGTATTCCGGCGATCTGGTGAAGGCGCTGGCGGCTGGCGCCTCGAGCGTGATGATGGGGTCCATGCTGGCCGGTACCGAGGAGAGCCCGGGCGAATCCTTCCTGCTTGAAGGCCGGCGTTTCAAAATGATTCGCGGTATGGGCTCGCTTTCAGCGATGCAGGACGGCAGCGCCGACCGGTATTTCCAGGATGGTGAGCTGTCGCCCAAGAAGCTGGTGCCGGAAGGAATTGAGGGCCGGGTGCCTTACAAGGGACCGGTAGGTGACGTGCTCTTTCAAATGGTTGGTGGACTGCGCAGTGGTATGGGCTACGTGGGCTGCGCCAACATCACGGAGCTTCGCACCAACTCCGAGTTTGTCCGCATCACCACCGCGGGTTTGCGCGAGTCGCATCCGCACGACGTGACCATTACTCGCGAGGCCCCCAACTACTCGGTGTAGCGAGTGCGCGAGTCCGTGTCACTTGACAGGGACCCGCAGCGCGCCGAGGATGCGACCGTCATGCCAACAGCCAGCCGAACGCCAACCGACAACCTCATCATCGAGAATCTTTTCTCGGTGCCATCTAGCCGTGCGGGTGCGATTCGCGCGCTTGAGCCGTTGCTCAGGCCGGGCATGACCGTGGCGCTGTCCACGCACCTCAACGCCGATGGCGACGGGTGCGGCTCGGAAGCGGCGCTGGCGCGATTGCTCATGCAGCGCGGCATGCGAGTGCGCATTGTCAATCCGACGCCATGGCCAGAGCTGTTTCGCTTTCTGCTTGGCACCGACGTGGAAGATGCCAGCCCGCGCGGCGCGGCGGCGTTGCGTGACATCGATCTGCTGCTTGTGCTCGACATCAATGACGTGCGGCGGCTTGGTGTGTTGGCTGATGCAGTGCGTGAGCTCACGGTGCCCATTGGCGTGATCGATCATCATGTGCCGGGCGAAGAGCCGATTGGTCACGTGACGTATGCCGACATCACGGCCTGCGCGACCGGCGAGCTGGTGTTCGATTTGGCGCGTGAGCTGGGGCTGCAGATCACGCCGGCGGTCGCCGAGTCGTTGTATTGCGCGATCCTGACCGATACGGGTGGGTTTCGATTCAGCAACACCTCTCCGCGCTGTCACGCGATGGCAGCAGCGCTACTGGCCGCTGGGGTGGCACCGGAGTCGATGTATCGGCGCATCTACGCGCAGGTCAAGCCTGCCCGATTGCATCTGCTGCGTGAGGCATTGGCCACGTTGCAGATCGATGCAGAAATCGGGCTCAGCTGGATCTCGCTGACGCATGACGTGGTGCACGCGCTTGGCGCCACCACCGATGATGTGGACGGATTGGTGGAGCACCCGAGATCTGTCGCCGGAACGCGACTGGCGCTGATGTTTCGCGATCTCGGGCACGGCAAGGTGAAGGTGTCGTTCCGCAGTACGGGCAACGTGGACGCGCAACATCTCGCCAGAGAGTTTGGCGGCGGCGGCCATGTGAAGGCCTCCGGTGCGCTGCTCTCTGGCGAGTTGCGGGCCGTGGAAACGCAAGTGATCGACGCCGCGCGCGCCTATCTGGCGACGCTGCCGAGGACCGCGCTGGCGTAGCTACATCTCATGCGCGATCGGTCCGAATTCGGAGCCGTTGTCGGGAGTCCCCTTGTTTTTGTACAAACTGACGCGCTCCTCGAACTTGCACTCGTACGTCGGATACATGCCGATGATCGGAAACATCGAGATGGGGAGCCACTTCCATTTCCAGCCGCAGATGTGTGTTTCGGTTTCGCCGCACAGCTCGATCACGCCAGCACCGCAGGATGTGGCCACAATGCGCTCGTCATTCTGCGCGGCCAGCGTTGTGGCGAAGGCACCGGTGATCGCGAGCGCAGTCGCGCCAGCAGCGAGTCGGGTGAAGAATGCTGTTGTCATGGTACACTCCGGAAAATTGTTGACGCGAAGCTGAACACTTCGCGGTGGTTGTCGGGCGAACGATTACGGCTGACCTGCGGTTTGCACTCGACGCCACGCCGTGAGTTGTGGAGCAATCATGCTGTTCGACAGCGTGTACAACGTGCCATTTGCGTACGCTGCACGCTCAATCGTCGTGTGCGGATAACGCCATGAGTGCAGATAGCGTCCCTGCGCGGTGTATACATCCAGCACGGGCTTGCCGGGACCGCTGGCACCGCTGAAGTTGAGAACGACGGTATCGCGCCACCGGGAGCCACGGGTGGCCGCGGAGGTCCCACTGGTCATGATCGTGGTGGTACGAACGGCCGGACCACTGCGGTCTTCCGTGACGTCGAACGTGGGCTGTGACAGCGCTTCGGCATACGGATGCAAGACAAGCGACGCGCTGTCGCCGTACAGCGCACCAATGCCGTAGCCAAAGGTGGTGAAGAGTGTGCACGGACCATCCGCCTCGCCGTGTGCAAACGAGACGGACGTAACCATGCGTGGTGCCCCCGATGGCAAGGCGACAGGAAATGTGAATGCTTTGTGCACCGCCGAGTCGCGCACCATGGCCACCCACATGTCGGGGCGTCTCAGCACCGTGGCCACGGTGCCGTCGGGCATCGCACAGATCTGTTCCGCCATCGCGAGCGGACCGGCGTTGCGATACGGTTGCAACTCTCCGGTTGGAGAAATGGTGGTGATACGACTGGTTGCTGCGTCCAGTACGAGGGTATTGCCACGACCGTCGAGCGTGACATCGGTCATGGCCTGAAACTCACCGGGTCCGGCGCCCTTGCGTCCGAGCGACCAGCGCGTGGCGCCGCTGGACCCGTCAAAGCTGGTGAGTTGCAGCGCGCCTTCGTCGGCGAGCAGCACGCCGTTGGCATGCGGAATGAGCGAGCGCACCACGGCGATGAGCATTTCCTCGCGTGCTCCCCCGCGTGACCAGACCGGCTCCCACATGACCGCGTCAAACTGTCGCTCACGCTTGG
>JBGTOG010000144.1:0-3261 GCA_041742675.1 Gemmatimonadaceae bacterium | reverse complement strand
AATGAGCAGGCACTGATTGGTGGACGGGTTGAGAACGCGCTGACGAACAATGCGTACGCCGAAGCCAGTCAGCTGCTCACCGGTTGGCTGATTCATTGGTACTCACATCCTTTACGACATAACCGTCGTACGTTTACCACCAACAACATGTTGTTCGCGCGCGACTCATTCATTGCGCTCGGTGGATTCGATGTTGACGCACTGGCGGATACTGCCGAGGATCGCGATTTGTGTGATCGATGGCGTGGGGCCGGGTGGCCGCTGGTGTATGTGGAGGACGCCGTGGTGCGTCACGCGCATCGCATGTCGCTGCGCGGGTACGTGTCGCAGCATCACAACTACGGTCGCGGGGCGGTGTACTTTCACCAGGCCGCAGGGCGCAATCCATCGGAGGCGCGCAAGCCGGAGTCCATTGCGTTTTACGTTGGGATGCTGCGGTGGCCGTACACTCGTCATGCACCGGTGCGTGCGACGCACCATGCGCTGCTGCTGCTGCTGTCGCAGGTGGTGTACGTGGGGAGCTATTTCATGGAGCGCGTCTGGCCGATCAAGCGGCGGTGATGCTTTCCGGGGTGTGCTTGAAGGGGTTTACCACCCGAAGGCCCGCGAGCTCCTGTCCGTCCTGCAGGTCCTCAGTGAGCAGGTAACGTGCACCCCCGATCTGCGCTGCTGCAACAATGAGCGAGTCCCACCAGGACAAGCTGAACTTGACCTCATTTTGCCACGCTCGATCGAGCACATCGGGCGTCGTAACGATCGGAGCCCATGAGAGATATGCCTCCACTTCACGTCGCGCGTCCAAGGTTGAGAGGCCCGGACGCAGCTTGCGAGTCAGTGTCACATAGCTCTCCTGAAGCACCTGAACGCTGACCATCCCGCGTCGTGACTTCCAGAGCGCGTGCAACCACTGATGCGCCGAGGCTTGTTTGTCTCCCTGTGACGAATCAAGGGCGTAGACCAGGACGTTTGTATCAACGAAGACCGGATCGATCATGCAGGGAATGCCTCGTTGGATAGACGTCTCCGGGACCGCTTAAAGGCCGGGGCTCGCGAACAAGCCACTCGCGCATGGCTGTCTCGTACTGAACCTCTCGGCGCATTTCGCTCTGCAGAAGCTCGCTCAACAAGCGAGACACGCTGATGTCGCGCTCCGCTGCGCGCACACGAGCCCATCGCGCCACCTCGGGATCAAGGGATACCGTGACGTTCTTCATGTCCACGAATCTCGTGTAGCACGGAGTTTGTGTCAAGATTTTGTACTCTGTTTTCGGTGGTCGGTGACACTGCCCCCTCCCGCCCCGCCACGAGCCGCGATCAAAATCACCGACAACCGACCACCGAAATCCGAAAACCCCCCACAGAGTTCGGGATCTCCACGCCCAGCCGGACGCCAGTAGCGGCCGACAAACCGACAACCCTCACACCGACAACCGACAAACCGACAACCGACCACAACTCGGACTCACACGGCCACAAGCATCAAACCCTAAATAGTGCTATACTTTTCTATATGAAAACCTCCCTCGACCTCCCCGACGACCTCTACCGGCAGCTCAAAGCCAAGTGCGCCCTTGAGGGCCGCACCGTCCGCGATGTTGCCACGTCACTCTTCGCTGGCTGGGTCGCGGGCCGTATCTCAGCTCCCGCAGTCGATGACGCGACGCAAGACTACGTCGCCGCCGCGCCCGATCCCGGCGAGCAGTGGCGCATCCGTTGGCGAGAGCTGACATCCAGAATCTCCCCCGCCGCCGAGTCCCACGGCGGACTTCTCTCGCAGCTGCACGCCGATCGCCGATAGCCATCGTGCACGTCACGCTCGACGCCAGTGTCTGGCTCTCCGCGCTATCGACCCACGAGCCCGAGCACGCCCGGTGCACGAGCCTGCTGGACTCTTTGGTGGCACAACGTACCCCACTTCACCAGCCCGGCCTCTTTGTGATCGAGATCTGCGCCGCGATTGCCCGTCGAACAGGCGACCGCGCGCTTGCCATGGAAGCGGCGGCTGCCGTGTTGGAGATGCCGAATCTGCAGCTGTACGAGCTCACGCACGAACTCGCCGCCCAAGCCGCTGACATCGCAGCGCGCTGCTCCCTGCGTGGCGCCGACGCCGTGTACGTGGCGACGGCGCGCGAGGCTGGCGCGATCCTGATCACTCTCGATCGGGAAATGCTCGAGCGGGCGGCTGATGTGCTGCACGTTGTCACGCCGCAGCAGTGGGGTACGGTGTCGTGATGCCGCGCGCGCCACGGATTCCGTCGACAGCGTGTGTAAGCCTCCATATAGTCCGCTGCTAACTTGATCTGATGACCGCGACCGAGATTCGACGCGCGACAGGCGAGGTTCTCTCCGGACCAGCGGGCCAAGGCGTGATCGCGGCTTACCTGTTCGGCAGTCGTGCCGCGGATCGCGCGCATCGCGAGAGCGATGTCGATATCGGGGTGGTGTTTGATTTTGCTGTCTTTCCGACGTCACGAGATCGGTTCGAAGCGGCACTCATGCTGCACTCGGCGCTTGCGTCACAGCTGGAGGGCGCGCCGCTCGACCTCGTGGTGCTCAACGACGCGCCGCCTGGGCTTGCAGTCGCGGTGGCTGCCGCCGGTGAGCGACTGTACATAGGAGATTCCGAGGGGGAACACGCCTTCAGACGCGACGTGCAGATACGTGCGGCAGATCTTCTGCCATTTCTCAAGCGCACCGCCGCAATCAAGCGCGAGGCAATCCGGCGATGACGCCCTACCTTGTGGAGCGACTGGCAGAGCTGCGTCGGCACTTGGATCACCTGAAGGTGATGCGCCCGCGTGTCGAAAACTGGCAGGACCTGGAAACGGATTTGTCGCTGCACAACGACGTTCTGTTTTCGCTGATGGTGGTGTGTCAGCTGGTGATTGACGTTGCCGCTGACCTGTCGGCGCGTCGGGGTGACAAGTTCCAAGACTACACGCACGCCATTCGGAATCTTTCCCGCGACGCGCGATTCCCCTTGGATCTGGTGCGGGAGTTAGAGCGGCTGCCCGGCTTCCGCAATGTTCTGATTCACGAGTATGTCGCGCTTGATCTCGAGCGCGTCGTCGAAGTGCTCGATCGGCTTGAGCCCGTGGAGCGCTTCCTTGAGATCGTCCGTAGCCAGGACGAGTGGTAGGGGAGATGCCGCTCGTTGTTGCCGCGGTCGACAACCGCGTTCGGAGTTGTCGGTAGGCGGTTTTCAGTGGTCAGTTGCACCGCACAACCGCCGCCGCCACGAGCCGCGATCAAAACCACCGA
>JBGTOG010000070.1:0-8171 GCA_041742675.1 Gemmatimonadaceae bacterium | reverse complement strand
CAACGGAAATCCAAGTCGCGCCGGCAGACGCGGCGCCAGCCAGCGTGGCAACCGTGTCGCACGGAACATGCGAGCGGCACCAAGCAGCAACGCGAGCGTGCGCGTGCGCTTGAACAAAGAGAGAATGAACCGTGCGACCGCGGGCATCGGCCGCGCTGGCCGCATCGTGGCGCGTGTGGCCTCCAGCAGTTCACCATACGGCACACCACTCGGGCACGCTGTCTCGCACGCGCGGCACCCCAGGCAGCGATCGAGATGCGTGCCGACATCGGGATCACTCACGGACAGCTCACCCTCAAGCATGCGACGCATGAGCACGATGCGACCGCGCGGTGAATCGTTTTCGTCGTGCAGGTTCACGTACGTGGGACACGCCGGCAGACAGAAGCCGCAGTGCACGCACGAATCGAGACCGGCGGCGGCACGAGCGAGTGGGGTGCCGGCGAGTGGGTTCGTCACAGTGCGCGATGGCGCAGACAGGCGCGAATCCGCGACTGACGTGGTGGCGCCCTCCTCGCGGCGCTCAGTACTCACGCGCTCGCTCCGGTGGCGCGAACTGCATGCACCGCGGCATCACCGTCAGGTTCACCAAGCAGTCCCCGATTCAGAATGCGCTCCGGATCGAGCGCGCGACGAATGCCAACTGACAGTCTGTCCGCAACAGAACTGGGCACCTGCGTCCAACCCTTCGTCGGCAACTGTTGCCACGACACATGCGCTCCCGGCGGCGCGAGCAACCGCACGAACCGGTGCAGCGCTTCATCGTCCATGTGCGCGTACGCATCCGGCGGAATCACCATCCGCACCATACCACGCGCGAGCGACGCGCGCAGCATCGGCTGCCAGATCTGATGCGCCGAGCAGTGGTCAACGATGTGACGCCAGGTGGTGGAGATGAGGGTGGGCATGTGCGATACCTGCGCCACCATCGCACCCAGCGGTTCACAGGATTGCAATGCATCAAAGACGGGACGTTCGACTTCTGACACGTCGCCAAGCACGCCGAGCAATCCCTGCTCACCGCCAATGCGCGCGCTGTTTCCGCCAAGACGCACGAGCAAACAGAGTGATGCCGGCAGTCCCAGTGTGCTCGCCAGTGCGCCGTTCACCAGCTCCATGGCCAGCGGCGCCACCGGTAGATTCACCAGCGGTGCGAGCACCGATTCGAGCGCGGCACGTTGATCTGTTGCAACCACAAACGTGCGATCTTCTTCCGGCAACGCACGCAATCGAAGTGTGGCTTCGGTGATCACACCAAGTGTGCCCCAGGCGCCCGTCTGCAATCGCACCAGATCAAACCCGGCGACATTCTTGACCACACGTCCACCGGCGCGAATCACCTCGCCGCGGCCTGTGATGCATTCAAGGCCAAGCACCAGGTCGCGCACTCGACCCATGGAGACGCTGAGCGGGCCATCCGCCGCCGTGGCGATCGTGGCGCCAATGTTTGCACCCGCGTGCGCCGCGGGATCAAGTCCGAGCCACTGGCCGTTGACTGCTGTCGTCTCATGCAACTCGCGTAGTGTTGTGCCGGCACGCACGGTGATCGTGAGGTCGCCCGGTGTGTACTCCACCGCACCACGATGCTCGCCAACCGGCAGTGTATCGCCACTGCACGGTCGACCGGCAGTTAACCACGTACCGCCGCCAACAATGCGGAGAGGCGTGCACGATTCGTGCGCCTGTGCGACCTGATCCACCAGCGCTCGCATGACATCGCTCATGTTCGCCCTTTGCTGGTCCACTCGCGACACGCATGCACCGGCACCACCTTGCCCGGATTTGATCTCCGCTCCGGATCGAACACCTCGCGCACCGCACACATCGCCGCCAGTGACGGCTCGGTGAATAGCGTGTCCATATAACCAAGTTTGTCGAGCCCCACGCCATGTTCACCGGTAATCGTGCCACCAGCATCTATGCACGCCTGCATGATCTCACGCATGGCCAGGTGCACACGCTCGGACTGCCCGGGATCATTCGCGTCGTACGAAATATTCGGATGCAGGTTGCCATCACCGGCGTGAAACACATTGCACACATTCACCCGGTGCCGTGTGCCGATCTCATGAATCTGCGCCAGCACCGCCGGCAACTGCGTGCGCGGAACTACGGCATCCTGCACCACCAGATGCGGCGCAATACGACCAAGCGCACCAAACGCCTTCTTGCGCCCTTGCCACAGTCGCGCGCGATCATCCGCTGCCGTCGCAATGCGCACGCTGCGCGCACCCGCGGCTCGGCAACATTCTTCGATCGCGCGCACATCAGCATCGAGCCCGATCGTGAGTCCGTCTACTTCCGCGAGCAACACTGCTGCTGCATCGATCGGATAGCCCGCCGCATAGATGCTCGCTTCAACCGCGCGAATCGTCGCCTGATCCATCATCTCCAGCGCGGCCGGTACGATGCCTGTCGCAATAATCGCCGACACAGCGCGCGCTGCATCCTGCACGGAGTGAAAGTCGGCCAGCAATGTGTGTACCGACTGCGGGATCGGCAGCAATCGCACCCAGATATCCGTTGCAATGCCAAAGCAACCTTCGCTGCCCACAAACAGTCCGCACAGATCGTAGCCGTCGACTTCACCCACGGGTGAACCGAGCGTCACGAGCTCGCCATCCGGCAGACACACGGTGAGCGCGGCCACATGATTGAGCGTCACGCCGTACTTGAGACAGTGCGGTCCGCCCGCGTTTTCGGCGACGTTTCCGCCAATCGTGCACGCCGCCTGACTCGACGGATCCGGCGCGTAGTACAAACCGTACGGTGCCACCGCGCGCGTAAGCCACGCGTTCACGACGCCGGGTTCAACATGCGCCAGGCGATTGCCGGCATCGATGCGATGAATGCGTGTCAGCCGATTGAGCCCGATCACCACGATGCCATCAGCCAGCGCACCGCCCGACAGCCCCGTGCCCGCACCGCGCGGCACATACGGGATGCCATGTTGCGCGAGCAGACGCACTACGGCGCACACTTCATCACGTGAACCCGGCAGCACCACAACCGATGGCATCGCCCGATACCCAGGCAGGCCATCGGCATCGTACGCAGTGAGTTCGGCGTGGCGCGTCTTCAGCCAGCGGTCGCCGACGATCTGCGTGAGGGCTTGCACAATCTGCGGTGTGATAGCCGCGGCGTGCGAAAGGGAAGGGGCGGACACGGTGTGCATGCGTGTCTCAAAGAAAGCGAAAGCGCCCCGGGTTCCGAAAGGACCCCGGGGCGCTTTTACTCTCGTACTTCCGACTCAGACCCGCTTTTCCACCTGCTACGCGGTGCGACGACGGCGCGCTACTGCGCCCACTGCAACTAGACCAGTCGCGAGCAGCGCAAGTGAGCCAGGCTCCGGCACTTGACTCGGTTCGCCTCGGCGGCCGACCTGGAGTCCTGCGGCCGAGAGTTCAAGCTGAGACTGAACCGTCATGCGATCACTGAAGAAGATCTCGATGTTATCGCCGACCGCCCAGATAACGTCGCCATACGTGGCTTGCCCATTGTTAAAAGCCTTCACTCCACCGTTGTCCAGCACGAGGTTGCCGTTGATGAACAGCCACGCATCGTCGTCGCCAAGCAGCTTCCAGTTGGATGTTCCCGCGTTCACGGCAACGCCGTGAATGTATGCGGCGCGCTGGTAAACAGAGTTGCCACCTGCTCCCGTCGGGTAAAACCCGGCCCCCGTGTTAAAGCTGGTGTTTCCAAACAGATTGAAACCACTTCCGTCAGCTTCAACTACGCCCGCTGCAACTGTCCACCAAGGGAGAATGCTGTTCGCTGCGCCGGCGATGGCATTGTTGCCAGCGTACGCTGCCCCAGCGGCGGAAAGCGTGGGACGTCCACTCGTGAGGGTTGGATTTACCCAACCTACTTGCTTGTTGCTGCAGCACGCGCCGCCGCTCTGATGCGACGCGCTTGCCGCGACCGTGATCTTGTAAAACTCGTGGCTCCACTGCGCTTCAGCCTGGCGCGCGCTTGCTGCGACGCCAACAAGAGCCAGAGATAGACCGAACGCGACCTTCGAAAACGAGACCATTGTTTTGCTCCGTGACATCGGCTGGGAGAGGAACCGTGAGGCGAGGGCCGGTCCAGTGCACCAACCCCCCGTTTCTCAACCGTAGCAAGCATCGTTCCGTGGACCGGGCATACGCTGGTTGTCGAATCCACCAGTCTCGAGGCCGGCCCATCTTATTGTCGAACTTGCTCTTATGGCGAGCTCAACCGTGTGTCACCGCGATCGGAAAAGACTAATGCTGATGCACCTGCGCAACGACAAATGTCACACTTGATCGACATACATATCCTCGCGCAACGTCCGAGGAATTACGACAAAACGTTTGATCGCGAACGATGAGCCACATCAGCCAGCAACTCATGCAACACCGAAAACTCAAACGGCTTGAGCAACACGTGCGTCTTGTCACGCAGCATCCGCTGCTCGGCCGTGAACTCCAGATTGTCTCCGGTCGTCAACACAAACCGTGACAACAGCTCCGGCCACTGCTGCTCGACGCGTGAGGCGATGTCAATGCCGCCTATGCCCGGCAGATGCACGTCGCAGATCACGAGTCCGTAGCCAACGTTGACCGACTCGAGTTGCGCGAAGGCGTCGATGCCGTCGTCCGCCTCATCCACTTGCCATCCGTTGCGCTCAAACCACTTGCGCAGCGCCAGCCGAATGCCGGGTTCGTCGTCCACGAGCAACACGCGTGAGTTGGGCATGCGGTCAATAGTGATTGACAGCACAGCTTGCCACAAGCGCAGTGTTGGGTGACTGACGTGTTTGATACGCATCAGCGGCGTGTCGCAGTGTCCCGCAACAGTGACTTCCGGCAGTCGGTGTACGGCACTAGCGGAAATAATCGTAATCTCTGCGCGGAAATAGTCGTAATCTCTGCGTGGGAATAGTCGTCAACTCTGCGTGGGAGAGTCATTTATGAGCGGTCGGAGGTAGCACAACGCCGAACGCCTCGGCGAGGGCCGAGGCGTCCGGATGGTGCGAGAGCACGCCGAAGCGCGCGGGACCGCTTTCACCATGTGGTGAAGCAGCTGCATGGGGTGGTGCTGCTCAGGCGGTGCCCCAGAAACCGGACAGCGCGCATCCATCAGGGGACTCACGAAGCTTCTCGAACGCGCGCTCCCGAATCTGCCGGATGCGCTCGCGTGTGACACCCATGAGCGCACCAATGCGCTCGAGCGTCATGGCTTCGGAGCCTTCTTCCAATCCATAGTAGAGGTACAGAATCTTGCGCTCGCGTGGCGTGAGGTAGCGGCGGAAGACGCGGTCGATGAACTCGCGCATGAGCCGCGAGTCGGTGCCCTCTTCAATCTCGACATTCGTTTCGCCGGCAAAACGCTCGCCCAGCGTGCTGGCTTCGCGGTCCTGACGGTCGATGGGTGCGTCGAGCGAGACTTCGGTGCCGGTCATCTGGCGCGACTGGCGCACCGTGTCGACCGGCTCTTCGAGCATCTTGGAGAGCTCTTCGTCGGTGGGCTCGCGGCGCAGGACCTGGCTAAGGACGGTTTCGGCGCGCGAGAGCCGAATGAGCTGCGAGTTCTGATTGAGCGGAATGCGCACGGAGCGCGTCTGCTCAGCGAGTGCCTTGAGCACCGCCTGGCGCACCCACCACACGGCGTACGAAATGAACTTGACGCCCTGATCGGGATCGAACTTCCGGACCGCCTTGAGCAACCCTTCGTTGCCAATGGCGACGAGTTCGCTGAGGTCGAGCCCATGGCCCTGGTATTTCTTCACATAGGAAATGACGAATCGAAGATTCGCCGTGACCAAACGCTCTGCCGCTGCTTCGTCCCCCTGCTGTGCCAGACGCGCGAGGCGTCGCTCCTCCTGAACGTCCTTGATCAGAGGCAGCTTCTGGATGTCATGCAGGTACTGGTCGAATGCAGAGGATGGAGCAGAGCGGAAGAAACCTCTGGCCCGAGGTTCAGAGGTCCTGCTGGCGGCCGCTGCTTGCATACACGCCCTCTCGCCGTTGATGACCGGATAGGTGGGTCCGACGGAGACCCGTCGGCACCGGTACAGGTAGGAGTGGCACAGTACGATCACAAGTCGAATCGGTCAACACAAATCTTTGCGACGTGATTCTCTTGTGGCTTTCCTTGCTCCCACGCGTAGTGCCAACTTTCCGGTCTTTCTGGCTATTCGGCGCGATGGTGTCGCGTTACTGTGTCGATGATTCGGCCTTTTCGGCCAGTTTTTCACCAAAATCGCTTCTGCGAACTCATGGACAAATCAACGCAGATTTCCACGCGGAAGCGTTCAATTTTCTGGAATTCCCACCCAGGTAGTAGCCTTTTTCCACCCGTTGGGAGCAACTCGACACGCCCCACAGGTCAGAAACGCCCTCCGCGCACCGCCCTCAGCCCCCCCCCAGCGCCTCCAGCACCACCTCATCCGGCACCGCGGTCGTCCACCCACCCTCCGGCCCGGGGCTCATCCGCCCGATCCGCTCCGGCAGCGCATACCGCACCACACCACTACGCGCCTTCTTGTCTGTCCGCGTGGCCTCAAGCAGTGCCTTCGCCGTCGCGTGTTCAGGCGGACTGGACGGCAATCCCGCTCGCCGCACCGCGTCCCCGATCATCGCGCTCAAGCCCGGCTCACCGACCCCCATCAGCTCCGCCATCCGCGCCTCAGCCACCAGCCCGATCGCGACCGCTGCACCATGCGACACTTCGTACGACGTCACATGCTCCACCGCGTGCGCAATCGTGTGGCCGGCATTCAGGATTTGTCGCAGCCCCGCCTCGCGCGCATCCTGTCGCACCACATGCGCCTTGATGGCCACACTCTTCGCCACCAGCGCAGGTAGCGCGTCCGCCTCTGCGCCGCGCGCGCCGGAGAGCACCGGCAACAATCCACACAGCTCGGAAAACGCATCCGCATCGGCGATCACGCCGTGCTTGATCATCTCGGCCAGACCGTCGGCACGCACGTCCGAAGGCAGCGTGCGCAGCACATCGACATCGGCGACCACCAGCGACGGATCATGAAACGCGCCAATCAGATTCTTGCCCGCATCCGTATCGACGCCGGTCTTGCCCCCCACTGAACTGTCGACCATGGCCAGCAGCGTGGTGGGCACCTGCACCAACGGCACGCCGCGATGCAGGGTCGCGGCCACAAACCCGGCCAGGTCCCCGGTCACTCCCCCCCCCAATGCGATGACCGTGGTATCGCGCCCCGCACCCCACGCCAGCAGCGCATCGCTCAACCGCAACCATTCGGTACGCGTCTTGAACGTCTCGCCACTGGGCACGGTCATTCGCAACGTTCGCGCTGCCGGAAATCCCGCGCTGGCGCGGTCGCCATGCGCCACGTCCACCGTCGCATCGGAGATAATGGCGTAGCGATGATTCGGTGCATGCTGCTCAACAAGTGCGTACAGCGACGCGAGTGCGCCGCGCGCAACAATCACCGGGTAGTGCAGCCCAATGTCGAGCGGTATCAACGCACTAATCGCCACGATGACGCACGTCACGGACGTCACGCACGTCTACCACGTGACTTCACCGGCGCCCGCGCGCTTGTTGGCCAGACGCGCCAGCGTGAAGAGCAGGTCGCTCAGTCGGTTGAGGTAGATCACCGTGAGCGACGGCAACTCGATATCGTGCGCCAGTCGCACCACGCGCCGCTCCGCCCGTCGACACACGGTGCGCGCCACGTGCAGCGCCGCCGCCTTTGGTGTGCCGCCCGGAATGATGAAGCTCGTGAGCGGTTCCAGCTCACGCTCCGCCGCGTCGATCGCCCGCTCAAGCTCCTCAATGCGCTCGTCATCAATGCGCGCCTTGCTGAGCTGCTCGCGCATTTTTTCATGATCCGGCGTCGCGAGCAGCGCGCCAATGGCAAAGAGATCGCGCTGAATCGGTACGATGACCTCGTCGATGCGCGGCATGAGTTCGATGGAGCGCGCCAACCCAAGCGCCGCATTGAGTTCGTCCACATCGCCGTAGGCCTCGACGCGCGGATGATCCTTGTCCACGCGCCCCCCACCAAACAGCCCCGTGGCCCCTGTATCGCCTGTCTTCGTGTAAATCTTCATGAACCCAACCTAACCAGCCGCCTTCACCGCCGCAGTCAAACCGACCACGGAAAACCGCCAACCGACAACCCCAAACGCAGTCCGCGATCGCGGCGCCGCGCCGGAACGTCG
>JBGTOG010000061.1:0-7151 GCA_041742675.1 Gemmatimonadaceae bacterium | reverse complement strand
CCGCCGGCGCGAAATCCTCGAGTGGCAGCACGTCGCTCAGGAAAGGGCCTCCCCGCTGTGCCTCATCGAGTCGCGTTGGCGCCTGTCTAATTGAAGTTCACCACCGGGCGCACCTCGATGCCACCCGTCTGCGCGTCCGGGATGCGCGCCGCGATCTGGATCGCCTCGTTCTGATCGCGCGCGTCTATCAGGTAGAAGCCGCCCACCTGCTCGTGGGTCTCGGCGAGCGGGCCATCGGTCGTCGTCAGCTGGCCGTCGCGAACTCGAACCGTGGTACCGGTGTGCGTGGGCTGCAGCGCCTCGCCCGCGACGAACTGCCCGCTATCGATGATGGACTGCGTGAACGCGACGTAACCAGCCCTCAACGCGCCAAACTCCTCCTGGGTCATCGTCGCGAGCTTGGTCTCCTCGTGGTAGATGAGGCACACGTACTTCATGGCTGGGCTCCTGGAAAGAAATCGGAAGGTGTCCGGTCCACGGAGTGCGGACGTTGGACGTATTGAGTCGCCGAAGAGAGGCAGATTTCGACATCGTGACCATGGTCGACGAAGATCATCCAGGGGGCTTCACGAACGCCGCTTCGCCACATGCAGGACCGGCGTATCTGGGTTTGCCGTAATCCGCGCTGAAATTCTGATTTCCGGCAGCGGTGTCTCGGGGGCGTCGGATGCTGAGGGGCAGTCGGTCGTAGACGGGTTAGCTCGGACGGTGCACCGGGCCCAATGGCTCCGGTGGCCCGCCGGATGCCGGCTGTCGAGGCGACGGCCGTCCCCTCGCCGCGAGCCCCGATTTCCCCGATATTCCGGCGCCTGTCGAAATCGCGGGGCCTCGCCCGACATAGTCACGGGTGAGGCATCGGGCCGAACCCGCAGACATTCTTCCCACGGGGTCTCCAATGAAGTACATGATGCTGTTCGCCGAGCCCGAGCACCACATTGCGCAGCGAAAGTCAGCTGACGCGCCGGCGTACTGGGCGGCATGGGGCGCCTTTGCGAAGTCGATCGCCGAGAGCGGTCTCGTGGTCGAAGGCAACGCGCTGCAGGACAAGTCGACGGCGACGACAGTCCGCTTTGCAAACGGCAAGCGCGTCGTGCAGGATGGTCCGTTCGCCGACGCCAAGGAGCAGCTCGCAGGCTACTTCATTCTTGAGGTGCCGAGCATCGATCCGGTCCTCGAGTGGGCCGCGAAGGTTCCGGGCGTCGACAGCGGCACGGTCGTCGAGATTCGCCCGATTCTGTCGGTGCAGTAAGTCGTCGGCCGGGAATCGTGCCGGAGCGGGTCGCACCATGACGGACGTCGTGCAGACCGTCGAGCACGTCGCGCGCAATTCTTACGGACGTCTCGTCGCATACCTGGCGGCCCGCTCCCGCGATCTCGCCGCCGCCGAAGACGCACTCGGCGACGCCTTTCTTGCGGCGCTCGCGCAGTGGCCGCGCGATGGCGTGCCGCAAAAACCCGAAGCCTGGCTCATGACGGCGGCACGCCGTCGAATGATCGACGCAACGCGCCGAAGCGCCACGGCCGACGCGGCATTCCCGTCACTCGAATTCGCCGCGCTCAATGCCCAGCGCGAGGCCGATGCCGTGCGCGACTTTCCCGACGAGCGACTCGGTTTGCTGTTCTGCTGCGCGCATCCCGCGATCGACGAGGCCGCACGTACGCCCCTCATGCTGCAAACAGTGCTCGGGCTTGACGCAGCGCGCATTGCCGGGGCGTTCCTCATCGCGCCGGCGGCGATGTCGCAGCGTCTGTTGCGAGCAAAAAACAAGATCCGTGATGCCGGCGTTCCGTTCGATATTCCGTCGGCCCGCGAACTTCCGGAACGGGTGGAAGCGGTGATGGACGCGATCTACGCTGCCTACGGAACGGCGTGGGATGACGCATTTGGCACGGATGCAAAGCGGCGCGGCCTGGCCGAAGAAGCGATTTGGCTCGCGCGCGTCCTCACACAAACCATGCCCGACAACGCCGAGGCGCACGGCCTGTTGGCCATGATGCTCTTTTGCGAATCGCGCCGTGTCGCGCGACGTTCGTCGTCAGGTGCGTTCGTACCGCTCGATAAGCAGGATGTTTCGCTCTGGTCCGCGCCGATGATCGCCGAGGCCGAGCGTGCGCTGCGGACTGCGAGTGCGTTGACTGCGCCGGGACGATTTCAGCTCGAGGCAGCGATTCAGAGCGTCCACGCGCAACGACTCTTCGGCGCGCCCGTGCGCTGGGATGCGGTTGCGATGTTCTACGGCTCGCTGGTCGCGATCGCTCCTACCGTCGGCGCTTACGTTGGGATGGCCGCCGCGCTCGGCGAAGCGCGCGGGCCGGACATCGGTCTTACGGTGCTCAACGGCCTGAATGACGCCGACATCGCCGACTACCAGCCGTACTGGGCGGTACGAGCTCACCTGCTTGCCCGCGCCGGTCGGGCGCCTGAAGCGCGCGTCGCGTACAATCGTGCGATCCACCTCAGTGACGAGACGGCGGTGCGAAGTTTTCTTCTGGCACAGGCAGCGTCGGTGTCGTAGCCAGCAACGCGCGGTTGCACGCATTGCAGACTGAGTCGGTGTTGCTGTCGCAGTCACACCGTCGTGCCGTTACCCTACCGCAACACCTCAACGCCCCCGGCCTGCTGTCCCACTTCTACTGTGGCCACAACGCGCATCGCCTGCAGGTCCACCACATCAACCGTGGCCTTCTCGGAGCCCACGCCTTCGTTGGACACGAACGCGTAGCGATCATCAGACGAGATGGCCGCGCCATGCACCACGCGTCGTGAGGTGGGAATGCGCGCCAGTTCACGACCGCTGGCAATGTCAAACACCGAAACGGATTGACCGCGCTTGTTCGTGGCCACGAGCAGCGTGCCGTTTCCGGTCACGGCGAGATTGTACACGCCATCGCCGGCCGGAATGCGGCGCAGCAGCGACCAGGTGGCCACGTCAATCTCCACGATGTCGCTGGATTTATTGCACGCCACCCACAGCCGCGCGCCGTCGTGCGATGGCTGCGCCCACGTTGGCGAGCAGCCCACGTCGTCAGGGGCTGGTGGTTCCATCCCATGGCCGCTCATGTCGTGCATGCTGTGCGCAGCGGACGTGGCAGACGTTCGCGCAGACGGCGCGCCGGACAGGCCGCGCTCCTTGCCTTGCGTGAGCGAAAAGTGTCGCACCACTTCGAAACGTGCGGCGTCAATCTCCACCACCAGGTCGTCCATCATGCAGGCGGAGTAGTGACGAGACCCGTCCGGGCTGAGGCGCGAGCCGTGCGGCATGGTACACGTTTCAATGCGCGCCACTTCCACCATCTCGCCGGTTTCCACCACCGACACGCTCGACGGAACCATGTCGCCGTGCAGGTTGAAGTTCACCACCCACGCAAACCATCCGTTGGGCGCCACTTGCACCGTGGCGGGAAATGCGCCGAGTGTGGCGCGACCCACCGGTTCGTCGCGATCGGCGCGAAACTTCCACAGATTGCCCCCCGGCATTCCGTGTGCAGTGGTCACGAAGTAGTGCTGCTGGTCGGGAGCCACCGCGATGCCGTGTGGACCATCGGGATCGGCGAGCGACATGCCAACCGGGATCACCCGCTCGACACGCCCCCCCCCGGGACCGAACCGGATACGGCTGATCTCATCAACTGACTCGGACACGACCAGTGCGATGTAGTCACGCGTTGGTGGCACGACGGCGACACCTGACGTACCACGCTCACCGACGGCGGCACGCGAGCTGCCGCACGCAGACACGCCGATGACCGCGGCCGTCGTCAGCGCGATCGCTGCACGCCGCGGCCAACAGGGCGGCCGCAAGGTCACGGCACCACGGCAGACTTGGGCTCGATCCGTACAATCCACAGCCCGTTGTGCATGTCATTCACGTACGCGAGTCCATCACGCACCACCACACCCCACGTCATCGCGGAGTTGGCGACGCGTCCATCCATGTCGGCGGTGTTGAGATGCCCGATTTCGCGCCCCTGCGCTCGCAAGTCGCCGCGGAGCTCTCCGCCAATGTCGAACACGCGAAAGCCGGCGTTGTACGCACCGATGTAAAGCGTGTCGCCAGCGGCCCACACGTTGTGCACACCGCCGTATTCGGGCTCGTACCACGCCACCGACTTTGGCGCTTCAATGTTGGACACATCGAGCACCTGCAGACGCCCATAGGCTCGGCCGGCGGCCGCGTCTTTCGCACCCTGCACGCCACTGGCCGGAAAGACCTCGTCGGCAATGAACACGTAGTTCCTGTGACGCCACGCCGTGTGCGTGCCGCGAATGAAGCCCGGTCCGCCGCTCGCTTCCACATCGCGGTAGAGCGCGTTGAGATCGTACTTGAACTGCGAGACGATCACCGGCTTCGCGGGCGTACCGCCCTTGATCCCGTTGCCGACGTCGAGGATCACCAACCCGTCATTCCACCACGAGCCGTAGAGCAGGCCATCCTGCACATCGATGTCGTGCAGCGTACGCCCTGCATCCGGACGGTTTTCCGTCTTCCACTGGCCCACTTCGCGCGGCGTGTGCGGATCATCGATGTTCACCACGTGCAGCGCACCGGTGGCGTTGTTGGTGAGGAACACATGCTGGCCGTGCTTTGGATCCTTGTAGATGAAACTCGAGTGCACACCGCCCGTGACGCCCTCGGTGAATTCGGAGATCACCTTCGGATGTCGCGGGTCCTCGAGCGACGCGAACACCACGCCGTTGCGGCGATCGGCCGCGCCCTCGCGTGTGTGCACCAGAAACTTGCCGTCGGGCGTGGTCATCACATCGTTCACGCGTCGCGTATTGGCCACGAGCGAGTCGGTGACGAACGGTGACGCGGGATTGCTGATGTCAATCACATACAACACGTCGCCTCCACCACCGGAGCCAAGGTAGGCGACCTCGCCATTCGGGTGCAGCCACACTTCTTCCGTGTTGAAACGCATACGGGGCAGGCGGCCCACCACGGTGAGCGGTCGGCGCACATCACGCGGTACCAGCGTGATCACCGACTCGGCCGTGCGATTGCCGAGCGACGCGGTCACGGTGTAGCTGCCGGCCTCGTAGCCGACAAACGCACCATCGGCGTCGATCATGCCGTGGCCGGGATTGATGCTCCATGTGGGCGTGAGCTGCGCGATGTCGCGGCCGTTTGCGTCCTTCGCATTGGCGGCAAAGCGAATCACGTCTCCGGTTCGCGCCTCGGTGATCGCCGGCTGCACCGCGAGCGACGCGACCGCTGTGCTCAACACCTCCACCGGCAGTGAGCGGCCAGCGTATCGGGTACGCGAGCCCTCAAGGTGCTCGACGTTTGCGACAATCGTAGCGCGACCAGCACCGATCGCGGTCAGCATGCCTGTCTCGTCGATCTGTGCTACGGCGCCGTTCGATGAAGTCCATGTGACCCGGTCGTCTCGCACGTCGCCGAGTGCGGAGTAGACCGTGGCTGACAGTCGAATGCGCTGCCCGGGCGCAAGACGGGTGGGTTCCGGGGCAAAGACCAGACGCGCCGCCGGCCCGGGGACCATGCGCACATCGAACCGCTCAACCCTGGGCTGTTCATTCGGCAGAATCGCGGCCACCGCAGCGGGCAGAATCCCGGTTGACCCGGCGGTCACCAGACCACTCGGGTCCATGCTGCCTTCAAAACGCCCACCGCTGGCGCTCCATCGGAACTGCACGTCCGGCACCACATTGTCGTTGGCGTCGCGCGCCTCGGCGGTGAATCGCAAGGTGTCGCCAGCCGTCACCACCTTCTGCACCGGCGAAATCACGATGCGCGCGATGCGCGAGGTGGGTTGATCCGGGGTTTGCGCGGTGAGCAGGGCGGGGAGCAGGAGCGCGCCGAGTATCGTGCGTCGAATCATTGGCGGAATCGGATGGAGGAAGGATGGGGTTCGACAGCAATATACCGTTCGGCTGCCCGTCTCGATCCGCGAGTACGGTTCGGCGGTCGCGCCGCTCATCGAAATGGACGATCGCGATATGACCTCGCTGCTCGATGTCAACATGATGGGGCCGTTTCGCGTGACGAAAGGATTTGCGCCGCTGGCTGACCGAGTTGCAGCAGGAGCGATGAAGAACAGAGTTGCAGAATCGCTCCCCGCAGCCGACGGCGCGCATGTGGTCTCGCGTTGTTCTACTGCAACACACCGCGGTAGTCCAACTGCCCTTCGCCCGCACGCTGGATGTACCCGGTGAGATTCTGACCGGCCGTGGCGTTTGGCAGGTCACGGAAGAAGAAGTCGGACGTGTACGACTCGCGCAGTGTGACTTCACCGTTGGTCTCGTTGCCGTCCGCGCGCCGCCAGCTGAGGGTGGACGTGCTGTGGTCGTAGACGGGGCTCTGCAACAACACACCCCTTATGGTGACCTGGCCGTTGCCGCTGATCACGAGGCGAAAGCTGCCACCATTTCCCCACGTGCCGTTGGCCGCACCGAAGCGCGATTGCCCGGTGTACGAGCCGGCCCAGCGGGAGATTGGCGAAACCTGGGGCTCGGTCGCGACTGGATCGCTGCCGCATGCGCTGAGCATGATGGTCACGAGCACCAGGGCAAGGTGACGAGCGGGGTTGGGAAGAGTACGCATCTGAAACGCTCCATGTGAGGGGACTACGAACGGTCTCACCATGGAGAGCGACAGCTCATCGCGAACTCCCTCATCGCGCCCATCCGAGGTCAGTGCTGCTGGCCTCGGTCTATCGCGTCCTGCCGTCGCAGCGCTTCGTTCCAGTCAATCACGGGCGCGACCTCTGCGTCTGCCAGACCCAGGCTATCGCGCGCGCGCTCGATCACTGGCGCGCCAATCGCCGGCGGTAGCGAAAGTCCGAACGCAAGCCCGGCGCGGCTGCAAAGGCGCTCCTCGCGCGCTGAATCACGTTCCGCGCGACGCACGCCGAAGGCGTCAACGCGCGCATGCACACCTTCGTGCAGGATCGAGGAGGCTACCGGCGCGGCGGTGATGTCGCGCCGCGCAAGGAAGGTGAGCTCAGTAATGATCACGCGTCGCGAAGGATCGTAGGCTCCCCGGCATGGAAACCGCTCCACACGGATCGCGGAGATGTCGCGTTGCAGGTGGGACAGGAATTTCAATCGGGGTGGGTCGACTATCCACCGAGCATACCGCGCGATCGCTGACCTGGCCAGCGCCGCGTGGCGGGCGGCGGCGTGCCTT
>JBGTOG010000055.1:0-3835 GCA_041742675.1 Gemmatimonadaceae bacterium | reverse complement strand
ACGGAGTAGTGGTGCCAACGCCGGCCAAGCGTGGCGAGCCCATTCTCTGTCTGGTGGGAAAACTCACCGACTTTGAAGACGGTATTCCGAAGGGTGTTGACACCCACATCGGGCCTCGCGTGTGTGTGGTTCGTCGTGGCGACAAGCTGTGGGCGGTGGAGGATATTTGTCCGCACCGCGGGTTTGCGTTGTCGGGTGGCGACTGCCTGGAGGGAAGTGACGGCGCGCCGGTGATCGAATGTCCGTGGCATGGAGCGCGGTTTTCGTGTGCCACCGGCGAGGTGTTGCATGGGCCGGCGACGGACGCACTGCCCACGTATGACGTGCATGTACGACACGGCGAGGTGTTTGTGAGCCCAGCACTCAGAACACCAGCACCGCGCTTAACACAGACGGGAGACAGTATGAATACGGTTGCCACAACGGCTGAGCGTAGCGCTTCTTTTGCGAGCGAGACGGATCGCGGCACGACGACGACTACACGCGCTGATCGCAGCGGTTCAGGGATGACCGCGCCAGCATCTGGCGC
Source organism: Gemmatimonadaceae bacterium (assembly GCA_041742675.1). GTDB lineage: Bacteria > Gemmatimonadota > Gemmatimonadetes > Gemmatimonadales > Gemmatimonadaceae > JAABRT01. Next base: position 3,306 of record JBGTOG010000055.1, on the reverse strand, counting down.
CACGCTCGAACCGCTCGCCCCACGCGCGGATTTCCCACTGCTCGCTGATCAGCCGGCGCTGCACTACCTCGATTCCGCCGCGACTTCGCAAAAACCGCAGGCCGTACTCGACGCGATTACCGATTTTTACCGCACCGCCAACGCCAACCCGCATCGCGGTGCCTACGCGCTGTCGGCCGCGGCCACCGATGCGTACCATGACGCGCGTGTCACAATCGCGGAGTTCCTCGGCGCGGCTGACACCGACACGCTGGTTTTCACGCGTGGCACCACGGAAAGCATGAACCTCGTGGCCAACGCCTGGGGGCGCGCGCATGTGCAGGCCGGTGATGAAATCATCATTACGGCGCTTGAGCACCACGCCAACTTTGTGCCGTGGCAACAGCTCGCACTCGCCAACGGTGCGCACCTGCGCATTGTCGAGCTTACGAGCGATCAGCGCATCGATCTCGATCATCTTGCGTCGCTGCTCACTCCACGCACGCGAATCGTGGCGATCACGCATGTGTCCAACGCCATCGGGTCCATCACGCCCGTGGCCGAAGTGGTGCGACTGGTCCGCGAGCGTACGCCGGCCATCATTGTGCTGGATGGTGCGCAGGGCGCACCGCACTTGCCGGTGCAGTTTGATGCACTGGGTGTGGATTTTTATGCATTCAGCGGACACAAGCTGCTCGGCCCCATGGGCAGCGGCGGCGTGATCGGCACCCGCGCGCGGTGGCTGGAATGTCAGCCGTGGCAGTACGGCGGCGACATGATCGAGTGGGTCCACGATCACGAGAGTACCTGGAATGTGCTGCCGCACAAGTTCGAAGCGGGCACGCCCAACGCTGCTGATGCGGTGGGACTGGCCGCCGCCGTGCGCTATCTCAACGCGCTCGACATGACACAGGTGCGTGCGCACGAACTGGCGCTGCTTGAAGACGCGCACAGCAAGCTCGCTGATATCGAAGGGTTGCACATTTTCGGACCGCCGCCCGCTGAGCGCAGTGGGGTGTTGAGTTTCACGCTGGCTGATGTGCACCCGCACGATCTGGCGACCATTCTTGATCAGCATGGTGTCTGCATTCGCGCGGGGCATCATTGTGCACAGCCACTGATGCGCCGACTGGGTACCGCAGCGACAGCGCGGGCGAGTTTTTATGTGTACAGCGATGGCAGCGATGTGGACGCGCTCGTGTACGCCCTCACCGAAGCGCAGCGGCTGTTCGCCACTGGGGTGTAGTGTCGCACGCGATGTACCAGGATCTCATCCTGCAGCACTACCGGGCGCCGCACGGGCGCGGACTACCGGCCAATGCCACCGCGCAGGGTGCGCGGAAGACGCCGATGTGTGGCGATGATTTGCAGGTCGCGATTGTGGTGGATGGGGGCCGCATCACCGATGTCGGATTTGACGGCCGCGGATGTTCAATCAGTACGGCGTCGGCGTCGATGCTGACGGATGCTGTGCGTGGCATGTCGCTGCTTGAGGCGCGCACGTTGATTGATCGTGTGGAGGGGATGCTGCGTGGTGAAGCAGGCGAGCCGCCACCGGTTGGTGATCTGTTGGCGCTTTCAGGGGTGGCGGCGTTTCCGCAGCGGGTAGGGTGCGCGCGGCTGCCGTGGCAGGCGCTCAGGGATGCGCTGCAGGCTCTCCCGGTTTAACAGCGGCAACTTGGATTCCCGGCTGGCGTCGGGGCCCGCCGGGCACCGCTGGTGCTCAGCTCTGCCTTGCGAAATAAAGTAGGCCGAATAGCCGGAAAGCCCCAAGGCACATTTTAGCCCTAAAGACGAATCAGGAACTGCAACTGCGTCGGGGACCGAGTGTGAGGGTAGCCTCACGATTAGTTCATATTCGCCTTTGCGGCTACAAAATGCCTCGAGGCTTTCCGGCTTTTCGGCCTACTTTATTTCGTACGGCGAACAGCGCACCCCAGGTGCCGTGAGGATCTCCACCGCACCCGAGTCCCAAAGGCTCGCCAGCCCTACCCCACGACCTCCTCCAACTCAAACTCAACCCCACCCGTAATCCCACCCAGCACATTGTAAATCCCGCACCCGATCGCGGTCGTGATGAACCCAAAGACCGCATACAGAATCGGCATGGCAATCGCACCCACGATCCCCATGCCGAATCCGCCGGTGGTATCCTTCGCGAACATGCCGACCAGCAGGAAGATCGGGGCGAAGAGCAATCCAATCAGCCCGTAAAGAACCGCCACCACTTTGGCGGTCTGCAGAATGCCGAACCGGCGAATGCGACGAATCATGGTTATCCGGGGATAGAGACGGGCCAGCGCCTGGCCGCGGATCGGCGCAGGGATTCCCTATCGTGTCGCGCTCCGCGAACTTTCGCAAATCATGTACGCTCTTGCCCTGCTCCGATATCGCTATCCGCTCGAGGTGATCACACCTCAGCTGGACGCCCATCGCGCGTATTTGCGCGACCTGTTTGCCACCGGACTGTTGCTTGCGTCCGGCCCCTTCGATCCGCGAACCGGCGGCGCCCTGCTACTGCGGGTACCAGATGATGACGTCGCGGGTACACTGGACCGTATCCGTGACGGCGACCCGTTTACGCAGCAAGGCCTCGTGAACTACGAACTGCTGCCGTGGCACCCTGTCGTTGGGCAAGACAACCTCGACCGACTGTGAGATGATCATGCGCGTTTTTTCACCACGTTTCCTCGCCCAGCACGGTGCACTGCTGCTGCTCGGCGCAGCCGTCGCCTGTGCACCGGCGCCCGCACCGGTTACGGCGGCCATGCCGGTCCCGCAGTCGGTGGACCGCCCGGTATCCGTCACGCCACCGCCCGCCGTGCGCCTCACGGAGTCGCCCGTCAACTGGCAGCTGCGCGATCTGGCTACCGATGGTATCGCTGGCGTGGGCTCGGAGCGCGCCTTCAAGGAGTTGCTGGCCGGCCGCACACCGGGTCGCACGGTGGTGGTCGCAGTGATCGATGGCGGTGTGGACACGGCGCATGTGGACCTGCGCGCCGTGCTCTGGCAGAACGAGAAGGAACGCGCCGGCACGCGGCGTGATGATGATGGCAACGGGTACGTGGACGACATCCGCGGCTGGAACTTCATTGGTGGCAAAGACGGTCGCAACGTGCATCACGACACGTTCGAAATGACGCGCCTCTACGCGATCTGCAGTCGCGAACGCTCAGCGAACACCGCGCAGTCAGCGGCGCGCATTGCCGAGTGCGATCGCATTGCGGCGGATTACAACGACAAGCGCACCGAGATTACACAGACACTCGGACAGATTGAAGGCATCAGCCGCGCACTCGATGGTGCGCTCGCGGCGCTGCGCCCGGA
>JBGTOG010000046.1:0-6775 GCA_041742675.1 Gemmatimonadaceae bacterium | reverse complement strand
CCGTCGCCGCGCTGGCGGCCGGTGCGCCGAGCGCCGACTTCCAGCCCGGTGGCGCGGTGCGCGTCTCGCTCGGACTGGATCGCCTGCTCGGCAGCCATCGCCTCACGCTCGCCACGGCGGCTGACATTTACCGACCCGATGAACTGCGAGGCCCGTCCGGCAATTTGGCGCTAGCACAGGTGAAGCTAGGCCCCGTGCTGTCGGCCGATGCGCAACTACTGCTCGGTGTGCCCCGACTTCGTGAGCTCATGCTGTGGTCGGCGGTGCGCTACCGGTCGAACTTTTCACGTGATGGCATCACCGTGGAAAACACGAGCGGCGCGTATCTCGATGGTGGAGTCCGCACCAGCGTGCCCATCGCCGCTGCGACGGACATTGTCCTGGCCGCCAACGGGCGGTTTCACACTGGCCTGGCTATCGATGAGGGATTGCCCACCTCAGGGGTCACCAGCGGCACGGTGACCATTGGTCTGTCACAGCGCGCAGGCTCGCTGGTATTTCAACCGTTCGCGCGTGCTACGTCCGGCAGCGTTAATGCACGTGGCAGTGCGCGCGATTTGCAGCAGGCCAGCTTCACCGGTTTCACCGGCGGTCTCGTGATTATCTCCCGCTTCTGAGGCCGCGTTGACCATGCGCCGTATGATGCGTCTGTTATGTCGTATTTCTGTTGCTTCGCTGTTGCTTGGAACTGTAGGCTGCGATTCCATCGGCAGCCTGCTCTCGCCTGGCCGGCCGGCCGATGGTGCGCCGGCGAAGCTCGCGCTGCACGCGAGCATACCGCGCTTTCAGCAGTCCACGTTTACTCGTCTTGAGTTGGGGGTGAGCTCGGCCTATCAGCGGCAGGACGAGTCGTATCAGCCGCTCACATCCCAGATCGTACCGCTGAGCGATGACGCCACCCAACAGGTGCCGGTTTCCATCGAACTTGGCGCCTGCCTCAGCGACCCGCAGCGGCGAGACGCCACCGCTGATCCGAGCGCATGTTTCGTGCGACTCACGCTGACGCTGCTCGGGGACGGACGAGAACTGGACATGGTACAAGTGCTCGGACTGCGTCTCACTCCGGGTACCACCACCGCTGTGCCGCAGACGGTGCAGCTGTTCGAGGTGGCGACGGTTGAGTTACGCTCGGCCGCCACCGGGCAACCACTCGCCAGCGGCACCTCCATTCTCGCTGGTTCAACGCTCTCCGTGGCTGCGCGCGCGAGAGATGCCACGGGCGTGGAGCTCACCGGTCGCCCCGTTACGTGGCTGTCAAGCAATACAGCGGTCGCAACCGTGACAGCTGCCGGTGTGCTCACCGGAGTCAGTGCTGGCCAGACAACACTCTCGGCCACGATTGGTGGTCGCACATCCTCGGCATCCATCACCGTGACGCCGCCGCTGCGCACGCTCTCCGTTGTTGGGGTCGCGAGCAGCGGCAATGGCCGCATCGTGTCAACGCCGCTGGGGATCGATTGTCTCGTGACGGCCGGCGTGGCGACGGGGAGCTGCGCGTTCGACTTCATCAGCGGTACCAGTGTTACGTTGAACGCCCAGTTCGCGCCGTTGACGGCGCGCTTTGGCGGCTGGACCGGCGCGTGTCTCGCAAACGGCATGGCGACAAGCTGCGCCTTCGTGATGGACCAGGAGCGCGCCACCGGCGCAGCGTTTACCGCGCTCACGCCCGTCACGGTGCAGTCGGCCGGCGGTGGTGTGACCATCACGAGCAATCCGGTCGCAGGCATTGCCTGTACACTGAACGGTGCGACACCAAGTGGTGTGTGTGCGATCGGCTTCGCACCGGGATCGCAGATCGTGCTGACAGCGCTCGAGTTCTCTAACGCCCGCGTTGACAGTTGGGTGGGATGTGATGCCAGCACGCGCACCACCTGCACGCTCAATCTGGGATCAGTTGGTCGTCTGGTTTCCGTCAACGTAGTCGCGCCGCGTCTGCTGCTCGGCGTCCCGTCCGGCAATGGCAGCGGGCTGCTCACATCGCCACCATCGGGCACGTTGGGCGACGCACTTGGCCTTTCCTGTGGCAACCCGCCTGCGGTTGGCGCCGGTCGCTGCCAGGCCAGTTACCCCATCAATAGTGTGGTGACAGTCACGGCCACGGCCCAGCCGGGCAGTCGTTTCGTTTCGTGGCAGGGGGGGGGATGCAATGCCGTGGTGGCTCCCGAGTGTGTGGTGTCGCTGAACAACCCGTCGGTGCAGCAAACCCAGGTCTTTGCGCGCTTTGAACCGGTTGGCCTGGTCACGTTGCAACTGTCCGGATCCGGCGGTGGTACCGTCTTCGCCGATGGCGTGCCGGTATGCCAACTCTCGGCCGTGCAGACCTCCGCGCAGTGCTCGGTGTCGTTGGGCCTGGGATCGCAGGTGGAGTTCACCGCTATGCCGCTTGGCACCGGGCAGTTTCTTGGGTTCGGTGGTGCGTGCGCGCCGGGTCCAACCTGTACGCTGCTCATTGGATCGTCACAAACGATCAGTGCGTCGTTCACCAGCGTGGCACCGATGGTGACGGTTCTGGTGACATCGTCGCCGGGCAACGCGGGCGCTGGATTCGTGTCCACGCAGCTTGAGGACATCGCCTGCGAGCTCGTGTTCTCGTCGGCGTCAGGAACATGCAGCACCATGCGGCCGCTCGGTTCCACGATAACGCTCGTCGCCTACGACGATATTCGCGAGATACTCAGCGGCGTCAGCGTATTTACGCGCTGGGGACCCAACTCACCGTGCCCCAACAGCCCGCAGTCGGAATGCACGTTCACGCTGTCGCAAACCACGACGGTAGTGGACGCAACGTTTGCATCCGGCGTTGAGATCGGCGTTGAGTTCGGCGGTAGCGGTCCTGGCACGATCACCGCATCAGTCCCTGGCTTTCGATCGCTGCCCAACTGCGAATACGACAGTGAACCTGATGGTGTGCTGTGTCGTGTATTTGTGCCCACCAACAGCAGCCTGACGCTGACCATAGTTCCGGCGCCCGGTTTTGTCGCCTTCACCGGTGGGTTCAATGCGTGCAGCTTTTCCGATAACACGTGCACCTTCGTCGCCGAGGGCGATGCGTCCGGCACGATCACCATTGGCGTACCGTTCGACGAAGTTTTTGCCCGTGAGTACGTGACGATGCCGATGCACGCGCTGCGTTCGCGATCAGTTCGCATCACAAGCGACTGATCGCGACGCGCACGTAATTATTTTTCCGGTGTGCCTCGCTCCAGCGACGCGAGCAACACCTTGGCCCGCTCAAAATCCGGATTGGCTTCAATCGCCTGCTTGTAAAGCGCAACCGCAGCGGGCACGTTCTTGTTGTCCTGCTCCTCAATGGCGCGGCTCAGCAACAGCATGGCGCGAAATTGATTGGGATTCTTTCCACCGGCGTCTGTGAACTTGCTCGCGTCGGCAGGACGTGGTGGCAGCTTGAGACCGGCGTTCAGCTTGCTGCCGAGTTGACTGATCAGACCAATGAGTTTGTCGGCTTTTCCTTCGATGGATTCGACATACTCGATCTCGGACGTCTCTGTATTCACCGCGCGCACATCAATGCGCATGTTCTCGCGCGGATCAATCAAAAACGTGCCCATGAGCATGTGCCGTGCACCAAGAATCTTTCCCACGCGCACTGCCGTAGCCTGATCAACGCGCCCGGAGGAAGACAACTCCTGCTCAGCGAGCAACTCCTGCAGGCGATCACGCTCCACCACCCGAATGCTCGGATTGCGCGACAGTTCAGTGATGAGCACCTCGGCCATGCCCTTGCTGAGCGGCGCGTAATCGGCGTTCGCCATGAGCGCACTGTTCGTGAAGTACATTACGGCCACCGTGGGGCGCGTCGTGTCCTGCGCATCGACTGGTTCCGGCAGGCTGCCGAGCAACAGCAGCGAGCAGGCACCCAACAAAATTTCGCGTCGAGAAACGGTGGGGAGTTCGCGCCGTCGAACGGTGGCGTGCATCGTAGGGTAGCTGTCAGTTGAGTTCATCGGCGGCATTGGCGAGTTTCTCCTGGGGGAAGCGCTCGGTGCGCAGGCGGCCTGCGTGGAACGTCACTCTGTTGATGATGCGGCGTCAATAGGTGGGGTGACCGTGACGTACCCTCATGGGACGCGTCGCCTGCAAGTGGCGTCACCCTGCGCGGTAGTTCGCCAGTACTACTTGGCTGGTCCCGGTTTGCTCTGATCCCTCGGTCATGCCCAAGCTCTGTCCCGTGTGTGGCGCGTCATATGTCGACGCGATGATCTTCTGCCCAACTGACGGCTCCTCGCTTCGGGCGGCGGAGTCCGACGGGGATCTCATCGGCATGGTGGTCGCCGATCGCTACCTGGTGACCGACCTGCTCGGCGAAGGCGGCATGGGCAAGGTGTATCTGGCGCGCCATGTGCGACTACCGCAACAGGCGGCCATCAAGGTGTTGCGTCCGGCTATGCTGCGCGATCCTGCAGCCGTGGCCCGGTTCAACCGCGAGGCCGCCAATGCCAGCCGCATTGAGCACGAGCACATCGCGCGGGTGTTCGACTACGGAGAGTCTGCCGACGGCACGGTGTACCTGGCCATGGAGTATGTGCCAGGACGCACGCTCAAGAAGATCATCTTGGTCGAGGGTGCGCTGTCTCCGGAGCGGGCTGCAACGCTCACTCGGCAGATCGGCGTCGCGCTCGACGCAGCGCACCGGCTCGGAATCGTGCATCGAGACCTCAAGCCTGACAATGTCATGGTGATTGAGGATCCGGAAACCGGCGATCGGTGCAAGGTGGTGGATTTCGGCATCGCCAAGGCAGTGGGCGGTGATGCAGGTGAGGCTGGGCTGACGAAGACCGGTTTTGTCGTGGGCACGCCGGAGTTCATGAGTCCCGAGCAGCTGTTGGGAGGAAAAATCGACCATCGCAGTGATGTATATGCGCTGGCGCTGTTGAGCTTCCAATGTCTAACCGGTTCGCTTCCGTTCGATTCAACCTCGCCTGAGCGTGCCATGACCGCACGTCTGGTGGACGCGCCGCAGACGCTGGCCAATGTCATGCCGACTGTCGCGTGGCCTGACGAGGTGCAGTCAGTGTTCAACCAAGGACTGGCTCGCGATGTCAGCGATCGGTATGAGAGCGCCGGCGCGTTTGCGCGGGCGCTGGAATCGGCCGTGTCTCGTTGGAAAAGTGGTGGCGGCGCTGGTCTGGTGCAGGACGCCAACGGGCCAACGCCTGCGGACGCGGCCTTGGCTGCCGCGCCGGCTCCCGGCTTCACTGCGATGCCTCTGGGAACCCCGACTGACACGCTCAACTCCGCTTTTGCCGCGTCTACTCGGAGATCCGCATCTGCTCGGGGCTCCAGTCCCGCTGCGCCGACGCCGTCCATCTCGCCCGCTGTAGCCGCGTCGGGCAAACGGGACGACCCAATCCCTTCCGGTGAATCGACGAAAGGCCGCGGTTTTCTTGTGGCGGCTGCGCTGGTAGGAGTGCTGGGACTTTCGGCCGTCGCGTACATGTTGATGGGCCGGGACGATTCCGGTGCTGGCGCCGCGCCGCTCACGGACCGCATTGCCGAGGACACGCGTCCTCAGCCGGGTGACGTTCAGGATGAGTCCGCGCTGCGGCCGGAGCCACAGCCGGATGGCCGCGGCACCACCGCTGATCGCCTAGACGGCACAACAGCGGCACCACAAAGCCAACAACAAGCCGCAAATACCGCTCGAAGCCCGGAAACCGTCCCATCTCCTCGTCAGAACTCGAGCCCGGTCGCACCGCAGCCATCTGCTCAAGCACTCGCCTCGACTGGCGGTCCCGACGCCGCCCGACTTGAGCTGGACAGTCTGCGCCGTGCGCTGAATCCGCTCACCGCGACGCCCGCCGAGGCACGGCGCGGTGTCGCCGCGCTCCGCGCGCTGATGCCCCGGCTCACCACCGCCGAAGACAGCGCCTGGGCTTTGATCCGGCAGGCCGAAGCGCACTTCATCATGGTGGATGAGCGCTCTGCCTGCGTGGCGATCAAGGCCGCCACGCCGCTGGCGAGAACGGTGCAGCAGCGTGGGGTGCTGGACATCATGTCCGAGTCGCTCAGCGGCGGGTGCTGAGCGACCTTTGAGACAGCGCTATGGCTTCACCACTGGCGTTGGGCAGTTAAGCGCGCTGCCCATGTAGCCCTCCTGCATGATGGGAAGGCCGCTCGGGAACGTATAGACCACCGTGACCGGCGCACGATTCCCGGAGCGATAGGTGGCGCGCAGTTCGCGTCCGCTCCACTCTCCGTTGCCCTTGGCAATCAAGCGGTAGAGTGCCCACGGTCCTTTTTCATCGGCCAATGTCTGATTGCTGCGTCCATAGCGTGCTTCAAGCTTGGCATCGGCGCCGGACGACGGTGGCCACTCGATACCGTTCCGTGGTGTGTCCGTGTTGAACACGAGGCGGCTGCCGCCATGCGTCAGGGTGATGGGCTGGATGTCTTTCGTGGCCATGGCCAGCGCCCATCCCTCAATGCGCGGTTCCTTGGAACCTCCGGGGAACATCGCCGCCGAGATCCGTGACGCACGGTTAAAGAACTGCAGGAACTCGTCGTTCAGGGCTAACGGCGCTCCAGCTCTCGCCACCCAGTTCTGTCCGCGCTGCTCGATGTAGGGCGCCAGCTTGTCAGCCTGAAACACCCACAACGCACCGATCTCCGGCGCGAGCGCGTCCATCAGGTCGTTGGTTGTGGCTTCCGTTCGAGCACTCGCATTGAACGGATACTTCGCCGTAAGGCCCGCCAGCGACCGACAGTATTCAAGACCGGCACGATTGAGCGCATCGGCCGGCGATTCGCCGCCGCC
>JBGTOG010000020.1:0-5852 GCA_041742675.1 Gemmatimonadaceae bacterium | reverse complement strand
AGCGTGGTGATGAGCATGCGCATTGTGGTGGGCGCCGATGCGACCAGCACGGTGATTTTTTCATCGACTCTTGAACGCATCGTGATGAGTCCGACGTGGACGGTGCCGGCAAGCATCACGCGCAAGGAGATTCTGCCGGCGATCGCGCGCAATCCTGACTATCTGCGCCGAAACAATATGGAGATCATTGGCGGCTCAAAGGCACTGCCCATTATTCGTCAGCGACCCGGGCCCAACAATGCGCTCGGCCGCGTCAAGTTCATGTTTCCGAACAGCTACCGGATCTACATGCACGACACACCGGCGCAAGCGCTGTTTGCGCGTGAGCAGCGGGCGTTCAGTCATGGATGCATTCGGCTGAGTGAGCCGCGTGCGCTGGCGGAGTATCTGCTGCGCGACCATGCGGAGTGGCCGCCGGAGCGGATTGGTTCGGTGATGATGAGTGGTCGCGAGACCGAGGTGAAGCTGGCCGATGCTCGCCCGGTGCTGATTGTGTACTTCACGTCGTGGGTGGACCGCGAGGGGGTGCTGCAGTTTCGCGACGATGTGTACGGGCACGACGGGCGGCTGGCGGCGGAGTTGTTCGGGTAGCGATGTCGTTGGGTGAGTTCGCGGCGTCGCTCGCGCACCGGGAGTACGCAAAATCACTCAATCTGGGCAAGTTCGCGAGAAGCCGTGAACGCGTAAGATGATCGTCGACGACCAATCTTCCACGTTCATCGAGATGCCCCCATGCACATTCGGAAACTTTCCGTTCTTTTAGGCTGTGTTGCAACGTTTGCTGCAACAAGCTCAGCCATGTCACAGGATACGACACGCACCATGCGCGACAGTATGGCGCGACACATGCAGATGCAGCACCACCAGCAGCCGACGCGCATGATGACTGCGCAGGGACGTGACAGTCTGATTGCGCAGTTGCTCGACAGCGTCAACCGTGTGACGGACGCGACCATTCAACGGCAGTTGCGTGATAGTGTTGCCACGTTGCGCACAATGAACATGAGTGGTAATCAGGGCAACATGCAGATGCAGTCGGATTCGTCGATGTATCGCCAGAATCAGACGGCTGCGCAGCAGCGTCAGATGACCGCCAATCAGCGGCGTCAGGCAACATCCGATCAGCGTATGCGCGTGCAGAAGGGCGACAACTACAATAGCAACTACAACAACAATCAGTCGTCGCAGCCACCTGCAGCCAACCGCCCGTAAGCGCGGTTATAGCAGCAGATCCAACCGATGCACTTCGAAGTTGTTTCCACGCTCGCCCGTCAGTCGCTGCTGTGTGCGCTTCTGGCGGGCGGAGTGGTGTTCGCAACGGCGTCTGTCGCTGCACAAACCAATGCCACGCCCGACGGCGGCAGCGACAGCAACGTGCGTTCGGCGTCAACGCGCATCGACGTGTCCATCAAGGACCGCAGACTGTGGGTGATGTCAGGCAACGACACACTGCGCACCGCCTCAATCGCCGTCGCAAGGTCGGGTGAGCTGAAGTTTGGCGATCGTCGCTGGACATTTCAGACGCCCACCGGGCGACACGTCATTCTGAACAAACGCGCTGATCCGGTGTGGCGCCCACCCGACTGGCACTACGCCGAAGCCGCGCTGGAAAATGGATGGCGCATGCGACCGATGCCGACATCAGGCGTAACGTTGCCTGATGGTCGCAAAGTGTTGATGCGCGATGCACGAGCGGGCGTGATTTTCCCCGGAGACAGCGAGTTTTATCCGCTACCGGTGCACGAACACATCGTATTCGACTCCACGCTGTACATCCCGCCGCTTGGATCGCGCAATCGAGAGATTGCGGGCGAACTTGGGCGCTACGCATTGGATATCGGCGACGGCTACCTGATACACGGCACGCCTGATCAGAACAGCGTAGGCGGTGCGGTCACGCACGGGTGTCTACGATTGCTGGATGAAGACATCGCATGGCTGTACAACAACGTGCCGGTGGGCGCGGTTGTGACGATCAGATAGCGTACGGCATCAAGCCATCTCGAACTCTTTGTTGAACGCCACCGCAAACTGAAACGTCTTCGCGCGGCTGCGTGTCTCCATCATGTCAGCCACGCGCGTGAGGCGCGCTGGCACGGCGAGAATCTTTTCCTGAGCTTTCTGCCCTGCTTCCTTGAGACCCGTGATCGTCTCGATCTTCCAGAACTTGATCAGCTCTTCCACGATGCGCAGATAATCGCGCGGTCCGTAGATACCCGCACGACGAATGACATCAGCCATATCGCGGAAGTGCGGCATGTTCACGCCCGGCATCTCAATCGATGGCATAATCAGCGCCGCCGATTCCAGGGCACGATCGGGATCCCGCTGCAGCACCTCGGCGAAAATCGTGCGATAAAACACGTAGTGTCGCGCTTCTTCCTTGGCCACGTTTGACAACACTTCGCCAATCAGCGGTTCGTTCTCGCCGGCCAGTCTGCCGGTGTTCGCGTGGCTGACCTGCGTGGCGCGCTCCTGCAGCGACGTGTACACAAAGACGCGGTACGGATCGCTATCCCAGGACGGCTCGAAACCGGCCTTGAGATATTCAAACTGCATGCGCTCAAGCACCGGATTGTCGACCAGGCGCGAGTCGTGCATGTAGTCGTGCAGAATCGCGCCGTGACGATCTTCTTCGGCGGTCCAGAGATTCGTCCACTTGGTCCAGATGCTGTCGCTGCCCAGATACACGGCCAGCAGCCGATGAAAATGCGGCAGCCCTTCCTCGGTGAGCAGATTGAGCGACAGCGCGACCCGCATGGGAAAGCTGATGCCTTCGGCGCGTTTGCGCAGATCCTTCACCCATTGATCAGGGTCGGTATCCGGCGCCGGGGCGAGGATTTCGCTGGGAAACCACAAAATGCGTTTGGCCTCATGCTGCTGCATGAGGGAATCGATGACGGGTTCAAGATCGGAGAGGACTTCGACCTTGGCGAGCGTTTCAGCAGAAGCAGGAGACATACCGGGAAACTAGCGTTTGATCGGCTGACGGGAACTAGCAGTCTTACGTACGCGGCGTTGCCGGCGCTGCGATGGGGGCAGCGAGGTGCGCGCCACTCCCTCCCAGGAGCAGCTCAGGCAGAATCGGCGATGAAAGCGGTGGCCGAGAAGCTTCCAACCGCCCTCATGCATAAGGGGCAGCGTGTCTTCGCCGCACGTCACGCAGGTGCGTCCCTCGGGGATGAGCGCAATGATCGCCTGCGTCGCGAGCCAGATGAACGCGATCCGGAGCCCCACAAATACGCCGATGAACATCCAGGCGTCGGACCACGTCCACCACTGCGTCTGCATGGCGCCTCCGACGGCGAAAAATATCAGAACTCAGCGCGCGACCAGATGTTCGCGGAAGAATGCAAGTGTGCGGGGCCACGCGGCCTGTGTCGCCTGCATGTTCGCGCCCTCCTGTCCACTCTGTTGACGCAAAAAGCCGTGTCCAGCTCCTTCGAGCATGACGGCCTCAAAGTTCTTTCCCTGCGCCTTGAGTGCAGTCGCGGCCGGTTCGATAGTTGCGTTGACCCGCGCATCATTTCCACCGTACAGTCCGAGCACGGGCGCTTTCACGCTGCTGAGTGATTCCGTGGCCGGCGACGAGCCGTAGTAGACCACCGAAGCGCCAAGCGTGGGCGCCGCGACGGCGTGATTGAACGAGGCCGACCCACCCCAGCAGAAGCCCACAATGCCGTAGACGGGCAACGCGGCCGGCAGCTTCATGCCATAGTCGGCGACTAATCCGATGTGCCGCTGCACATCGGTCGGATTGAGCGTGCGGATGGCGGCGTTCGCGGCCTGCTGATCAGGGCCATTGGGCCCCGTAGGAAGATTTTTTGAGGTCATCAGGTCAGGCGCGATGGCAATAAAACCGTCGGCCGCGAGTTGATCGGCTACGGCGCGAATCCAGTGCGTGAGGCCATGGATTTCATGGATCACCACCACGACCGGCGCCTTGTCTGCGCGCTCAGGAAAGACCACCCACGCCTTGATCTCGTCAGCGCCCTGCGTCACCGTGACCCACTCACCGTGCCGAGGGGATGCTTGCAGGCGATCCAGCGCGCCTTCCGCATCGGCCGGCAGTGTCTGCGCCGTCGCGACCTCCGACGCAACGCCGGCATTTGAGGAGGTCACGCAGGCGGACATGAGGACGGAGAAGGCGAGACCTGAAGCAATCGCGCGATAAGCAGACATGTAGGTGACTCGGAGTCAGCGGATGGGGACGTCGAAACGCAGTGGCGAGGCCACCGTGTATGAATAATGCCACCACTCCCGGTCATAGTTCGCGAAACCTTCGCGGGCCATCGCAGTGACGAAGCGCAACCGATTAACGGCTACATCTCCGGCGGCGTTCGCGGTGTGCGCCATCTCACTGAACGTGTCGTACGGTGTGCCCATGTCCAGCTCGCTACCCGTGACGATGTCCACCAGCGTCAGATCGATCGCGACGCCAAGATTGTGGCGTGACCGGCTGGCGATGTACCCATCGGCCAGCAGATCTTCGCGTCCGGTGCGCTCTGTCCAAGCCACCATTGCTGCGGTCGCTCGCACCGGGCGATAGGCGTCCCACACTTTGAGCGAAAGCCCCTGCTCGCGGAGATCCTCCTGCACGCGGGCAAGCGCCGCCGCGGCCTCGCGGTGCAGCAGTGCCCTGTTGCCTTCGTAGCCCGGCAGTGGCGCGCCGGTAAAGTTGCCGGTGTCGCGGTAACGCATGTCAACGATGATCGTGCTGTCGAGCGAACGGATATCCACCAGCAGCGTATCAGCGTCGGCGCTGCTGCCGCTGGGGATGTCGTCGGTGTTATTGGCGGCCGCCGGGTTGTCCGGTGACGTCGCGACACCGCCTGGCGGCGTGCGGTCTTCAATGGTGCAGCCGGTGAGGGCGACGAGTGCGGCGATGAGACACGAAACGCGATGTGAACGCATGACGCGAATGTACCGACATTCTCCTACTTGCGCTGCCAGCGATCCCTGGCTTCGAGTACGCTGCGCGCCTTACTGCCGTCAATCCACGCGCGCGCCTGTGCATCCTCGCGCAGGTACGCGTCCCAGAACGCAGTGCTGAGCGCGAGAATCGCGCGGTGATGATTCGGATTGCGCGTACCCCGCCCCTCACCCGGCAGCGCGCGATCACCAAACGCGGAATGCTCGGCGTCGTGCAATACCACTTCGTACTTGCGCCCCGCAGGAAGCGCAGGGTACACCGCCAGCCGATTCTCTACGGTCGTCTCGCCAATTGGCGACCCGTCCTGTGTGCCCGTCATGAGCAGCCACGGCATGGTGACGCCGCCAAACGCGGTTTGCGCCGGCACATTTTTTGGCACACTCGGACTCATGATCACGGCGGCGCGAATGCGCGAGTCGAGGTAGGGCGTGCGGCCATTCGGCAGCGCCTGTCCGCACACCGCTTGCGACGTGACGGCGCCAAACGAGTGCCCGCTCATGCCAATGCGTGAGAGGTCCAGCGCGCCGAAGAGTTGATGTCCACGCTCCGCATTCCAACGCGTCAGCGCGTCGAGCACGGCCGGTACATCGGCCACACGCAACAGAAAGTTCTGCGGACTCGCCGCGCGTCGCATGGCGGCCATGCGGCGCAGTGGTCCGACATCCTGCCACACGCTTTCGTCGCTGCCGGGATGTTGCACATACACCACCACGTAGCCACGCGCGGCCCAGTGTTGGCCGAGGTAGGCGTTGTTGGTACGCGCACCACCGAGCCCGTGGCTGAACAGCAGGACGGGCGCGGGTGTGTTGGACTGGGGACGGTAAACGCGAATCGGGAGTGTGCGCGAGCGCTTGGCGTCGACAACATCCAGATCAATCGGCGCACGAACCGCGTTGGCAGGTTTCCGCATGGGATCGTA
>JBGTOG010000016.1:0-3615 GCA_041742675.1 Gemmatimonadaceae bacterium | reverse complement strand
GGCCGGCGGCGCACCGCTGTCAGCCGGTGCAGGCGCAGCGGAATCGCCACGTGCCGGCGCACGACGCACCGGCTGCACTTCCACGAGGTACGTCAACCACTTGCCATCGGGAGAAAAACTCGCCTGCGACGCGTCAGCGATCTCGATGTCCGTGCCAGCCGCAACGTCGCGAAGCTTGAGCACCGGCTTCGCGTCGGCAGCGAGTGTGTTGGTGAAGCGCAGTCCGTATACTACGAACTTGCCATCAGGCGAAATCTGCGCCCGATCAATGGTGCGCCAGCGCGAGTAATCAGCGGCTGAGAGGACTTTGCGGGAGGCGCTGGCCGTGGTGGTCGGTTGGGCGTCCGCGATAACAGCCGCGATGGACAGCGCGAGCGCGAAGCAGAGAGACGAAGCGAGTTGACGCATTGGCAGGGATCAGGTGAAGGGATCTGCCAATGTAGAGCCTGGTGGACTTTGCGGGCCAGTGTGGGCGGCGCCGACGCCAGTGGAGTGACGCCAGCGCCGCCACACTGAGCGAATCAGCGCGTCGCCGCCGCCAAATCACGCATGGCCTTGGCCATGGCGCGCACACGCTCGCCGTCCTTCGCGGCGGCCGCGTCTGCCTCTACGCTGCCGGCGAGTGTGGTAAGCGCTGTACGACGTGCCGCCCCGGTCTGCTTCTCTGCGGCATCAAGCGCGCTCGCAATGGCCGTTGTGCGTCCAGCAGCAAGTCCGTCGCCACGCACCAACTGGTCGAGATACGAACGCACCACCGGGAACGCCGCCGGCCACGTGATGCGCGGCTGGCTCTGCGGATTGAACTCGTCCATCATGACGAGCTTCGCGGCGGCGAGCTCATTCGCCGAAAGAAACTCGCTGGGCAGCAACTCCAGAATGTCGAGTCCGCGCGCCATTTCGGAGGAGTACACGTAGCCGTTGTACCAATACGCGCCCCAGGAGCCGGCGATCGTGCCGCGTGCGCGGCTGATCGGTGCGGCGGCCGCATCATCAGTCGCCGGCGGCGCGTCGACAGGACCACGATCAAAGTGTGCGATCTCGAACGGTTTGTCAGAGTCGGTGAAATCGATCACGTCGACACCACCCTGATACCAGCCTTGCACCATGATGTCGCGACCGGGCACCGGTACGAGCGAACCATTGTGTGACACGCAGTTTTCGCGCGCTGTCTGCGCCGATGGCAGCTTGAAGTAGGCGTGCTGCTTGAACTTCTTGTCTTCGCCGATCACGAGCGTGGTGTTGCCGCCCATCTCAAGCGGATGCATGGCCTGACAGTTGGGCGATGTTCCACCGCCCCACTCGTCAGTGAACACCACTTTCTTGCCATCGTTGCTGAACACGGCGGTGTGCCACAGCGAAAAGTTGGTATCCGCCACCGCGTCGAGGCGCACGGGGCGCTCCGGATTGGAAATGTCCACGAGCAAGCCGTAGCTGCCGCAGGCACCAGCGAGCAGACCCATTTCCGGGTAGCTCGTGACGTCGTGACAGTTGCGCGGTCCAGTCGCTCCAATGGCCGCCATTTCCGCACTGTCGGCACCCGCGATCGAAGGCGGGGCACGTGAACGTCCGCCTCGCGCCGGAGCTGGTCCAAGCCCCGTGAAGACACGCGCTCCCGTGACCACTTCGGCATCCTGAGGGCGCGCAACATTCACTTTGATGACATCGAGGCGGAACAGCGAGTTCGTCTCATCAGCCGGATCCGCCCCATTCTTGCAGCCGGCCATGGCCGTCCGCGCACCCTGGCTGCCGGACACGTAGATGTACAGCACACCCATCTCTGTGGGGCTTGGCACCAGTGTGTGCGTATGCGATCCCTTGCACGTCTGCACGTTCTTGATGAGCCGCGGGGCACTCGGCGTGCTCACATCGTAGATGCGCACGCCCGCCATGTGTTCGGACGGATCGTCCACGCCGCCTTTGGCGCAGTCATTGCGATTGCCACCACCTTCTGCGGATACGAACAACAGGTTGCCGTAGATCGATGGATCACCCTGCGACGTAATGCACGGGACAACCGACACCATTTTGGGCTTGGACTTGTCGCTCACATCCCAAATCGAAAAACCCGCAAAGTTGCCCTGATAAACCAGGTTGCCCTTGAACGCGAGATCGGAGTTCACGAAGGTGAGGCCGCGCACCGAATCAAACTCAGCCGGCTTGGGCGCCGTCGCAATCAGGCGCATGCCCTGCAGCGCAACACCCGCGTCATGCAGTCCGTGCTTCAGATGATTGCGCGGGTCCGTGGCACTTGGATACGTCTGCGCGTGCAACACGGTCACACTCGTCGCGATCAACGCACACGACGCGAGCAACGGGGCAACACGGCGCCACATCGTGGCAGGAGCAACTCGGGTGGATCGCATCAGGCGCGACTCCGGATAAAGGGCGGGAACAGAAAAAAAATGGACGATCACCTCAGGGAAGATCGGCCAGCATTTGCAACATGAGACCGATCTCGGCCATCTGTGTGGTCTCGACTTCGTTGGCGAACACGGAAATGTCTACTTCCTGCGCAGCGCGAGGCGACGCCAGCAAGTCGGCTACCATGGTGAGCGCGCCTTCGTGGTGGCGGATCATCAGTTGCAAAAACATCCGATCAAATGCGGTACCGCGTGCACGCTCAAGCTGGGCGAGTTCTTCTGACGTGAGCATGCCAGGCATGCGCATCGAGCGCCACGACGACGTATCCGGCACCGCCTGCTCGTACTCGCGCAGCCATTCTTGCATCAGCACGATTTCTCCAGCCTGCGACAGGTCGATCTTCTGCGCGAGCTTGAGCACCCGCTCGCCGGCGTTTGACGAAAGCGCCATGCGCGTCATGTGCACCGCTTGTGCGTGATGCGCAATCATGCCTTGCATAAAGCGCACGTCCGCTTCGGTGATCAGCGCGCCGGCGGGAATGGAAATCGCCGGCATGCCGGGCATGTGATGGTGATGGTGCTCGGCCGAAGCACTGTCGGCCGCACCTACTGCCATCACAGGAGCGCCCGCAGTCGGCGCGTTTGACGGTGTCGGCGCGTTTGACGATGTCGGCGCAGGATTGGCGCTGGCGCAGCCGACGAGCAGCACGGCGGAGACGCCTGCGATTGCCGCGCGCGTGAAATGAAACGTCACCGACAAAGGTTGCAATGGGTCGTGGGGATGGAGAGAAAGCAGATTACCCTATGAACGCCGCGTACGCCAGCAGCGTTGGCTTCCCGCACGACACGGATCTCTGTCAACGCGTGCGCAAACGCCGACCGATCAAAGCGACGGCTGTTGCTCCGCTGCCGCAGGGAGCGCGGTGGCGCGGGCTCGGTCAGCGACCGAGGCGTCGAGCAATTGTCGCATCTGTTCGGATCGTGTTCGTGCCCACTTGGGCAGAGAGATCGCCTGGCTGACGACCATCGCAGCAGAGGTCAGGGCAAGTATTCCGGCGAGAGCCAGTGCCTCTGGCTTGCTCGCCGCGAACGACATCACCGTGAGCATGCCGGAGAACGCGGCCATGACCGCGCCGGCACCAAGCATCTCGCGCGCGCTGCCCTTCAACGTGCGCAAGCGAAGGCGGTGACCGCCCGGTGTTGGCTCGAGCATGGCGTGCAGATTGCCGTTGCTCCATTCACGAAACGGTCCCTG
>JBGTOG010000444.1:0-25580 GCA_041742675.1 Gemmatimonadaceae bacterium | reverse complement strand
GCCCGCAGGTCGGCGTCGGCATCGCGCGCGCGCTCGTCGCCTTCGCGTGGCCGCCGGTAGTAGGTGCTCCGCGGCAGCCCGATCATGCGACATCCTCGCCGGACGCTGACGCCGTCGGCCCGGAGATGATCAACGACCGCCCGCTGCTCGTCGCGGGGGCGGCGATGAGCCCCCTTTTTAGCAGGTCGAGCTCCATGGTCAGCTGACCCACCTTCCGCTCGAGCGCGGCGATGTGCTGCGCCGTCTCGACCGACTCTTCCTCGCGCAGCAGATCCAGCGAGAGCTCGCCGGCGTGGTACTTCTTCAGCCAGTAGTGCACCAGCGAGTGATCGACGCCGGCCTTGGTGGCGAGGCCCTTGAGGCTGCCCTCACCCGCAAGGTACGCCTCCACGACCCCGAGCTTGAACTCGGTACTGAACCGTCGGTACGTCTTGGCCATAGATCCTCCGAGGGGCTACCTCGAAGGTCAAACCGCGCCCGCCAGCTGTCCAGTCGGCGGGGGTCACTCCAGGCCGCTGGGGAACTTCGACCCCGATCTGGTCACAATTCTCGTTGGCGCAACGGCCGATCTCGGCATCGACCTGCGACTGGGCGCGAAGGTGCTGAAGGTGGAAAAACAGGACGGCGCGCTTGTTGTGACCGTCGAGCGGCCCAGCGGGATCGAGACTGTGACCTGCGACACCGTGGTCCATGCCACGGGCCGGGTGCCCAATATCGACGGGCTGAACCTCGAAGCTGCCGGGGTTGAACATGGCCCGCGCGGCATCAAGGTCAGCCCCGCCATGCGAACGACCAACCCGTCGATCTTTGCCGCCGGGGATTGCGCCGACAGCGGCCCCAACCTCACGCCGGTTTCCGCCAATGAGGGTCGGGTCGCCGCCAAGAATCTGCTCGCGGGTCACGACGAACGCTCAATAGACTACCCGCCAATCCCGAGCGTCGTTTTCACCCTGCCGATGTTGGCAACGGTGGGCCTGTCAGAGACCGCAGCACGGGACCAGGGGCTGAAATTCGACACGCATTCCAAGAAGACCGAAGGCTGGTATTCCTCGCTGCGCGTGGGCGCGAAATTTACCGGCTACAAGGTTCTGGTCGAACAGGGCACTGGAAAGATCCTCGGCGCGCATTTGATCGGACCGGGGGCCGAGGAACAGATCAACCTTTTCGCGATGGCGATGGGGGCCGGTCTGACCGCCAGCCAGATCAAGGCGATGATCTTTGCCTATCCGAGCTTCGCATCCGACCTTGGCTCGATGCTGTGACCGCTGACATTGAGGGCGGCATCACGATGGCATACCCAATACAGGGAGCAGGAAACGACCATGCAGTCGACGATCCGCGTCGGGCCGTAGCACGTCCCCTGGGCAGTGGGTCGACCTTGAAGATCTGCTAAAGCAAGGCTGCCAAGAGGCGGGTGGCCTCGCCGCGTCGTATTCACTGTTTCAGCGACGCCAAAGGGCAAGAGGTCGCGCCCCCGATCTCGGCAGTGAAGGGTCGCGACACCTGTCCGTTTCGGTCCACCGTTTCCACGGACAGCGTGACGCGACGATCTGGTGATACCTCCAATCGAATCCACCCAGCCCGGCTGGCCGCGTAGCAGCCTCCCGTTAGGCGTCGGACAGGAGTTGTGGCCCCTTCGATGCCCGCTCCGGAAACGGCCAGCCACGGCTGACCGTCGCGCGGGGGCAGTACCTGCAGCGAATGCTCGTGCCCCGCGGCGTACAGCAGTACCGTGGGATGCGTACGAAAGACGGAATCCAGGTCGTGGCGAAGCTCGCGATACCAGGGTGCTCGAAGGTCCTGATGCGACGCGAACCCCGGCACGCCCGTTTGGCGCAGCGCGACGTACGCTGACCCGAACAGCGGAAGTGGCAACCACAGCGCGCGGCGCCATTCTCGCAGGGGGAACAGGTGCTGCATCAACGAGAAATATCCGCCGTGTTTGCCCCCGGAGCGAAGCGGATGATGGCCCACTACGATGGTCCCGCCGCCCTGATCCGTCGCCAGCGCGCTTCCCAGACGATCGAGGATAGCAGTCCGTGATTCGTCTGCGCAGTCGCTTCCGCTCGCTTCGCCTGCGTCCGCGCGGAGCCACCGTTCCGTATCGAGTGCCACGAGTCGAAGCCTGCCGGCGATTTCGAGTACCTCCGGGCCGGCACACCCTGCGCGCGGGCTCAATCGAAGCGACGCACCGCTCCACGCCCGAAGCAGGCTGTCCTGCCGGAGTAATGCTTCAGTCCCCTCAGCGGATGCCCCCCAGTCGTGATTGCCGGCGAGGAACACCGCGTGAGCGCCGGACTGTTGCACGACGTCCACCTGCGCGCGTAGGCGACGCTCTGCCTCGCCCCGGTTTGGACTTGTGTCTGCAGGAATGCCCGCCGGATAGACATTGTCACCGAGAAACACGACCATCGTGGCCGAGGCGGAGTCATCTCGAAGCGCGCGCGCGAGCGCGCGTAACACTGGTTCTCCCTGTGCGTCGGGCGCACCTGCGTCACCCACCAGAAAAATCGTCGCGATGGAACGACCGGCAGCCGAAGCAGCTGGCGGAGTTGGCAACGGCGTGGAGACAGTCCGTGCGGTGCAACCGTACGTCGCCGAGCAAACTGCGCCGCAGACGATGAATCGCCTCACGTACGCCCACGTATTGCGCCACGCGTAGCGCCGCGAGTAGCGCCACGTGACGCTCCGCGAGTAGCTCCGCCTGCCGGACCGAACGGCGCGCCACGCATCTCGCAACGAGGCGATCGCGCGGTGGCGATCGAGGACCTGATCGGTACCCGCAATTCGAGTTGGCATCATCAATCGTACGCGAATGGTACGCGATGCGCCCGATTGGGCCAGGGGGGAGGCATCCTGCGAAGCACCGGCGGTAACGCTCGATCGCACCCGCCGCACGTGCTTCGGAACTCAGGCCCGGGCCGTGCACTAGCTGTCGCCATGACCACGACAACAGCGCCCGTCTCCCGGCTGATACACGCCGAACCCGCACCAACATCGCTGCTCGACCGCGACCTGAGCTGGCTCGCGTTCAACGGTCGCGTGCTTCAGGAGGCGGAGGATCAGCGTCGCGAGGCGGCGAGTCGCCTGCGGTTCGCCGCCATCGTCTCCTCCAACCTTGACGAGTTCTACCGCGTCCGCGTCGCGGCCACCGTGGCGATGCTGCGCGAGTCAGTGGAGCAGGCGGTCCGAACAAGACACTTGCATCGTCTCCACACCATCACTGAAACCGTCGTCCATCAACAGCAGCGCCTCGGCCAGGTATTGTGGCATGAGGTGCTTCCCGCTCTCGCGCAGGAGGGATTTCCGGTCGGCAGGATTGACGACGCCGTCAGCTCGACATCGGCGCAGCGTAACCTCGCACGACTTGCCGTGCTGCCGCTGCTCGCCGAGCCACTGTGCGGCGACGCGCCAGCCCTCGTCGATCTGCTTGAGGATCAGGTGAGCTACCTCGTGGGCCGATCGCCAGGCGGGATACTGTGGTTCGTCGGCATTCCCAAAGACGTGCCGCGCTTTCACGCGGAGGCGAGTGCTCCACCGATCCGCTACTTCATTGATGATCTGGCGCGTCTCGCGCTCGCCGAGCGTTACGCGGAGGTAGGTCCACAACAGTGGTGGGCCATCAAGTTGACACGGGACGCCAACCTGTCCGTCACATTCGAGCCAGCCGACGAGCTGGAGCTAGCGCTGCAACGGGCCATCGAGCTGCGACGCTTTGGTGCGCCAGCTCGCCTGCTGATCGATTCGGCGATGCCTGCTGACGTGGTGGATGAACTGCGCCAGCTGCTGCGCATCGATCCGGCGTACGTGGTCGCCGGTGCCCGTTATCACAACCTGAGAGACCTGCACCAGCTGGCAGCGCTGCTCGAACTTCGGACGCGAAGCGTTGCGCCCGCGACGACCGGGCAGTCCGTCCCCGAGTTGCAGCGCGTCTCGAGTGTTCTCGATCATATCGGGGAAGGCGATCGTGTTCTGCACTTTCCCTATCATCGCTTTGATGTCGTGCTCGAGGCGCTTCACGAGGCCGCGCGCGACGCTTCGGTGCGCGCCGTCGCCATCACGCTCTACCGAGTAGGCGCCGATTCACCGGTCGTATCGGTGCTTGAGGAGATCGCGCGAGGAGGCAAGCCGGTCTTCGCTTTCGTCGAGGTAACGGCGCGCTTCGATGAACGGGAAAACCTGGAGGCGGGAGCACGTCTCGAACGTGCCGGTGTGACGGTGCGGCGCCACCTGCCGAACTGCAAGGTACATGCGAAGTTGCTGCTCGTGGATCGTGGCGATGCGCCCGGACGATCGGTGGTTTACCTGAGCACGGGCAACTTCAACGCCGCCAATGCGCTGATATACACGGACCACGGACTCTTTACCGCTGATTCCGAGATTGTGGCGGATGTCCGTCGGGTCTTTCACTTTTTGCAACACGACGGTGACGCGCCGACGCTCTCCCGCCTGCTCATGGCACCGCATTCGTTGCGTCAGGGACTCGGCGCGCTGATCGACGCGGAGATTTTCGCCGCACAAGCTGGCCTGCCGTCGGGCATCCAACTCAAGCTGAACGCGCTCGAAGACTCTGACATGATCCACCACCTGCTGCGGGCAGCCCGCGAAGGTGTGCCAGTGCGAGTGATCGTGCGCGGCATCTGTCGACTTCCCGTCGACGTCGCGTCGATGCCCGCTTTGTTCTCCGCGCGAAGCGTCATCGACGACCACCTGGAGCACGGTCGAATCTATCGATTCCATGCGCGTGGGGAGGACCGCCTGTTCCTGTCGTCGGCCGATTGGATGACACGCAATATGGACCGGCGCGTAGAGATCGCGGTGCCGATCTACGATCCTGCCGTGCGCGCGGAACTGTTGCAACTGCTCTTGACGCAGCTTGCCGATACCGCAAGTGCGCGCGAGCTCGAACCGTCAATGTTGAACACCCGTCTCACCCCTGCCGGCGGCGTCCGGGCGCAACGGGCGTTTGGCGACTGGCTCGCCACCGCGGGGAGGCTGACATGATTCGCGATTCCGACTCGCGCGAACTACGCTCTTCACCAACGCAATCCGACACCGCGCCCGAGGGCACGGCCATCGATGCGGCCGAACGCTGGGTGGCCAACTCGAGTACGGATAGCGCGGAAGCCGGCGGCGTCGACGGCTCGAGCGCGGTCGACGTGGACGTGGCCGCAGGGTTCGAAACGCCCTTCGCGTCTGCCGGGGCAGGTGGCGAACCGCCTGCGCATCCCAGCGACGCGCTGCCGCCGGAGTCGCCGAAGAAGGAAAAGAAGAACAAGAACGTCAAGAAGAAGGCCGGCAAGGAAAGTGGTGGTCGAGACAAGCCAGGTAGCGCGGGCAAGGCCGGAGGTGGACGTAGCACCGAGACGCTTTTTCGAATCGTGTATCGCACGCACATGGACCTGAGTTCGCTTGCCGACACGAAAGCGAACATCATGATCAGCATAACGGGGATCGCCATTTCGATTCTGTTGGCGGGCATGTCCGGCGCGCTGGAGTCGCGTCCTCATCTCTTGCTGCCGGGCGGGGTGATGTTGCTGGGTGCGATCCTCGCCATGATCTTCGCCGTGCAGGCGGCTCGCCCACGCGTTTCCAACCCGGTCGTCACCAAAGCCGATGCCGATGCGGATCGGACGAATGTGCTCTTCTTCGGCACGTTCAACCGACTGACGAGTCCAGACTTCGTGGACGTGATGATGCGGCTTATCGACGATAGCGACCGAGTGCACGCCTCGTTGCTGCGCGATTTGCATCAGCTCGGTGGAGTGCTGGAGCGCAAGTTCCGGCTGCTGCGTACTGCCTACACGATCTTCATGTGGTCAGTGGCGATCGGCGCCGTGCTCTTCTTCGTTGCACTTGGCGCGCCAACCGGCTGGTTCCAGTGAGCATCCCGAGAATGCAATCAAGGCGCGAAGACACATCAGCCGTCGAGCGTCTGGACTCATTACGGCCACGGTGCTGCGAGCACGGTTTGCGCATCGTACACGAATGCCTTCACGTCAGCGACTCCTTCCAGTCGCTCCACAGTAGGCTGGCCTGGGCGGGTGAACCACATCCCCTCGAGTGTGTCCGCTGCCGCGGCGGTGAGCAGCACATATTCGTTGAGCGGCACGGAATTCTTGAGCAATCGGTGCGCGACAATGACCTCGATGCCGAACAGCTTGTCGAAACGGCCGATACGCTCGATGCCCACGTCCCCCACGTGCACGATCTGCTTGAGCCTGAGATTGGCCACGCACCCGCACGCCTCACAATCGCAGTCGCGCAGCAGCTGCCGTTCGATCGCGGCGCGAAATGCGCGAAGGATGGGCGCCAGCCGGGGGCGTACGCGCTCGCTTGCGGCCCGTACGGCTTCGGGAGAGTCGTCGACCGCCATCGCATAGAAGAAGACGGCGTCACCCTCAACCTCCGCGACTTCGAGCTCTTCACCAGCCGCGTCGATGATGCCCGAGAGCAGCGCCGCGACGATTTCTCGGGCGTGCTGCGTGGCGACTTCATGCATGCGCATGAAGGAGGTGAAGCCGCTGATATCGGCGAGCAGCAGCGCAGTTCGGCGTTCGGTTCGCATGCGGATCGGGGAGTTCGGGGGGCTGGCAGAGTTGCAGGTAGAGAGTCCCGAGATCGAGAATGCGTTCCCCGACGGTCGACGTGGCGGGAACGCCTGCTACGAAGTCCACGGGTGTACCGCGGTGTGGCGGCGCTTCTGCTGCTGATGCTCACGCCGCATCTGCGTTCGACACTCCTCGCACAGGTTGTGCAGCAGGACACGGCTAGGCGCACGCCAGTCGCGACCGACACGCTGCTGGTCGTTCCAAACGGACGCTACGACGCCGGCGCGATGCATCGGTGGATGCTTGGCCGAGGGCATCGTGATCTCTGGGCAACACTCATGAGCGCTCCGGTGCTCGACCTGTCGCGCGAGGCGGGCGGGTTACGCGTCACGGGCTTGGGCGGAGGGTTGCAGACGCGATCGCTGCAGTTGTCGGCGGCGGATGGTCGCGCGTTCGTTTTTCGCACGCTCGACAAGGACGCATCAAAGTCGCTGGATCCCGAACTTCGGCGAACGGTTGTCGCGCAGCTGCTTCAGGACCGCGTCTCGTCCATGCTGCCGGTCGCTGCCCTGGTCGTCAATCCGATTCTCGCTGCTGGCGGGGTGCTTCACGCCACAGCTCGTCTGGTCGTGATGCCGGATGATCCCGCGCTCGGGGAGTATCGAACCGAGTTCTCCGGCCTCATCGGCCTGTTCGAAGAACGGCCGCGCGGCGCGACTGATTCGATGTTTGGATTCGCCGATGCGGAGGCTGTGCGCAACACGCGCCGAATGTTCGCGGCGCTCGAAGCCGACCCGACGCACGAAGTGGATGTCGAGGCGTTCTTGCGCGCGCGACTACTCGATTTCCTCGTCGGTGACTGGGATCGACATCCGGATCAGTGGCGATGGGCCGCGTTCGCAGATGCTTCCGGTACGAAATGGGTGCCGATTCCCCGTGACAGGGATTGGGCGCTGAGCCGCATGGATGGCGTGGTCATTCGTGCACTGCGGTGGGCGCTTCCGCACTACATCGGCTTCGGTCCCAACTATGCGACCATCACCGAGCTGTCGTGGAGCGGGCGCGCGCTGGATCGCCCGCTGCTGGCCGTGTTGCCCGAAGAGCGTTGGCGTGCGATCGCGCTCGATCTCGAAGCGCGCATCAGCGATTCGGTAATCTTCGAGGCGGTCGACCGATTGCCGCTCGAATATCCGGCGCCGCTGCGAATCTGGCTGCGCGACGCGCTGCTCTCACGCCGTGATGGACTTGTCACGGTCGCCGGCCGACTGCAGGCCCTCATCGCTGAGACCCCCGATGTCTGGATGACCGACGCCCCGGAGCGCGCAGTCCTCGAACGTTTAGCGGACGGACGTCTTAGCCTCCAAGTCTCGCTGGCGGAGGCGGCGCCACACCGCGCCCATGTATTCGACCCGGAGCGAACGCGGGAGGTACGACTCTATCTTCGGGGCGGGCAGGATACCGTTATCGTGCGCGGCGACGGGCCGGCTGACATCACCGTGCACGCGATCGGTGGTGGTGGTGCCGACGTCTTCGTCGATGAGACCAGCGGCCGTCGGGTCTTCTTCCATGACGACCGCGGTCGAAACGTTTTCAGTCCGGGGGGCGACACCCGTATCGACGAGAGGCGATGGGAGGAACCCGTAGACCCCGCCTCCAACACGCATCAGGCGCCGTTTCGGGATTGGGGGGATCGTCTCTTTCCGTATCCGGTGTTCAGCATTGATCCGGATGTCGGAGTATTTGTCGGTGCGGGCGTGCGTCGCGAAGCCTATGGCTTCCGGGCTTTTCCCTGGAAGCATCGCGCCTCGATCGAGGCCGGATGGGGAGCGACCGCTGGTCGAGCGCGTGCTCGCGCCGTCTTCAGCCGGCGCATCGCGGCATTCACGGTGCTCAAGGCGGACGTTCGGGTCTCCGGCGCCGAGGTGGAGCACTTCCACGGCTTTGGCAACGAATCTCCGGCCGCGTTGAATGGCCTTGGTACGCGCGTATTCGGATCGCAGTGGCGCACCGAACTCGGCGTGCAGCGCGAGTTCGGCACCTCTTCCAGCGTTTCGGCCGTGCTGTTCGGCGCAGGCCTCGACGTCGGAGCAAACGAGGGCACCGTGGCAGCGGTTGAACAGCCGCACGGGTTTGGCCGCGTGCGACAGCTTGGCGTTGAACTCGGCTGGCAGCGGATCACGCTTGACCATCCAATCTTGCCACGTCGGGGTTACCGGCTGGACGTTGACGCAGCGCAAGTGCGCGGCCTGCGCGACGCACCTGCGCCATGGGGACGAGCGCGAGTCAGCGCTGCCCAGTTCTTCTCCTCTACAAGCCCAGGTGACCCGGTGCTCGGCCTTCGCGTGCGTGGGGAGCGTCAGTGGGGAACTGCGCCGTTTCTCGATGCTGCAGCCATCGGCGGCGCGGAGACAGTGCGGGGGCTGCCGAGTCGCCGCTTCACCGGAAACCATCTTCTCGTGGGCACGGCAGAACTGCGCGCGACGGTCGGCGACCTCTTTGTGTTGCTCCCGACCACAGTGGGTCTGATGGCGGTCGCCGATGTGGGACGCGTCTTCGAGGACAACGAGCGCAGCAGGCGGTGGCACACGGGTGTGGGAGGCGGCGTCTGGCTGCAAGTCGTGAGTTCTCAACATGTCGTCAGCCTCGTCACTGTGCGCAGTGCAGAAGGCACTGGACTCTATGCGCGTTTTGGCCTGGCGCTCTGATATGCAGAGCGTCGCGCGCGGGCGTTTCTCGTTGCGTCGTCTGCTTCACTCATCGCTCGGCACGTGCGCACCGCGAGGTCTGCGCATGCTGTCCGGTGTGACACTCGCGCTGTTCGCCACGTCGATCGAGGCCCAGGAGGTAGCGCCACGTAGCGCGTTTTTCCTGCATTTCGACAACGATTTTGTGGAGAGCACCGATCGATGCTACACGGGCGGTTTGTCGCTCGGCTGGACCTCCGCGGAAGTGTCGGGCAAGGCCGCAGCTCGCATACGCCGAATCCTCCCGTTTGATAGTCCCGCCGGACGAGCGATGTGGGGCCTGAAACTCGGACAGAAAGTGTACACACCCGACGACATCTCGATTGCGGATGTCGTCGTGAACGATCGACCGTATGCCGGAGCGTTTCTGCTGACCGGCTCGGCGCTCGTGGACTCGCCACGACGGCAGGGAGCGATGGAACTCAGCGTCGGACTGGTCGGGCCGGACGCTCTCGCGGAACAGACTCAGTCCCTCGTGCATCGATTCACTCCGAGCGGTGAGCCACTTGGTTGGCGCCACCAGTTGCACGATGAGCCAGTCGTACAGCTGGTACTCGATGAACGGCGTCGCTATTTGCTGGCCGGTGATCGACGACATATCGGCATTGAGTTGCTACCGCACGTGAGCGGTGGGATTGGCAACCTGGCAACTTTCGCCGCGATCGGTGCCGAGGTCCGTCTCGGATGGCGACTGCCGGATGACTTCGGTCGCGCGCTCGTGCGACCGAGCGGGTTCCGAGGCCCGTCGACGTTTGCCACCGAAGGCGTACAGTTCCAACTGTTCGCGGCCGCAGATCGAAAGGCCATTGCACGTGATCTGCTACTTGACGGCAATACCTTTCGCAGCAGTCATCGCGTGCAGCGGGAGCCGTTCACCTCGGATATCTCGGTCGGAATGGCGCTGACGCTCGGACGAGTTGCGTTGCGCTACGAGACGGTGATGTGGACGCGAAAGTTCACGACCGAGAGCAGGCGCCAGCGCTACTCGTCGCTGCTCGTGGGCATCGCGCGTTCGTCGCCGCGCTGAGAAAGTAGTTCACGGGAAGAATCCCGCGCTCCTCGGTGTCTCTCAGTTGGCCGGACAACCCGGCGACTCACTGTTCACCTCAGATGCCGCCGGAGGGCATCTCATGACAAGGTCACGGACCTCGTGGTATCGCGGAATGCGTCCGTTATACTTTGCCATCGCGGTCGCTGCGGCCGCGGCGGGATGCGGTGAAGGCTCGACAACGGGGGTGGCCGACGCGAGCGCAAACTGTGCGCTGCCGGCGGGCCTGCTGGCCGATGGTGGCCCAGGTGTGGACGGCATCCCTGCGCTTACCGATCCGCGGTTCGTAAGTAGCAGCGATCCCGGCGCCGCGTACGTGCGAGATAACGATCGGGTCATCGGCCTGCACGTGAACGGCGAGTATCTCGCGGTGCCGCTCAACATCGGATGGTGGCACGAGGTCGTGAATCTCAATCGAGGCTCGATTCGACTGTCCGTCACGCACTGCCCGCTCACGGGTTCAAGCCTCGTATTCGACCGCTCGGCGGTCAATGGCGCGGAGTTCGGCGTGTCCGGGCTGTTGTTCATGAACAACCTCATGCTGTACGACCGCAACGACCCTGTGTCCCTGTGGCCGCAAATGGCACGCGGGGCCCGGTGCGGAACTCGTACGGGCACCAGCCTGCCGATGTTCGCGTCCGTGGAGATGTCGTGGCTCGCCTGGCGGACGCTGCATCCGGAAACAGTCGTGGTGTCGTCGGAGACCGGGCACGAGCGCAACTACCGGTCGTATCCCTATGGTTCGTACGACGTCGAAACCAATCCGCTGCTGCTGGGCCCGAATCCGGCGCTGGATGGGCGACGCCCGCCAAAGGAGCGCGTGCTCGGCATCGTGACGTCCGACGGCGCCACCGCCGCCGTTCCGTTCGGCGCGCTGCGTGCGCTTGGCGCATCGGCAGCGTTTCCCCTGCGCGTTGGCTCGGAATCGCTGGTGATCTTCTGGGATCGTGCAGGCGAAGCGGCGACTGCGTTCGTTGCGCAGCTCAATGGCACGCCACTCACATTCCGCGCGGAGAATGGACGATTCCTTGATAACCAAACGGGCTCGACCTGGAACGTCGATGGCGTCGCGGTGGCCGGGGCGAGCACCGGTGCGCGACTCGCCTGGGCCTCGGACTCGTTCGTGGCGTACTGGTTTGCCTGGGTCTCGTTTCACCCTGCTACCACGCTTTGGGCTGGTGCCGCATGAAGCGGATCTCCATCTCCATGGTGCACCTCGCGCCGGTGCTGCTCTCGGCAGCGTTGCTTGCGTATCCCGGCACGCGCGCGCACGCGCAAGCGATCTGCAGTGCACCGCACTCGTCGCCCACTCTTGCCGGCGGTGGAACGATCGGGACCATACCGCGCGGCGAAGGCTGGGTTATGCTTTCCGCGCTGCACCAATCGTCAACCCGCACGTTCAACAGCACTGGAGTTCGGCAGCCGTTTCTCGCCGACGGCCGATTCCGCACGACGTCCGCTTACCTCTCCGCAGGTCTCGGACTCACCCCTGGTGTTGACGCCTGGGCGCAGATGCCCGTGCACGTCATGCACTATCAGGATGTCGGCGGGGAGCGGTCACGAGTCGGCGTGGGCGATGTTCGCGCCGCACTCAGGATCTCTCCGGCGATCCTGCGCCGAGCTGCGCCCATCGCGCTGCGTGTCGGAGTCAAGGTGCCCGGCTCGACCTTTCCGCTCGACGCCACCGTCATTCCGCTCACCGAAGGACAGCGCGACATCGAGTTGAGTGTCGAGAGCGGGCACGCCTTCGCCGAGCGGTCGCTGTACCTGCTCGGGTGGGTGGGCCATCGGTGGCGATCAACGAACGAGGAGGCCGCACGAAAGCCGGGTGACGAATGGTTTTCGCACGCCGGCGTGGGCGCCACTCTGCGCGGCGGTGTGCGCGTGGAACTTGGTGTCGATGCGCTGATTGGCCGGCCGCCCGAGCAGCTCGGGTTCGTGGTGAATGCGAGCAAGCGGCGGATCCTGCAGCTGGCGCCCACCATCGGTCGACGTGTTGGTCGTGGCGACCTGGAAATGACTGCTGTGCTGCCCGTAGTCGGGCGCAATCTGCCCACCGGCCCGGGCCTCAGCGTGGGTTACCGGGTGGGGTGGGGGCGGTCGCCGATGGTGGACGATTTCGACGTCATCGCGGGACATTGAAATGCCTAGCAGGATGCGCTGAACCGGGGCGTCATCAATCCATTCAACGCCCACGGATCAGGAACAGGAGCCCAGTCGCTATCGTCGACTCGACTCGATTACGAGCACATACACGTGCTCCGGAAGTCGATCGATGATCCGCTTGCCAGTATTAAGCGAGTGCGAAGCGCCATGCAGCCGACGAACAGAACGATCACTATCGGTGCCAACGGTGTCACTCATTCTCCTTGACGCTGCTCTGCACTTCCTGACGCCGAGCGGTTGCCCAAGCGAAAGTCAATGGCCTTTAGTCGTCGGGAGCTGTCCTCGGTGCACACCTCAAATCCGGCCACTGCTGTACACCGCAAAACCGGCCACCACGCGGGCGTAACTCCGCCGTCGTGTCCATCGATCCCGCGAAGTGGGCGTTGACTCCGTGGTGAGCCCGTCCTCTGGCGGATTCGGAACGCGAAAATGGTTGAGTGCGCCGTTCGCCGTGCTGGAGCAGCGGACGTAGCAGGCCAACCGGCCGCGCTCTGCCGGAGGCGTGCTCTCTGCGGCAGAGCGCAATGCGATTCTCGCAGATGCCGCCGGCACGGAGCGCTCCGGGTGTTTCGCGGGGAAAGGGAGCACGCTTCACGCGCCGCGGCGGGGCAGCGTTCATCTCGGCCACAATTCTGAGCCCACTGAGCCCGTATGAACACGGTTTCGCGCTCACAGTGGCGCACGCGTGACGCGCCCAACTAGCCTCTTTCAGAGGGAGAACGCGAAGAATCGCCGCTTTTCAGTAGCGCGGATGCTGCTTCCCAAGCTGGACGTCGCCGGTTCGAGCCCGGTCGCCCGCTCTGTATCAACGTGTTGAAGTGTAAAGCTTTCCGAACGACCCCACATCAGGTCCATGTAGGGTCGTTTTCGCGTTGAGCCCGTATCGCGTGAAGACCCGCTCATTCAGCCACTAAGCGCGGCGGATATCGCGGTGTCGTCGGGTGTTTTGACTGGGCATGTGGGACGCATGGACAGCGACTTCTTTCGCACTGCGCGCAGCACCTCCACTGGCAAAGCTGCCATGAGATCCTCCGCCGCGCCTCTGGCGTCTTCGGCCGACGAGGCACCATATCAGCGGAGTGAAGGGGGAGAGATCTGCAGCGCGCGCACGTGGTGCCAAACGGTGCACAATCGTCCACACCTTGGCGCTCAAACCATGACCACCGCGCACACCAAACGCCCGCTCGGGCAGCGGGCGCTCCGAGGAGATGCGCGCGAGCGCGCGTCCGACGACACCCGTCAGCCGTCCACTCCGTTCGGCCCGCGCCGGGCGGACGGTGCGTCGGAACCGTCCGTCGCGGAACGGGAACGGTGATTGGCCGCGAGCGAATCGGGCGTGTGCTTCGGGCTCCGCCAAGCTGGCTTCACGGGGACGAAGCAGTGCAGACTGTTGTCGGCTACCGCCAATCACCTGCCTCCCAGTCGCGGATCTGCGAAAGTAGCTTGGAGCGGTCCTGGCTCAGTGGCGTGCCGAGGATCAGCCCATCGGCGGTGTTCCATTCGATTACCGCTGGCGTTGCGGAAACCCCAAGCCGGACCAGGAGGGCGCCATTGTCCGTGATATGATATGCGTGGCGCGCTTCAGGAAAGATCGTTTTGACACTTCTTTCCCAGGAGTTCACCGGCGCGCCGCGCATCCGAAGCACGATGACAGGCGCGTTCGGCAATCGACTCGCCAGAATCTTCAGTTCTGAACTACGAGACTCGCAATCGTCTTGCTGAACGACGACCGCGATCCCCTTCGCTCCGGTGCTCTGCAATGACCGCACAAGCGGCGTCGACTCCAGCGACGGTTGACACGCCGATAGTGAGAGCACCAAGGTCGCGCACAAGCCGCGTTGACCGAAATGAAACTTGTATCCTCTCAAAGACAGCACTGATCACCTGGCAGCTTCACGAAGAACTGATCAATTCGGTCAAAACCGCTCGCGTCCTCGGACACGACAACGAGCGTCGAGTCTCGTGAGGCGATGCCGCGGACGGTTCCCTGCAACACAAAACTGCCTTCGTAACTCCACGGCTCTCGGCGATAGAGATCCACGATTCTGCGCCGCGCACTGGTGCCGCCGCCATACACCACGGCAATCATGTCGCCCAGGGACGACACCCCGCGAACGGCGGACAGCGTTCCCTCTGCAAATGAGGTACGTATCGCTCTGCCATCTTTCGTCTCCGTCACCACAGGTGGCGCGACATGCTCAACCAACGGAACCGTTACCATGGAGTCAACATGGCGGAACATTGCGAACCAGGATTCGTTGTTGGCACCCAGCGCGCAGGTCCCGTCCGCCAACTGAAAGAGTCGCATCTGAGTATCGAGCCCGCTGCGATGGACGGGGCGGTCAATCGGAAACGACTGACGATCCACCAGTGTATCCGCATCGTCCGGAAGTCGCGCGACTCCACTGAAACGGTCGGTGCCATGCGCGCGAACCATCACGTAGTTTGCGCCATTCGGCGCCCGACACACGCCCCAGATCACTCCGATCTTCGGGAGGGCGCGCGTCGCAAGCAGCTTCCCCTCGTCCGTCCACTCCGAGAGGCGCCTCAGGCTCACGTCGGCGTACAAAAACGATGTGTCAGATAGGTGCAAGATGGTTCCCAGCTGAAACTCACCGGGGCCACTGCCACGCCGACCGGTACGCCACATTGGCAACCCGTCGCGATGCTGCAGTCCAAGTAACGCCATTCGGCCCATATCCTGCACGACAACGCCTTTGCGCAGAATCGCTACATCATACGGCTGCAGCAGCATCGTGTCGTCCATGCTCGCGACGTAGCTCCAATGCGGACGAAGCTCAGCGTTCGTTGGACGGCGCCCCGACACGTACAAGTCCTCTGGCCAGCGAGCTGGATCGACGATTGCTTCGGATCGAACTTGTCGTGCCGACGCCGACAAAACTGCGATGCCCGAATCACGAGACGTGACGGCGGTAACGTCGACCAGACTCTGCGAATCGCGCGTGGACACCACGGCAGGTCGCGCAGACTTCGTGTCGGGCGCCCGCTGTTCGCAGCCGACCAATGCCATGGCGCAGCTCGCTGCGGCGAGCAGGCGTACCGGCGCCGTGTTGCGGCGTCGGTACGCTCGACATATGGCACTGCTTCGCGTGCACGTCACGTTGGGCTGAGTTCTCCGAAAAACGGCAAGTCCAGGTCATCGCACTCCAGCTGTCCGGCGACCTCGATACAAATAAAATCTGGAATGACGAGCCGACCGCACTCCATATTGGGATTAATGTTGCACTCGCTAGCTGGAGAATCTGCTCGTGATTCGTCCGGCGCGAGCACCAGAAGAAGCGCGACGCCAAGTGCTGCCACTACGCTTTGCAGTAGAGTTCTGCTCCTCATTGAACACCTCCCCGAAGTGGAATGTGACCTCAAAGTACGCGTCGTGAGATTTCTGACGGCCGTGAAGCGTTGGCGATTCTTCGAAAGCCGCTCGACTTCGACGCGGAGCAACTATGCAACGCTGTCGTTAGTAATCACAAGTGAAAATATGCGACACTCTATGCGACATTTTTTCTACACAGCCGCACTCTGAATCGTCCGTTCGTCCACATCACAAGGACTAGAGTGACGACCCCGGCCTGGAAGCGACCTGCAGCATTTTCGAAGGCGACGGTAGGCCCCACCGTCGACACTGCCCCTCAAAGGACCGGCGTGTGATCGCAAACGTCGCCGCGAGCCGATCTACGGTCCAGTCGTCAGGTGCTCGCAGGGCCTGCCAGAGAATGGCACGAACCGCTGCGGGGACACGGGTGAGCGCGCGCGCGATCTCCGTCGGCAGAGCGTTGAGTTGCTCGTGAGGCAGATGCGCAGTCTGATGCCATGCACGTTGCAGTGAGAGTTGCAGCATCTCGACCGAGGCAGCGTCACGACCGATCGGCGTGCAGCGCCGCGCCGTTGGGGAACTCCAAAGCGTCTCGAGCGCTGCTGCGTCCGCGCCTGAAAGAATCAACACCGCACAATCCCAGCCGGCCACGACCCCAAGTAGCGTCTGTATCACGCCGCGCGCCGCTTCCTGCCGAATCAATGCGCGGGCGAGGGAGACGTCGACGACAAGGCAGCATCGCGACGGGTAGTTGAAGTGCGCGTACAGCGTGGTCAGATCTTTCGCATGGTGCACCGACACCGGGGAGAGCACGGTGGCGCGTGGCGCGCGGCGCATAGAGGAACTGAGGGAAGTCAGTCCCTCAGCGGTGGCAACATCGACTGACTCACGAATCGGCTCGGCGACAAGCGTGACCACAGTGAATGAGCTGTGCATCGAAGCGCGTGAACGGGTATGCTCCGGACGACGGCGGCCGGACGCAAGCAATCTTTCGCGCAAGCCTGCGTGAGTGTCAAGCGAGCTCGGCGGTCTTTCGCCGCTGTTGGCGTTCGCGCGTCGATGGCGATCGCGCACATGGCACACGTCGCCGAGTAATCCAGAACCAATCGACGGGGACGACATCACCGTCAGCATCGTACACGAGGCCTTGTGAAACTCGGCGAGAGACGCCCTGAAGAATGTCCCATAGCAGACGCGCTTGCGCTCGTGCTTGAATCGCCCCGGGATTGAAGGAGGCCCCCACGTTTGAGAGACTGGAAGCATGACGAAAGCCAAATGGACCACCAACCGACCACGGCTCGGGCCCGGGCGCCGTTCTCGCCTGAAGTGCGGCAGCCGGCGGTTCGGCTGGTCAGCAGCAGCGTGACGCGTATGCCACGCCGTGGGCTGTGGCGCGCGCAATCCACTCCGTTTGATCCTGCCTGTCGCCGATTGCGCTAAGTCCGCGCCGCCGCTCGCGCGTTCGTGCTGCGGGCCGTGCTGGCGGAGCGTTCCGGCGAGACGCGTGAGCCCACCGAGCCCGTATGGACACGGTTTCACGCTCACGGTGGCGCACGCATAGCGCGCCCAGCTAGCCGCTTTCAGTGGGAGAACGCGAAGAATCGCCGCTCTTCAGTAGCGCAGACGCTGCTTCCCAAGCTGGACGTCGCCGGTTCGAGTCCGGTCGCCCGCTCTAGTGTAAGTTGTTGATTTTCATGGACTTACGAACGACCTCACATCTCGCAAATGTGGGGCCGTTTTGCGTTGAGCCCACAACTGAGCTCGTATGGCCCGAAAACTCGCTCATTTGCCCGTCTCCTGGGCCTTCGGCCGCCGGGACAAAAGCTTCTGGCGCATGGCCCGCACCACCCCGCTTTTTCGGGGGGATTACCGTTCGTGTCGTTTCCTGCACCGGCCCCGCACTACGAAGCGTCGTAGTGCGGGGCCGTTTCGTATCATCAAACCGGGCTCACTGAAGGAGATATATCACTAGAAAACTAACGCGCTCGACGAACCGACGATCGCTTCGACACCGCTACGGGATGGGTGGCGTGACGCGATTGCTCCGTTGCA
Source organism: Gemmatimonadaceae bacterium (assembly GCA_041742675.1). Taxonomy (GTDB): domain Bacteria; phylum Gemmatimonadota; class Gemmatimonadetes; order Gemmatimonadales; family Gemmatimonadaceae; genus JAABRT01. The sequence goes on along the minus strand of JBGTOG010000444.1, from coordinate 7,685 downwards.
GGCCAGCGTTAGCTCTCCCGTAGCGGAAGTCTCCGTGCGCGATGCGAGAAGTTGCAGAACGGACCCATCTGCGGAAACCGCAAACTCATCCATCTCTTCCAACCAAGTACAATCACGATCGTCAATGACGTCGCAACCAGTGTGGAAGGGGCGGTTCTCACATTTAACAATCCCCGAAAAATGCCCGTCAGTGCAATCGAAGCCGTCGCCACTTTCTCCCCCGAAACTGGCAAGAGCCTCAGTTAGTTCGCACTTTTCGCAACCAGATGGCGGAGAGCTCGCGTGCAGTGATGAGATGGAGACGACGCCCGAGATACCCAAGGCAAGCAACAAGGCGAAAATGAGACGCATTCGATGGCACTCCATTAGAGGATGAGGTCACGCCTAATCGGGAAGTGTTCAACGATCTCGGCCGAAGTCGATTGCTTGGACCATGCCTCCTTCGCTTGGGAGCGCGCTAAATGTTTCTGAATGCCTACCTGAGGATTTCCCAAGTAGAAGCGTTCAAACAAAGCGGAGATGTGGAGAGACTGAGCTTGGTCAGAACTCCGCCGGTTGCGATCAGTCTACGTCGCTCAGCTGTGTTACTGCGCGTTGAGTTCACTTCGCTAGCCGATGACGCGAAATCGTGTTCACTCCGTCGTGGTCGGTAGACATGACCCACACGAACTGCGCAGCCATCGAGACCACTTGGGACTCGCGTGGTAAATCAAAGGCGAAGAGTTCGTCGCCGCGCTCACTGAAAACCGTCCAGCGAACTGGTGTACCATCCGATGGCATCGCAAGATAGAACCTGCCATCATTTGTTATCCCAGCGGACGAAATCGATGGGTAAAACTCTGGTAGCTGCAATGCGTTTGATACGGCCTGTTTCGTTGCGAGTTCGGACGGGAAACTGGATTTGTAGGCAGCTACATAGCGAGCCAGTATTGAATCCCTGCTGATTTTGCTTACGCTCACAGGCGTTGTTCTATATGTTTTCGCAAGACGTTGGCGCCCGTCGGAGTCGAAGATCAGGACCCGTGCGTAGCCAACCTGCTGTGTACGGCTCGTGCGTTCAACGACCAAGACAAGCCGACCATCTGGCGAAACTACGCGCAGCGGTCGTTCCGGCATTGGATCAGTCAAGTACGAGGTGCGTCCGACACTCAGTTGAATAACTGGCTGCCGATCCGAATAGTGCATCACAGTGATCGTATCTACGGCTTGAGACTTCCTCGAAATGCGCACGATCGGAACAGACCTTTCTACTATTGGCTCTTTTCCAACGGTCACACTTCCTGGAATTGCTATTGCAAACCCTTGCTTCGTCAGTGCAATAGGAGCGGAAGCCGCACTCGACGCCGAGGCTGGCGACATAATGTTTTCACTTTTCAGAAACCGCCCATCAGCGGAGAAGAAAGAGACTCTACGATGTGTTCGATCGCTAACCCATAGCGTGTCGGCCAACAGTCCAAGCCGGTATGGTGAGCGGAACTCCCCCGGCCCGTCGCCCTTTCGTCCGAACACTCGTATGGCTCGACCGTTCTGACCAAACTGTACAATGGAAGCCGACGAACGGTCCAAAACGTACGCGATTCCGTCGGCGCGAATGGCGATAGCACTAACCTCCAGGAGGAGCTCATTGTTGGGCAACGCAGTGCTATAGGTCTGATCCAGCGTTAGCGAGAGAATCTGCGGTGCACCAGATACTTGCGCCTGACTCATGCTCGGGGCGACTAGCGCTAGAAGCCACAGGTGCCTAGCTACCATTGAGGTGCACATCGTTTCACCAGGTTAGAGACAAGTCTAGGTGCGCAATGAGATCATCGTTCGTCGGCAATTCGATACCAAACAAGTTCATGCTCGCCAACATCTCGAACGGCAAGCAGAAAGTCGCCTTCGGAGCTTCCGGCCGCTACGCCAACCGGAGCAAACACGGAAGAGAATGAACTGATGTGTCCCGTCGAATCGAAGGACAAGTTGATGCGTTCATCGGCACTCGCGTTCGTGAGCGTTTGCAGTATCTTGTTGCCAGCCACAACGGGTCTCATCGCTAGCCAACTTCCCGTAGCGCCTGGGCGTACGAGCGTAGCGATCGCTTCGACACTCGTCGGTGCATCGAAGTAGTGGACTGCCTCGGAACTGTGACTGATGCGACCTAGGTGGAAGGGCCGACTTCGCCAGGCGACAACAATCGATTCTCTATCGTGTGTGATGGAGAACGGCATACGTGCCCTGTCGTTTGGCAATGTGCTCGTAGGTAGGTCCATTGACCGCACGCTTTGTCCATCGGAATCGAGCCATAGAAGACGACACCGGCTGGCATTGCGACAAAGCAAGAAAACCCAACCGGAATTGGGCCGCGTTGCAGCAATCAATCGATCGCCAGCCACATCAACCAAGATGCGCTCGACAGCCTTGCCTTCGGAATCGAATCTTTGGATCGCCACCGGCGTTGTGTCAATCACTTCAATCGACGAGTCTCGCGACACAAATACGGCCGCGATTGGGCTGGTGAGAGCTCCTTCTTCGACAGCGATGATACGACGAGAAGTATCAACGATCAAAACCTGCGCGCTCGCAAACCCAACAACAATCGCTCGACCCCCTGAGAGTAATGCAGCATCTACAGCGCGAAACCCACTCGGCAGCTGAACGCTAGCATACTCCTGAAATCGAATTGCAGGTCTGCGAGAAGCTTCTTTGAGCGGCACGCCGCAAGCAGCGCTCAACAGCACGATTGACGTACCTGTCAGTAGAGTTGCAGCTAACCTCATGGTGCGCTCCTCTGCAGTGCCAGTGACAGAATACTTTTCCCGACGCAGCAAGAGTTCGCCCACAAAGAGCTCCTTGGGAAAGGCAAAACCATTCTACCACGCCCTCAGCTGTGCTCGCATAGGACACGCGAGTGGAGGTGTACGGTTGCACCGGCACTGCTACAGTAGGAGCTTACTCTTCATTCCTCAATAGTCGAATTGCGGCAGTTTTGCGGCGTTTAGACGAACTCGAAATAGCTCAGACGGACTTGGTAAAGCCACCTTCGAGAAAGTTCGCTCGAGTGTGCGTCGATCTACCCCGAGTGTCGCGTGAAGGCGCTTAACGCTCCAGTCGCCCGGGGATCGTAAGTCTTGAATGAGGATAAACCTCCACCGCTCAGGTAACGCTTCGATTCCCGCCTGTTCAGAATCTGAATCGTCCCGGCATTCGAGGAGACCGTCTTGTTCGAGGGCCACTCCGGCGATTTCGGAGTTGCTGGTGTGATACTGTGCTTCATACTTGGCCGGTGGCAAGTAGCCGAGCGGTTCGAGCAAGCGAACGGTGTTGAATCAGATCGCCCATTCCAGCACCGCCAGTTCCAGGTGTTCCAGTCCGCGCCATTGGCCATCATGATAAATCACTTCGGTTTTGTACAGGCCGATGATGGATTCCGCGAGCGCGTTGTCGTAGGAATCGCCACGACTTCCAACCGACAGTTCGATGCTGGCGTCCGCCAAGCGCTCCGTGTAGCGAACTGAGAAGGATTGCACGCCCTGTCGCTGTGATGGACGAGCGGCCCGTCAATGTCCCGGTCGTAGAGCGCTTGCTCCAACGCATCCAGCGCCGGGTCTGTGCGCAGCGACGTACTGGGGTGCGCTGGCAGGCCGACCCAGCGTGTTCACGGCGGTCGCCACGCGAGAACGCCGACTCGCCGTCGCCCCTTGGTCGTCTGCGGGCGGCGCTACGATCTGATTCCCGCCTCCGCAGTAGGTCATAAGGAACCTCGCCGGGGGAGTCTCGCTGGCGATGCTACCCGTGAGAGCTACCCCGTCTGCGCAGGCTAGCACGGCGCTGCACACAACAACGCCTATTATTCCGAGAATCACGCGACTTCCCATCTTCGCCTCCGTCTGATGCAGGGGACACGATGAACTCAACCTCGGAACGTCGAAGACTGTGGGCGAGCGCGCCCAAATCCCGTGAGTACTGCGCTGCTGTTCGACGAGGATGGCAATGCTCGCATTGCGGCGTTCTTACGGCATCGGGCGCGGCCGTAGCAGCTCTGCGGGTGACGGTAAGGCGGCTTTCGCGAAGCCGCGCTCAAGCGTTCGTCGATCCACGCCGCATGCGGCATGCAAACGCTTCACGCTCCACTCATTTCTCATTCGAAGCGCATGCAGCAGGACAACCCGCCATCGCACCGGTAACGCTTCAATTCCTGCACGCTCAATGGCCGACAACGCTGCTCGATCGCTGGGCAATGCCGCCGCGACCGCCGCAAGCCGACCGATGTCCGGTCTGAAACGCGAGTGATACACATCAGCAAGAAGCGCTACGGAAAGTCGTGGAGCCAAGCGTCCATGCAAGAGCGTCCTTAGTTCCACCGGCAGAGGCTCTGGCACAATCAGGAGAGCCCCGTCCCATCCCGCCAACAGACTCTCTGGTGTGATGCCGTTCGGAACCTGCTCGGCACATTCGCAGAATCGCACCCAATCAGCCACAAGAATGGCGCATGCGGAATACGGGAATCGAGCGTACAGTTCGGTGGGCGATGCTGCGTGCTCAACCAGCGCTGGCGCGCCCGGCACCTCGTTGCCGACGCGCGGAGAGCTGATCTCCAACTCTTCAAACGCTGCAGTGACTGCGTTGGACACCGCAGCGTGGAGTGAGCGACGCACGAGTGTTCGCACGACGAGCTGGCACGTCATCATCGACGGTCTCGTACAGGTCGGGAGGAGCGGTGTACACAACTGAGAAGGTGTGCCAACGCGACGCGGTGTGCGCTCAGAACTTCGCATTGCGCCGACCACGTCTCCGGAAATTCAACCAGACGGTATGCTACGGCGACCTCGTGTTCGTTGCAATAGGGCGTTTGCCCTAGTCGCGTTGCGCTGGCGTAGCGTTTGACGATGCGGTCGCTACTCATCTACATGGGCAATCACTTGGTCTATTACTCGCCATTTACATCTCTACGGTGCAGCCAGCTTCACTCGGCGACGTCGACTCAGTGCTTGTCCGAAGCGTTACGACGATCGCACTGCGCCGTCGGTCGACACCTCGAATCCGGCCTCTGATATACTCCGCCCGGAGCGGCTACCACGCGGACGAAGCTTCGGCGCCGTCAGACCTACCAGACGCACCGGTCACGACCCGCCGGAGGTGTGCTCTCCGTGCCGAAGCACAACGCGATTCTTGCAGCTGCCGCGTAGGCGGAGCGCTCCAAGCGTGACGCAGTGAACAGGAGGACGCTTCCGCGTGCCGAGATAGGCAACGCTCAGTGCAGTCGCCGTCGTTAGCCCACTGAGCCCGTATGGACACGGCTTCGCGCTCACAGTGGCGAACGCATCGTGCGCCCAAGTAGTCTCTTTCAGAGGGACAACGCGACGAATCCCGCCTTTCAGGTAGCGCAGATGCTGCTTCCCAAGCTGGACGTCGCCGGTTCGAGGCCGGTCGCCCGCTCTGTTCGTCATCTAAATGCGATAGCTTGCAAAACGGCCGCGTCCACGTTTGGATGCGGCCGTTGCTGTTCGGTGCCCAATCGGTCTGCGTTTTTGCCCACTATCGGCGCGCGCCACGACAGGTTTCGCAGCAAGAGCGGTCCAGTCATCGGCGCTGACGCTCGTGTTGTATGCGGCCGCGATTAGGACGCCAGGAAATCGTCTACCGCGACGCCGATGTCGCGGCAGATTTGGCGCAGGAGGATCGGTGAGATGTCGCGCCCCGCGTGCACCGGCACCATGGTCGCGCGCGCGTCGGGATGTCGGAACTGTTTGTGGGACCCTCGTTACCGCACTTCGACGAAGCCGAGTCGCTCAAGGCGCGCTACGACTTCGCGTGGCTTGAGGACCGGCAGCGATCCCATTCAGGCGACGCGCACGGTTTGTGTACCGACGAACTCGGCTTCGAAGTTGGGCTCGCCATCCTCGAGCAGCATGGCGACCACCTCCGCCAGATTGGCCTCCAGCTCCTCCATCGTCGCACCCTGACTGTGCGCCCCACGGAAGCCAAGGATGTGGCCGACCAGCAAGCCGGTTTCTGTATCGCGCTCGATGACTGCGGTAAACGTCTTCATTTTCCCTCCGTGCGACGATAACGCGGGACAAACGGATGTGCTGCCGAACGGCTGCCGTGCAGCGCCTCGCCCGTGTTGTAATCTAGCTGGAATCGGCTGCCGTGGAGAACCGGACCGCCGGACGCAGCTCCACTAAAGCTGAGCACGTTGTGCCCAATTGTGCCCGATCCTCACGGCTTTTGCGCTCACGCCGTGAGCGCTGTGTGCGCCGTATGGCCAATCTTCAGAGGCGCAACAGCTCCAATGAGCGCAAACCCTGAGCGTCCATCACGCTTCCCAAGCTGGACGTCGCCGGTTCGAGTCCGGTCGCCCGCTCTGTTCTAACGTGTTAAGGTGTAGAGCTTTGCGAGCGACCCCACGTCATGTCGATGTGGGGTCGTTTTGCGTTTTGAGCCCGTAACGCAATCCACGGCGGCGTGAAACCCAACACCAGCGCTCGACGGAATCGGGGCAGGTTCAAGGTCAGGGCTCACCTCACTTTGGCGCCGAATGCCCGTGCCCCATACCATTAGCCTCCTATTCACGAATGCGGTTCGCGCGTTCCGCGATCTCGGCACATCGCGCCATGAGCGCGTCAAAAGGCTCGGCGTCTTCGAGGAGAAGCCCGTCCTCGACCATGCGGGCGTAGTCCTCTTGCAGCACGTTCAGGCCATCGCCTTCGGGCACAAATCTCAGGCCGCCGTTCACAGCCGCCGCGTAGTCGATGCGTGTGCGATCGGCCGCTTTTTCGGCGAAGAACATGGCCTTGTGGCGCGCGACCGTGTTCGCCAAGTCGCGATCAGCGAAGGCGGATGCCGCAAAACCGGCATCGTCCAATCGCGCGACATCGTGCCAGTGTCGAGCAAAACGATCGCCGCGCAGCCGCTCTTGCAAGCAGAAGATATGGATGGCCGTTGCCTTCTCCCAGAAGGTTCGCTCCGCATGCATCACGCGCGGACGAGCCGTCGGAAAGGTCACGCCCTCGATCAGGCCAGACGCGTCGCAGGCGATGTCACGCACACTGGCGGGCTCGCCCGTTGATCGTGCTCCGAACTCGAGCATGACGCTCGGCGCGACATATCCGGAGCCAGCCGTCCCGGCCTCATAGTCGATGAACAGCTTCTCCCCGTCAACGCGGATGGTGGCCATCAATGCCTCCGCCGCAAGCGCCTGTGCGATGATCGGCTGAACGCTTCCTTCAACCCATCTGGGCAGGCGCCCGCGTACCTCGCCGGACCAGCGCCTTTCCTCGCTACGGTTCTTCGGCAATGCGTCGCCGTCTTCGCCCACCAAGTCCGGTGCAAGCGCCCGGATGTCGAAGGTCAGGTCCACATCCTCAGAAAACCGCCGGATAACCTGATAGGCCTTGGACAGGGACGTGCCGCCCTTGAATACGAGGTGTTCGCCGATCGCTGAGCCGTACAGGGTGGCCAGCGCCCAGATCACCCACACGTCCTTCTCCAGTAAGTGCGCGGGCCGACCAGACCGATCGGCCGCGACGCTGAGGGCCTCGCGCCGATCTTCGACCGGGAGCTGGAGAAAGGCATCAGCCATGCGCGGCCTTGCCGACGCTGCGCGCCAACCAGGTCGGAAGCTGCGGCGCCACTGCCACTAGCTCGTTGAAGGCGCCAGGCGGGAGTCGTGTTTTCAAGGTCATCAGGGCGGCGTCTGCCTG
>JBGTOG010000402.1:0-14722 GCA_041742675.1 Gemmatimonadaceae bacterium | reverse complement strand
CGCCGGCTCAGGCCCGGGCTCCGGAGGCGGCGTGGGTTCCGGAATTGGCACCGGCCGCGGCAGTGGTGTGGGCGCCGGCACGGGCGGTGGAACGGGACGCATTTTTCCGCCCACGCCGGCCGAACTGTTCATTCCGCCGATTCCCGTGCCCGATCGCGTGAAAGGACGCACCATCACCATCATCTTTGACGTGGATTCCACCGGCAAGGTGATCGACTTCGAGTTCACACCAACTCGCGACGCGGGATACAACCGCAAGCTGCGCGAGATCCTGGCGGCGACGCGTTTTCGCCCAGCGACCGATGGTAGTGGCCAGCCGGTTCGCGCGAAGTACAACCTGGACTACACGTTCTGAGCTGAGCGCCTGAGATGGGTGAGGCCGCGGTCGGGATAGGGATCCGCCGGGCACCCTGAGTGCTCGGTTCGTCGTACGAAACGGACGATGCCTGAAAGCCGGAAAGCCCCAAGGCACTGTGTAGCCGCAAAGGGCGCATCTGAACTACCGCTTGTCCCCCCCCCGCTCTCAGCCGCAGTTGCCGTCTGATTCGTCTTTAAGGCTACACAGTGCCTTGGGGCTTTCCGGCTTTTCGGCCGACTTTATTTCGTACCGCGCACCGTGCACCATTGGTGCCCTGCGGATCTGCCATTAACTGCACGCTGCACACCCTCGCCCCGCACAACACGCCCCAACCAACCACCTACCCAGCCGCCGCCACCGCCGCCTGCTGTGCGTATGCCGCCGCCGCTCCCGCTGATGAATCGTCCGACACAAACGACACCAGCCCAAGTCCCAACCCCTTGAGCTTGTTACGCCACACAATGCTCCCGGTCTTCGCGTCGAGACAAAACAGCTCGCCCCCGGCGCCGGCGTAGAGCAGTTCACCCGCTCGCCGAACGGTCGTAATGCTCGCGCCCTTCAGTTTGGTGCGCCACAACTCGTGACCGGTCTTCGCGTCGACGGCAACGACGTGACCACCGACGGCGATATGCATCGGTTCCTTCTTGAAGCGTGGCATTCGACGTCTCCTCTGCAATGAGCAAGTCATTCAGATGGCACGCGCACGGCGCGTCGCGCCAACGATTACGCGTCCTCCACTCCCATCAACCGCAGCGCGCGCTTGACTGCACCACGTGCGGCGTCGACCTCATCGCTGCGCACCACGGCACCCGGGACCGCAGTCTTCAGGCGCTGTTCAACACGCTTGCGAACCAGCGAGCCCTTCACCAGCACGCCACCCGCACAGGCTACCGGCACCGAGGCGCGTTCGTCGACAAAGCAGCGCCGAGCCAGCGTACGAACGTGGAGCACGAGTTCTTCCACCGCAATGCTGACCAGGGCGTTGGCACGCAGGTCTCCCTGAGCGGCAACCTGCACCACGATCGGGGCCAGCGTTGCAAAATCACCTGGTGTTGCGTCCGCCGCCCACGGAATCAGATCCTCAAGTGATTCCGCCTCGAGAGCCGTGAGTATCGCGCCCACGAGCGCGGTTTCCGGCTCGCGGCCGTCGTGTGCAGCCGTGATTACACTCAGCGCGCGACGCCCGATCCAGGCCCCGCTGCCTTCGTCGCCCATGACCGGGCCCCAGCCCCCGCAGCGCTCGATGCGGCCATCTGGAGCGCGCGCAAACGCCACGGAACCCGTACCGGAGACCAGCATCACTCCCGCGGCATCACCAAACGCGTCGTCAAGCGCGATCTCTGCGTCCGCGACCACGTTAACGTCGTCCGCAATGCGCGACGAGGCCAGCGCCTGCCAGAGCGCCTGTGCGGCCCGCTCCTGACCTCCACCCGCCACGCCGACCACCAGAGTGGATGGACGCGATTCCGCGCGCTCAATGCTCGCCAGCGCCTCCTGTACCAGCACGGCGATGATCTCGGCGGAGCGCCGCTCATCGCCCGGCCGGAGCGCCGTGGCCTCGCCCTCAAGTCGCGCCAGCGTGCGACCTTGCACGTCGGCGACCAAAACGCGCGTTCGGGTGCCGCCGCCGTCGACACCGACGACCAGCGGAGATGGATCCAGCGGACCAGCGCTCATGCAGACAACTCCGAAGGTGAGGCACCCCCAGCTTTGGCCGAGGGGAATAATGACGAGACAAACCCAGTCGCAAACGTAAGCGATGTGCCGATAAGGACGAACCACGGCCACGCCACTCCGCGCACTGGCGCCAGCATCGGGGCGAGTGTCGGAAACCATGTGCTGAGCTGCGTGGAGAACACGACAACGCTCATCACGGAAATCCCTACGCTCATCCCCAGAATGGCGTCCCGCTGCCGGGCCCGGCGCACCGCCATGCCGAGGAAGAACGCGCCCAGCAAACCCCCGTACGTGAACGAAGCAATAGAGAGCGCGATGGTCACCACGGGTGTGCCTTCATTGCGATAGAGCAGTGCACCGCCAATGAGAATGGCTGCCCACAGCAATGTGAAGCGTTTGCTGGTGGTGAGCAGCCCCGGATCGTCGGTGCGCTTGCCCGTGATCGGCAGGTACAGGTCATGCACCGATGCTGCCGCCAGCGAATTGATGGAGCTCGAGATTGTACTCATGGCGGCCGCCAGCACCGCGGCAATCACCACGCCGGTAAGACCAGGTGGCATCACTTCGACAATGAAGCGAGGAAAGATTGCATCGGGGCGGGGAAACGTCTCGCCCGAGTAGAAGGCGTACAGCCCCACACCAATGATCAGGAACATCGCAAACTGCGCGAACACCACGAAGCCGCTGCCAATCAGCGCCCGTCTCGCCAGCTTGAGATCTCCGGTGGCGAGCAAGCGCTGCACGATCATCTGGTCGACGCCGTGCGACGCCATGGAGAGGAACGCACCGCCGATGACGCCGGCCCACAGCGTGTGCGGACGATCAAATCCTGTATACAAGTCAAAGACCTGCAACTGACCGCGGGCATCGGCATCGCTGAGAATCTTTGACCAGCCGCCGATCACATCATCACCGACCAACCAGAGCGCCGCGAGACCGCCGCCCATGTACACGCCGATTTGAATGACATCGGTCCAGATCACGGCGCGCATGCCACCCTGATACGTGTAGACCACGGTACACGCACCGAGGATCAAAATGGACGCCGGACCCACGTACTCCGGTGCCACCAACGGTCCGATGAGCAGTGCTACAGGAATCGCGGTGGCGAACAGGCGCACCGAGTCGCCGAACGTGCGCGTGACCATGAACGTGATCGAGGCAAATCGCCGCGTCGCCTGTCCAAAACGCTGTTCAAGCAGCGCATAAGCGGTGACCAGCTCGCCCTGATAGTAGCGCGGGAGCAGCACGAAGGAGACGATGATGCGTCCCACGACATACCCAAGCGCGACCTGCAGGAATCCGAGATTGCCGATGTAGGCCAGCCCCGGAATCGAGATGAAGGTGAGCGCGCTGGTCTCCGTCGCGACGACGGAAAAGAGCACCGCCCACCACGGCACCTTATCACCGGCAACGAAGTACGCACGTGCTGACGTTTGACCGCGTCCAAGCCAGACGCCGAGCATGGTGGTGCCAAGCAGGTACAGCACGACAATGATGCCGTCGAGCGTGGTAAATCCGGTGGCGGTCATGCTGAGGGCGTGGGAGGGAAAGGGTCGCCGCGGTGCAGACAATATGGCGTGTGGTGCACCGCGGAACACATTCGACGTACAAAGGCCCGCGATCCGATGTGGATCGCGGGCCTGCAAACTGCCCCCGCCGATTTAGCGACGCCAGGAACGAACGGCCGGCGCCTGTTCGCTTACGCCGAGAACGAACTGCCGCAGCCGCAGCCGCCAGTGGAGTTTGGATTCTTGAACGTGAATCCCGAGCCCTGCATGGACGTGACGTAATCGATCGTGGTGCCGCCCAGATACTGCGCCGAGAACGGATCGACAAACACCTTGAACGTGCCATGGTCGAGCATGATGTCATCTTCAGCGCTCTTGTCTTCAATCACCAGACTGTACTTGAAGCCGCTGCAACCACCCGGCATCACCGCGACGCGAAGACCGCCCGCCTCGGCGGTTACGCCTTCGGCTTCCATAAACTTCTGCACTTCGGTCACGGCGGCGTCTGTGATGGTGACCAGAAGATCCGGCTGCTGCATTGTGCTCATGAGTCTCTCCGAGACCGACCGCAACGGTCGGCGCGTGGGGTTGTTCGACAGGACCATGCGGCTCCGCACAGCGACCTTCGAACGACGACACCTGTAACGTAACCAATCCCTACCGTATTACTCAAGATTGCCGCTTCTGGTCCGGGCGGGGCCCGGTCGGCTCGATTCCGCCGTCTCGATCGCCGACACCACCGCTTCGGCCAGTCCACTCCGCACTCGTGCAATGCCTTGGCGCTGACGCGTGGGGTTTACTCGATTCGTCAGCAACAACACGAATAAATCCTGCGCCGGGTCGATCCACAATGATGTGCCGGTGAAGCCGGTGTGGCCAAAGGCGCTGCTGCTCAGGCGGCGTCCCGCGGAGTTGGTACCCGTGGGGGTTTCCCAACCGAGCGCGCGGTGTGAACCAGCGACCACAGACTGACGCTGCACAAAGGCGCGCAATGTGGTGTCTTCGAACACGGCAAGACCGCTGCCACGCACCATCAGCCGTGGTGCGTCGAACAGTGCGTCACCCCAGCCACTCAGCAACAGCGCCTGCGCAAAGCGCGTCAGATCGCGCGCGGTTGAAAACAGTCCGGCGTGTCCGGCCACGGCGCCCAGCTGGAAACTGTTCTCGTCATGCACTTCGCCGCGCAACTGGCGCTGACGCCACGGATCAACTTCCGTGCTCGCCGTGCGGGACTGCCACATGGCCGAAGGCAGGAAACGCGTCTCGCGCATGCCGAGCGGCAGAAACACGTTGGCAAGCACATAACTGTCGAGCGGCAACCCGGACATACCGGCCACCAGTTCCCCGAGCAAAATGAATCCAATGTCGCTGTACACATAGCGAACACCGGGGGACGTGTCTGGAGACGTCGCGTAGATCTGCGCCATGGCTTCTTCGGCGCTCCAGGCTTCCTTGTACAGCGGACGCCAGGCCGGCAGGCCCGCCGAGTGGGTGAGCAGCTGTCGCACGGTCACCGATCCGGCGCCCGCTGCGGTCCAGCGCGGCAGGTACAGGCTGGCAGGCGCATCCAGCAGTACTCGCCGGTCGGCAACCAGTTGCAGTACCGCCGACGTTGTGGCAATCACCTTGGTGAGTGATGCGAGATCCCACACCGTGGAATCACTGACCGGTTGGGACGCGATCATGTACGGCGTATTCGCCCTGCTGCCGTTGCTCGCGCCATACGCGGAATCGTTGGCGGTGTTGCGCGCGGGAAGGGGCATGGGTTCGAGCGCACCAACCCCCATGGACGCGTAGACTCCGCGCGAGGTGCCCACCACCGCGTAGGCCGCCGGATAGGCAGAGTCGGCCAGTCCGCGTGCGAGCACGGCGCGTACGGAGTCTGTGATCGTGCGCTGGCGTGCGCTGAAGATTCGCGCGTCCTCGTCACGATCGGTGGCGCTGCGAACCGGCGTGCTGCGACAGGCACCGGCCAGCAACGGCAGCGCCATCACGCCCCAGAGTATCCGCACGGTGCGGCGTTTCACGGCTGACGCTCGGCTGTCTGACGCGAAAGTCCGTCACCGGCCCGGAAAAACTCCGGCAGCGTGACCGGCACCCGACCGGTGATCGCTGCTTGTCCGGTAATGGCGCGGGCGGCCGCCTCTTCGAGCGCGGCGCCACGACCATACGTCACCGCGTATGTGCTGACGGACGGGAACTGCCGAATCACGTACGGATTGCCACCGGCCACAACAACCGTTGGTGTTGTGCGTGCGAGACTGTCTACAAACGCTGCAACGCGTGGTGCAATGGCAAAGCGGCCAGCGCCTTCGAGCGTGCGCGTGTAGGTGTAAATCACAACACGTTCCACGCTGCGCGCTGCGATCATGAGCGAATCAAGTTCCGCCGCACCGGTGCGCGGCGTAATGCGCACACTGCGCGTGCCCGACTGTGCACGTGTGAGTGTCGCGGCAAACACATTGCCAGCGGCGATGTCATTGTCCGGCGCATACGTGATGAGCAAGGTGCGCGCGCTGCTGTTCAGTGGTACCAACGCATCGCGATCACGCAACAGCGTGATGGCACGCGAAGCGATCTCTCGTGCAGTCTCGGTGTGTTCCGGCAAGCCGACGACTTCACGAAGTGCTTCCAGTGGAACCAGCGGCCGCGCAATCGCGCCGGTCCGCAGCTTGAGTTCAAGAATGCGGCGCACCGCATTGTCGATCTGCGCCGGTGGAATGCGTCCGGCGTTGACCGCGGCAACCACCGCGTCGATGGCCTCGTCAACATTGCCCGGCATGAGCAGGATGTCGTCGCCGGCGCGCACCGCGCGCACGGCACTCTCCGCGACGCCAAATCCTTTCGCTATGCCATCCATCGTGAGGGCATCGGTAATCGTCAGTCCTCGAAACCCGAGTGTATCGCGCAGCAGTCCGGTCATGACGTCGCGTCGCAGCGTGGCTGGCACCGAATCGCCGTATACCTGCGGCAGGGCAATATGCGCCGTCATCACCGCCGCGGCGCCCGCCTGAATGCCGGCGCGAAACGGCACCAGCTCGAGCGCATCAAGACGAGCGCGGTTGACCGTGATCACCGGCAGTCCGAGATGGGAATCCACGTCGGTGTCGCCGTGTCCGGGAAAGTGTTTGAGTGTGGCCGCACTCCCGCCTTCCTGCACGCCGCGCACAAAGGCCGCGGTCAGGCGAGCAACGGCCGCCGGATCTTCGCCAAACGAGCGCGTGTTGATGACTGGATTCGACGGATTGTTGTTGACATCCGCGGTGGGTGCGAACGCCAGATGAATGCCGGTGGCGCGGGCCTCACGTCCGGTGATGCGTCCGGCGGCATGCGCGTCCTGCTCGCGTCCGGAGGCCCCAATCGCCATGTTGCTTGGCAGCACCGTGGCGGCGCCGGCGCTCATGAGGGATGGGGCGAACACGCCGCCTTCAAGCCGCCCAAGCCCCGGCTCCACATCTGACGCCACCAACAGCGGGATCCTGGCGCGTCCTTGCAGGTAGTTCACCTTGGCGGCTACTTCGACCGGTGACCCGAGTGACATGACCACCCCGCCAACACCCACCTCACTCACCTGTCGCGTGATTTCAGCGAACCCTGGCTCGTATGCGCCGGTATAATCACCCAGCACCCATACCATGACCATCTGGGAGACACGAGCGCGAAGTGACAGTGACGTAAGAGTAGATTCAACCCACGCGCGATGTGCCGCAGGCAGCGGCACAGTCGGGTCGAGTCCAATGGGCCCGGGCAATGTCGGGGTGGCCGGATCGAGCGTGTTGTTCGACCGACCGGCGCCAGGCAGGCAGGCGGTGAGAATGAGCAGCATTGCCAGCAGCATCAGTCGCGGGCGAATGACCGCGGCCGAGCACGACGAACCGTACGGCGAAGCGAGGATAGAGTGCGTCTGACGCATTGGCAGCGTGTAAGGGAGCGCTTGGTGAGGACAGATCGCGCCAGCGCGCGCATCATGCATGGGAATCATACCCCATCAGGGCGTGCGCTGCTCCTGTGCGCCGGCGCCGCACTCATGGTGATCGCTTGCGGGCCACCCCCGAGAACGGATGCGGCCGGCCTGCCACTGCCTCCCGGAGCAGCGGGGCCAGAAAAAGTGCGGCCGGGAATTTCCGTCTTGCTCTCCGACAGCATCCATCTGATCAAGGACAAGCGGGTCGGGCTCATTACCAACCAGACGGGCATTGACGAAAAAGGGCGCAGCAGTGTGGACCTGCTGCACAGCGACGAGCGGGCGACGAAAGCAAATGTGAAGCTGACGGCACTGTTTTCGCCTGAACACGGAATTCGCGGCACCGAAGATCGTTCTAACCTGCCCAACGAAGTGGACCCCAAGACGGGACTGGTGATTCATTCGTTATACCAGCGCTCCACGATCGGTCCGCCAGACAGCACGTTGAAGGATGTGGACGTGCTGCTTGTCGATCTGCAGGACATCGGGACGCGCACCTGGACGTACGTGGGCGTGATGCTGTATGCAATGCAGGTGGGTGATCGGCTCGGCAAGACGGTGCTGGTGTTGGACCGCCCGAATCCGATCACAGGGTTGCGCGCCGAAGGTGCGCTGCTCGACTCGGCGTTGGCGGATGCGCGGGAATCCACCGGCAGCATGCCAAAGAACGGATTCGCGCTCTGGCCGGTGCCTCTGCGGCACGGGTTGACGATGGGTGAGTTGGCGCTGCTGTTTCATCGAGAGCTTGAGCTCAAGGGACGTATGCAGGTCATCAAAATGGCCGGCTGGCGGCGTGACATGTGGTTTGATGACACGGACCTGCCATGGGTCAAGCCCTCGCCCAATCTGCCGACGCTGACGAGCGCGCTCCTGTATCCCGCGTTGGTGCCCTTTGAGGCCACGAATGTGTCCGTGGGTCGTGGCACGAACGAGCCGTTCCAGCAGGTCGGCGCGCCATGGTTGAAGGCCGATAGTGTGCGCAAGCTTTTGGAGACTCTTGAACTGCCGGCCGTTCGGTTTTCGAGCGCACGGTTCACGCCGCTCAATCCCGGTGACAACAAGTATGGTGGACAGGCCATTCCCGGTATCCGAATTCAGGTGCTGGACCGCGACCGGGTGCTCGTGGCGCGAATCGGCGCGGCGCTGATCTGGGCCATTGCCAAGGTCCACGGCCCCGATTTCACGTATACACCGCGCCGTATGGACGAACGTCTGGGGTCGTCGGCGATGCGCGAGGCACTGATCGCGGGCGAGGATCCCGATCGCATCGTAGACCGCCTCCTGCCGTCCATTCTCGGCTATGAACGGGATGTCAAGCAGTACCATCTCTACCGTTGAGATACCGCAACCGGAATCGCTGTCTTAGCTTTGTCACGGTCGTGTCTCGTGTTGACGGCGTCAGCCCTCGTTGGCGCGGACCCGACTGGAGTGGTCGCCCGATCGCCGGGCTTGGCAGTACCACACCATCACCCTGCGCCGGTCAGGCATGAACGCTTTGTGGGACGCGATACAGCGAGGCTACCTTCAGGTCATTGAACCGGTTGGTGATTTCCTCGTACGCCACAAGGTCAAGCCGAATACGATCACCACGGTTGGTACCGTGTGCACCGTCATTGCCGGCGCGATCTTCGCAGCTGGTCACATCCGCACAGCCGGTTGGTTTTTGGGGCTGACGGCGGTATTCGATGTGCTCGACGGTACCGTCGCGCGGCGCACAGGGACAAGCTCGGAGTTTGGTGCGTTTTATGATTCCACGCTTGACCGTCTGAGTGACGGCGTGCTGATGGGTGGATTGGCTGTGTTTTACGCCGTCAATCCGGTGCATCGCAGCACCCCGCTGCTGGTGATCACACTGCTGGGGCTTATTGCGGCGTTCCTCACCTCGTATGCTCGCGCCCGCGCCGAGGGGCTTGGTGTGGATGCGAAAGTTGGATTGTTACAGCGGCCTGAACGCATCACATTGCTGTCGGCGCCGCAGGCATTTTTCGGGTTGGCGCTTGGGGGCTGGGTACTCGCCGGCATCGTCACGTTGCTCAGCATCACCGCGTGGATTACCGTCGTGCAGCGCATGACCTTCGTGTACCGCATGACGGACGGACGCGCACCCACGTCCACTCGCCCCAATGCGGATGTTGTACCAAGCGTCGGTACTGCCGATTCCGGCAACGCCGCGACCATTGCTTCCACTATATCTCCGGTGCTGACCACAGTGCCCGGTGCATCCCTCAAGGGAGAATGACCTGAGTGTCCGAGACCACCAGCGGGACCCCCAACACGATCGCCCCGGCTTCCGGGAAGCTTGTCATTTTCACGCCGGGCCTGGGCGCCGTTGCGACCACGTTCATCGCCGGCGTTGAGCGGGTGCGTCGCGGCTTGTCCGTGCCCATCGGATCACTGACCCAGATGGCGACGATTCGCCTGGGCAAGCGCACTGATTCGCGCAGCCCGCTGATTCGTGATTTTGTACCGCTGACCGCGCTGCAGGATATCGAGTTTGCCGCGTGGGACCCCATTCCTGATGACGCGTTCACAGCCGCCACGAAGGCCGGTGTGTTGCAGCCGTCCGACCTCGAGCCGATCGCTGATTTCCTGAAGGGCATCACGCCCATGCCCGCCGTGTTCGAATCGCGCTACGTAACGCGTCTGCACGGCACGAATGTGAAAACCGGACCGAACAAGCGTGATCTGGCGGAGCAGCTGCGCAAGGACATTCGTGATGTGAAGGCCAAGCATGGTGCCGAGCGCGCGGTCATGGTGTGGTGCGGATCCACGGAAACGTTCATCAAGGCCGGCCCGCAGCATCAGACCATCGAAGCGTTCGAGCAGGCCATGGAAGAGAATGACGACTCCATTGCGCCGTCCATGTTGTACGCCTATGCGGCCATCATGGAAAATGTGCCGTACTGCAACGGTGCGCCCAATCTGTCGGCCGATTTTCCGGCGTTGCTTGATCTTGCGGTGGAGCGTGGTGTGCCGGTGTCCGGCAAAGACTTCAAGACCGGACAGACGTGGATGAAGACGGTGCTTGCGCCGGGCATCAAGGCGCGTATGCTGGGCCTCGAAGGCTGGTACTCCACCAACATTCTTGGCAATCGTGATGGCGAAGTGCTCGACGATCCGGCGTCGTTCAAGACCAAGGAAGAGTCGAAGTTGTCGGTGCTGCACAACATTCTGCAGCCGGAAATGTACCCCGAGCTCTACGAAGGGTTTTCGCACGTGGTGCGCATCAACTACTACCCGCCGCGTGGTGACAACAAGGAAGGGTGGGACAACATCGATATCGTGGGCTGGCTCGGCTATCCCATGCAGATCAAGGTGAACTTCCTCTGCCGCGATTCCATTCTGGCGGCACCCATCGTACTCGACCTCGCGTTGTTCAGCGACTTCGCGCATCGCGCCGGTATGAAGGGCATTCAGGAGTGGCTGTCGTTCTACTACAAGAGCCCGCAAACGGCGCCAGGGCTGCAGGCGGAGCATGACCTGTTCATTCAGCAGACCAAGCTCAAGAACACGCTGCGCTACCTGATGGGAGAGGACGTGATCACGCACCTGGGGCTGGAGTACTATCAGTGAGTCCGGCGCTGGGTCGACGTCTGCGTGCACTGGCGATCACCGGGCTGTTGTCCTCGGTGGTCGCAGGGTGCGGTGAGCCGAACAAGGGCGGTGGGTTCCGTATGGTGACGGACTCGTACTCCATTCGCATCTCGCCCGATCCGGCGCCTCCACGGGCACTCGAACAAGTCAGTTGGACGGTCGTCGTGAACGATCGTGAGACCGGCAAGCCGATTGACGCGGGGCAAGGCCGTATCTTCGCCAGCAGCCGCGACGGCAAGAACATCGGCAATGGCTTCGCGCCAACGGAGCAGGTGGGTACGTACACCACCAAGTTGTTTTTCGTAACGGCGGGCTCGTGGGCGATGGGGCTGGAGTTCCGACGTGATTCGTTATCGCGACTGGAACGCACGGGCGACTGGATGCAGGATGTGCTGTCGGCCAGTGAACCGGGCGAGTTCACGCTTCCGTCGTCGACCCCCACCGACACGCTCGTCCCCGACAGCATGCAACGCGACTCCATTCGCCGAGAACTCATGCGCGATTCAATCGGTCGCGACAGCATCCGGCGCGATTCCACCTCTTCCGAGGGCGCGGCCGCTCCGCGCTGATGCATGCGTCTGTTTCACCGAACTTCGTTGCCCCCGGATGTAGTGCTGCAGGAGGCCGATACGCATTTCGCCGCGCTTGGACTCGATCGTTTGCAGTCGGATGCGCGCGCGCGTCATTTCCGGGGCGTGCTCGGCACGCTCACCATCAGCGTGAAGATGGAAGGCGGACACTACACGTTTGTCGAGGCGCACACCGATCAGGTGGGTGAAAGCCGTCTCGACAAGAACGTGAAGAAGTACTTTGTGCGCCTCCACCGGCGAGCGGATCCGCGACACCAGCTCGAGGCGGCGTACTGATGCCGCGCGCCGGGAAGGCCCCGGCGCGATCGAAGGCGGGGCAGGGACCGGCAAGCCGGCCCAGCGACGCCCTCTCGCGCGAACAGCGCCTCGCGCTGTATCGGTACATGCGGCTCACACGCATGCTTGAAGAACGTCTTGTGGCGTTGTATCGGCAAACCAAAGTGGTGGGCGGACTGTTTCGATCACTCGGACAGGAAGCCGACGCGGTGGGCAGCGCGTTTGCGCTGGAGCAGCGCGATGTCCTGTCCCCGCTGATTCGCAACCTTGGTGCGATGCTTGTGAAGGGCGCGACGCCGCTTGAAGTGCTGCGGCAGTACATGGCCAAGGGTGATTCGCCAACACGCGGTCGTGAACTCAACATTCACTTCGGCGACACGGAATCGCGCAACTTCATTGGCCAGATTTCACACCTCGGCGACATGGTGCCGGTGATGGCGGGCGTCACGCTGTCGTTCCGGCTGCGCAATGAAGACCGCGTGGGGCTGGTGTACGTGGGCGATGGTGCGACGTCTACCGGTGCGTTTCACGAGGGCATCAACTTTGCCGCAGTTCAGCGCTGCCCGCTGGTAGTGATCGTCGAGAACAATGGCTACGCCTATTCCACGCCCACACACAAACAGACAGCCGCGAAGCAGTTTGTGGACAAGGCCATCGGCTACGGCATCGTCGGTGTGCAAGCCGATGGCAACGATGTGCTGGCCGTGTACGATGTCACGCGCGAAGCAGTGGACCGGGCACGTCGCGGTGAAGGCGTGACGTTGATCGAGCTCATGACGTACCGGCGCAAAGGGCATGCGGAGCACGACAATCAGTCGTACCAGCCAGTGGACGAAATCGAACGCTGGGCGGAAGCCAACGATCCCATCGATCGGTACATGCGGGTGCTGCAGGAGCAATTTGGTGTTTCTCAAGACGAGTTGTCAGCAATTGATG
The DNA here is from genome assembly GCA_041742675.1 of Gemmatimonadaceae bacterium. Taxonomy (GTDB): domain Bacteria; phylum Gemmatimonadota; class Gemmatimonadetes; order Gemmatimonadales; family Gemmatimonadaceae; genus JAABRT01. The sequence continues at coordinate 1,816 of JBGTOG010000402.1, read as the reverse complement.
CGGAGATTGCCGCGGTGATCGACGAAGCCACCGACACGGCCGAGGCATCGCCCATGCCGGAGCCAACGGATGCGCTGGTTGGTGTGTACGCCGATCCGCCGGTCATGCCGCCGCTCTGGTTCCGGGAAGAAGTGCGCAGCGCTGTTGATGTGAACGAACGGGCGCAGGGCTGGGGGACGTATGACGGTTGAGCGCACGTATCTCGAAGCGATTCGTGAAGCGATGGAAGAGGAGATGCTGCGCGATCCGAATGTCTTCATCCTGGGCGAGGACATCGGTGCGTTTGGCGGGGCGTTCAAGGTCACCGATGGCTTGCACGCACGCTTTGGTGACGCACGCGTGATCGATACGCCGATTTCCGAAGCCGGCATCGTGGGCGCGGCCGCGGGTGCGGCGCACATGGGCATGCGCCCGATCGTGGAGTTGCAGTTCATCGACTTCATTTCGTGCGCCTACGACATGCTCACGAACTACGTGGCCACGGCGCGCTATCGCGCGTTCCTGCCATGTCCCATGGTGGTGCGCGGTCCGAGCGGCGGTTATGTGCGCGGCGGACCGTTTCATTCCCAGAATCCGGAAGCCGCGTTTCTGCACACGCCCGGTCTCAAGATTGTGTATCCGTCAACCGCCGCGGATGCAAAGGGATTGATGAAGGCCGCGATACGTGACGAAGACTGTGTGCTGTTCTTTGAGCACAAGTATTTGTATCGGCGTGTGAAGGAAGTCATGCCTGACGGTGATCATGTGGTGCCAATCGGCAAGGCGCGGATCGCGCGTGAAGGAACGGACGTCTCGATCATCACCTACGCGGCCACTGTCTGGCGCGCGCTCGATGCGGCAGCGCAGCTGGCGGCGGAAGACGGCATCTCGGTAGAGGTGATTGACTTGCGCTCGCTCTTGCCGCTCGATGATGACGCCATTGTCGCAACGGTGCGCAAGACCAATCGCGTGCTGATTGTGCACGAGGATACGCGCACCGGCGGCATCGCCGGTGAACTGACGGCGCGCATCAGCGAAACGTGTTTCGAGTGGCTCGATGCACCGGTGCTGCGGGTGACCGCCGCCGATGTACCGCTGCCGTACTCTCCGCCACTTGAGGACTACGTGTTGCCGCAAACATCGGATATCGTTCGTGCAGTGCGGCGTCTGGCCGCCTACTGATCCTCGCACGCACCGCATGAGCGATACTGAACCAACACCAACACCTTCGCGACCCAACACGCATCCGGCCGACAAGCCAGGTCGCGGCATCAATGCCCCGCCGCTGGCCGATGAAGACAAGCGCATGGCGCGCATCGGGGTGGGCTGCTTTACCACCTTTATCGGCGCTATCAGCGGCGCCATGATCGGCGTGCTGATCGCGGTGGGCGTGACCTTCGGGACCCGCTGCAAGCCGCTGGAAGGGCTGCCGGCGTGCGATTGGCATATCTTTGCAGGGTGGGGGGCGCTTATCGGCGCCATCTCGCTTCCGCTTCTGGCTCTCTCGCGGCTCCGCCGGCGCGATCGCGCAGGCCTCTGACCGCTGACCGAGGAGATTTCTGTGGCACGAGTTGACGTCATTATGCCCCAAATGGGCGAATCCATTGCCGAAGGCACCGTTTCCCGCTGGCTCAAGAAGCCCGGCGATACGGTCAAGCGCGATGAGCCCATCTTCGAGATTTCCACCGACAAGGTGGATGCGGAAATCCCGTCGCCCTCGTCGGGAGTGCTGCTCGAGGTGATCGTGGGCGAGGGGGCAAACGGTCGAGGTCGGCACCGTCGTGGCTCGGCTCGAGACAGACGCTGCGGCCGCTGCCGCAGCGCCGGCTAGCGCGCC
>JBGTOG010000389.1:0-11360 GCA_041742675.1 Gemmatimonadaceae bacterium | reverse complement strand
CCGTCGCGTACGGTGTTGAGACGTATTGGACGGAAGACGCGGGCGCCGTGCAAGCCGAGTCGCTGGTGAACCCTGCAACAGGGGCACGTGTAAACGGCGAACTGCTGCCGGTCACAATTGAGAGTGGCATTGTGGGCAATGCCCGTGCGCGCAGCGCGTATGTGTTCACCTCCGAGCAGACGGGATCGCGGGCGCTCGCCTATCATCTGTTGCAGCGCGATTTCCGCGTGGCCGTTGGTGATCGCGCCTTTGAGGCGGGTGGACGGAACTGGCCCCGCGGCACGTTTGTCGTACGTAGCGCTCGCAACGACGCTAAACTGCACGACTCCTTGCACGCCATCGCGAAGCGACATGGCGTGCAAGTGCACGCCGTAAACAGCGCCATGACGGAAGAAAGCCAGTTCGGAATTGGTGATGGTTCGATTACGAGTCTGGAAACGCCGCGCATCGCTGTCATTGCCGACGAGGGCGTCAGCCAGACAAGCTTCGGCGCACTATGGTGGACGCTCGAAGAACGCTACGCGATTCCGTTTACGCATCTCGGCTGGAATCGGTTGGGCGATCTCTCGCGCTTCAATGTGATCATCATTCCCGAAGCGTCCTCCGGTGTGCTTACCAGCCGTCTCGGCAAAGGCGAAGCGATGCGCACCTGGATGCAGAACGGTGGAACGCTGATCACGTTTGGCGACGCATCACAGTGGGCGGCGCGTGAAGATGTCAACTTTTCATCGGCACGCCGCAGTGCGACCACAGGCGCGAAAGTGGATTCGGCGGCAGTGGCCAAGGCGGCATTGGCAGACGATGGCATCGCCGTCACCAGCCCAGGAGCGGATCCGGCGGCGCTGCAAGCATTTCCGGGTGGACACTACGACGTGGTGCTCGATCGCACCCACTGGCTCACGTTCGGACAGGAATCCGCACGAATGACAGCGCTCTATGGCGCACGCGGTACTTTGGCGCTCGCCAAGTCGGGCACGAATGTGGCCGTGTTTCCGGCCACAGGCCTGCTGCATCGCGCTGGATTCACGTTCCCTGACAACACGGAGCGCGCGCTCCGGAACACCGCCCTGGTGGTTGAAGAACCCGTCGGCGGAGGACACGCGGTGCTGTTCGCCAACGATCCCACGTTTCGTGGGTGGTGGCGCGCGTTTGATCGCATCTTGCTGAACGCGATCCTGCTTGGCCCCGCTTTCTGATACGCCGCGCACTATGAGCCAGACGCCCTTTCGACCGCTTTCACCACAACAGGCGGAGATGTTCGAATCACACCCGCTACCTGTGCTGGTGCTCGATGGTGCGCAGCGCGTACGGTTTGTGAATCGGGCCGCCCTGCAGCTCTCGCACGATCCGAACGATACTCCGGTTGGCCATGTGGTCTGGGAGCGCTATCCGGCGCTCGTTGATTCTGGCTTTTACCGGGAATACAATCGCGTGTTGCGTGACGGTGTAGCGGCAACATTTGAGGAGTTTCGTCCGGAAGCGCAGCGCTGGTTTGTCGTAACGGCGTATCCCGCGAATGACGGGCTCGTGGCAACACTTCGCGACATCACCGCCGAGAAGCACAGTCTCGAAGAGCGCCACCGGACCGAGCAAACGATGCGACTGGCGCAGGAGACAGCGCGCATTGGCAGCTTTTCGCGGGACCTGCGACTGCGGCGGTCGGAGTGGTCGGAGCAGCTCTATCAGCTGCTGGCCATCGAGCCGCACAGTATGGATCCGAATATCGCGGACGACGACGCTGACCGCAGCTTCGTGCACCCGGAGGACCGCGCCGCTGTTCGTGACGTATGGAAGCGTGCGATCATTTCGGGCCGCACCGAATCCATTCGTCATCGTGTGATTCGTGCCGATGGCGAGGAGCGTATTTTCGACTCCAATGTCGTGGCGGTCTTCGATCAAAACGATGAGCCGGATCGCCTGGTCGGTACCGTGCGCGACATCACTGACGAGCTGCGTGCCGAGGAGGAACGACAGCAACTCGAATCACAGATGCAGCAGGCGCAGAAGCTGGAATCACTCGGTGTGCTCGCGGGCGGCATCGCGCATGATTTCAACAATCTGCTGGTCGGCATTCTGGGCAACGCATCGCTGGCACTGCTCGACCTGCCGACCGAATCGCCCGTGCGTCACAGTGTCGCCGAGATTGAGCAGGCGGCGCAGCGCGCAGCGGAGCTCACTCGGCAGTTGCTTGCCTACGCCGGCAAGGGACGCTTCGTGGTTGAACCGGTGGACTGCTCGCAGGTCGTGCGCGAAATGACGGCGTTGCTGCGCACCGCGGTGTCGAAGAACGCGCACGTCAGTTTGTCGCTGGCCGATGACCTGCCGCCGGTGGAAGCAGACGTGACGCAGCTTCGCCAGGTGGTCATGAATCTGATTACCAACGCCTCCGACGCGCTGCCCGAACAGGGCGGGATGATCTTTATTCATACCGGCCGCCAGGCCGTCGACTCGGAATACCTCGCGTCGTGTGTGCCAGGCTCAGATACCATGCCGGGCGACTTCGTGTTTGTGGAAGTGCGCGACGAGGGACGAGGCATGGATGAAGCCACGCGTTCGCGCATTTTCGATCCGTTCTTCACCACCAAGTTTACCGGACGCGGCCTTGGCCTCGCCGCGACACTCGGCATCGTGCGCGGACACCGTGGTGCGATCAGAGTGTACAGCGAGCCCGCCAAGGGCACGTCCATCAAGTTGCTTTTTCCGGCGGGTGTCGGCGCGATCACGAATACACCCGTCGCGCCACCAACGACGTGGCACGCAGTGGGCGAAGTGCTGGTGGTTGATGATGAGCCAAGTGTGCGCGCCGTCTCGCGCGCGTTGCTGCGGCGTCGTGGCTTCACCGTGGCAGAAGCAGCGGGCGGCCGGGCCGCAGTGGCCATGGTCGAAGCTGATCCGTCGCGATTCCGCCTGGTGTTGCTGGACCTCACGATGCCCGACATGGGCGGCGAGGAAACGTTTCGGGAGCTGCGTCGCATCGCACCGCTGGTGAAGGTGGTGCTGATGAGCGGTTACAACGAACAGGAAGTGACGCGGCAGTTCGTGGGACGCGGTCTGGCGGCGTTTTTGCAAAAGCCATTTCGCGCCGAGGAGCTGGACAACGCGGTGCGCAAGGTGCTGGGCGACGACTGAGGCCTCATCCTGCGGCGACGACTGAGGCCTCACCCGATGGCCACAACCTCGCCCCCGCCCTGCACCACCAGCTGTCGCCGTCTCGCCCGCCACTTCACCAACTGATCGAAGTACGTATAGATCACCGGCGTCACGTACAGCGTCACCAGCTGCGAAAAGGCCATGCCGCCCACCACCGCGAGGCCGAGCGGCTGACGCGATTCCGCGCCCGCACCGTAGCCGATGGCAATCGGCATCGTGCCCATGAGCGCGGCAAACGTGGTCATCATGATGGGGCGGAAGCGCACACGCGCCGCTTCGAGAATCGCTGTGGTTGCGTCCAGTCCCCGCTCACGTTCGGACTCAATCGCGAAGTCCAACATCATGATGGCATTCTTTTTCACCAGTCCCACCAGCAGCACAACACCAACAAACGCGTAGACGCTGAGATCCTTACCAAAGATCATCAACGTGGCCAGCGCACCAACCGCAGCAAACGGCAGGCCGCTGAGAATCGTGATGGGATGGATGTAGCTCTCGTACAGCACACCCAGCACGACATAGATCACGAACACCGCCACAACGAGCAGCAGGAGCAGCCCGTCCTGCGCATCGGCGAAGGCCTTGGTGTCGCCGGTGAGGCTCGTGGTGATATCGGACGGCAGCTCTTCCCTCGCCAGCGACTGCACGGCGTCGACAGCTGTACCCAGCGCCACGCCCGAGCGCAGATTGTAAGAAATAGTTACTGCCGGCAGCTGACCCACGCGCTGCACCGACAGCGGACCAAGTCCACGCGAGAAGCTTGCCACGGTGCCAAGCGGTACCAGCGTGCCGTTATCGGAGCGCACGAAGAGTTGCTTGAGTGCTTCTACGTCGCGCTGATATTGTGGCTTGAGCTCCATGATCACCCAATACTGATTGGCCTGGGTGAAAATTGTGGAGACCTGACGCGATCCATACGCATTGTAGAGCGCACGCTCGATTTGCCCCGCCGTTACCCCAAGTGCCGATGCACGCTCGCGATCGATGTCCACCGACACCTGCGGATTGCCGATTTGCAGATCACTCGACACCGCCTCAATGAGCGGAATCTCGCGCATCTTTGATTCAAAGCTGCGCGCGGCGGTATACAGCTGCGCGATGTCTGTGGCCTGCAGCGTGATCTGATACGAGCTGCTCGACCGCACACCACCAATGCTAATTGGTGGCGGGTTGCGAAAGAACGTTTGCATACCGGGCACCTGCGCAACGGCGCCCTGCAGCTGCCGCATTACGACGTCGACATGCGGCCGCTGATCGCGCGGCACGAGGCGGATAATCAAACGCCCGTTGTTGCCAGTGGACGCACGTCCTCCACCGCCGACACTGGAGAGTACCGAGGCCACGTACGGATTCTCGCGCACAATCAGCGACACCTCGGATTGCCGCTCCTTCATGGACTCAAATCCAATACCTTCAGGACCCAACAGCGAGCCTTCAACACGCCCCGTATCCTCACTGGGCAGGAATCCCTTGGGGATCGCCATGAACAACCACACCGTGGCCGCGAGCGTGGCGAAACTGAACACCATCGTGGCCGGACGATGCTGCATCACCCAGTTGAGGGATCGCACATAACCGCGCTCACCAGCCTGATAGATGCGCTCGACCGATCGCCACTTGCCTTCGGTCGACGCGTGTCCATCACCGCCGCGCAACCAGCGTGCGCAGAGCATCGGTGTGAGCGTGAGCGATACAAAGCCCGATACCAGGATCGCGACACCGATCGTGACGGCAAACTCCTGAAACAGCCGGCCCACGAGCCCGGGCATGAACATGATCGGGATGAAGACCGCCACCAGTGACAACGTGATGGACAGAATGGTAAAGCTGATTTCCTTTGAGCCATCGATCGCGGCCTGCATCGGCGTTTTGCCCATCTCAAGATGGCGCACGATGTTCTCCAGCATCACGATTGCGTCGTCCACCACGAAGCCAACGGACAGCGTGAGCGCCATCAGTGTGAGGTTGTTGAGCGAATAACCGAGTGCCCACATCACACTGAACGTGCCAACAATGGAGAACGGCAGCGCGAGTGATGGAATCGACGTTGCTCGCACATTGCGCAGGAACAGGAAGATCACGAGGATCACGAGTGCCAACGTGAGTACCAGCGTGAACTGCACATCGTGCACCGACTCGCGAATGCCCTCAGCGCGGTCGAACAATGGCGCGAACTCAATCGAGGGCGGAATCTGCAGCTTGAGGGCGTCCACCCGCTCCATCACCGCATCAGCGACCGCCACGGTATTCGTGCCGGGCTGCCGAACAATTGCGAGCGCAATGTTCGCGCGGCCGTTCACATCGCTCCACACGCGATTGTTCTGCACGTCGTCAAGCACGTCACCCAGATCACCAAGTCGCACCGGCGCCCCGTTGCGATACGCGACCACGAGCTGACGAAACGCCGCCGCACTCTGCAACTGTCCGGTAGCCTGTACCGTGAACGCCTGATTCGGCCCCATCAGCACACCGGCGGGCAGATTCGAGTTGCCATTCGAAACCGCGGCCTGCACTTCATCGATACCAATCCCGCGAGACGCCATGGCGCCCGGGTCAAGCTGGATGCGCACCGCATACTTTGCCGATCCGTACACCTGCACCTGCGCAACGCCTTCGATCGTGGACAGGCGCTGCGCCAGGAACGTCTCCGCCCATTCGTTCAACTCAATGCGCGACAGTTGATCCGAGTTCATGCTCAGAATCAGAATCGGCGACGCGTCGGAGTTGGACTTGCGATACGTAGGCGGCTGGATGCCTTCGGGCAGATTGCGCAGCGCACCGGCAAGCGCAGCCTGCACATCATTCGCGGCACCATCAATGTCGCGCGAGAGTGTGAACTGCAGGTTGATGTTGGTGGCGCCCTGCGTGCTTTGAGACGCAATGCTCTCGATGCCCGGAATCGTGGCCATGGCCTGCTCGAGCGGCGTCGCCACCGATGCTGCCATCACCTCCGGACTCGCACCCGGCAGATTGGCACTGACCGAGATCGTGGGATAGTCGATCGTTGGCAGATCGCTCACGGGCAGCGCGCGATACGTGAACACGCCGAACACAATGATCGCCGTCATGACGAGCGTGGTCATGACCGGACGGCGAATCCATGGACCGCTGAGATTCACGATGCACCTCGTGCGGTGGACGCCGAGTCGGCCGCGCGTACTGGTGCACCAGCGCCGCGCAGCTGCACGGTCGCACCGTCGGCGATGCGTTGCTGTCCGTCCACGATCACCCGTTCACCGCCTGATAAGCCGGTCAACACCACCGCCATATCGCCGATTTGACGTCCCAGCGTCACCGGCATGCGCCGCGCTTTCCCCGCCTCATCAACTACAAACACGAACATGCCACCGCCGCTGGTAATCACAGCATTTGATGGAATGGTGACGACATCGGCATCGATCGCAAGTTCCAGCGAAACCTGCACAAACTGTCCGGGCCAGAGCGCACCGTCGGTGTTGGACACGCGTGCCTTGAGAGTCACGGAGCCGCTGCTGCGATCAATGGCGTTGTCAACAAACGCGAGTACACCCTCAATCACACGCGCGGTATCGCCGGCCGACGAACGAATGCGCACCGGTAGCGGCTTGCCCACACCCGAGCGCGCACGCAGCTCCGCAAAATCCGATTCCGGTACGGCGAAGCGCACCAGCACCGGTGTCACTTCGTTGATCGTGACCAGTGCCATGTCAGACTGCGCGCGAACAAGGTTTCCTTCGCGAAATGCCAGCTGTCCCGTACGCCCGGAAATCGGCGCACGTACGGTGGCGTTGCCAAGATCGAACTGCGCGCGCGACACCGCGGCCGAATCTGCGCTCACCGTGGCTGCAAAGGCGCGCAGGTCGCCCTGGATCTGATCGTACTGCTCGCGCGTCACGTATCCGTTGTTGACGAGCGTTTCGTAGCGCGCGGAGTCAATGCGTGCACGTGCGAGTTGTGCTGCATCGCGCGCCAGCACGCCGCGCACACGCGCGAGCTCGGCTGCGAACGGGCGCTTGTCGATCTCGAACAGCACCTGTCCTTCGCGGACATTGTCGCCTTCGGCGAATGCGACCCGTGTCAGCTGCCCGGTGACTTGTGGCTGTACGGAGACGAATCGATTCGGTTCGACTTCGCCATTGGCGACGACGACGTAGGGCACGGCACCACGTAGCGCGGGCTGCGCGACAACAATGGGTGTCGGTCGCGTGGGCGGCGGCGCGTCCTTGCAGGCGCTCGCGGCGAGCAAGAGGGTGGCGCTGAAGAGCAAGGAACGGCGTAACGACAGCGGGCGCTTGAAGAGCGGCCTCGCGGAATGTCCAGACATGGGAACACGGATTGAGGGGCCACTCGGCGCGAGTGACGGGCTGGGGCACGCGGCTCCGGCCCGGATTTGTGGAATTAAACGCAAATGGGGGGCCAATGGTTGGCCCCCCGGGGTGATCATGTTGTCGGGTTGTCCGTTTGTGGGTTGTCGGTTTGTCGGCCGCTACGGGCTCCCGGCTCGGCCGGACGATCCAGGACGGCGTGGGGGGTTGTCGGTTGGCGGTGGTCGGTGGTCGGTCTTCCTCGGGCGACACTGACTCGCGACAAAAGCGGGTTCGGGGGGCTATAGCCTCGTCGAAGCGGCGCCGCGACGGGGCGGTGCCGGGCGCGTTGGGGCGACTGACGGGGTGGGTGGAGTGGGCGCCGCGCGCACGCCGCGCTCGCGGAATGCGTCCTCCATCAGTCCACGGATTTCCATAACCGGGCCTCCGGACTCGAAGCGGTAGACCGATGTTTCGACATCGGAGGCTTTACCCGCGGTGACGGTCACGTCGCGATACCGGCCGTTGGCGTAGACGCGCAGGGTGACTGGATCGCCTGGCGCCACTTTGTCCAGTTCGCGTCGCAGTCGGGAAACCCGGGCCGACGCCGCCGACGCGACACCGACGTCCTCTCGGGGAACGCGCACGTCCACGCCATTGATAGAAGCAATCCGCTCACCCTCAATCACGCCCGCCTTGTCGGCCGGTCCGTCGGTGGACACGCTGGTGATGAACACGCCGAGTGTATCGCGTGCGTTGCCCGCGCTGCCGATGCCGATGCCCAGTGACGCACGGTTAGCCCGCACGCCGCCGGACAGATTCCAGGAGCCGGTCGCGCGCGAGCGATTCAACTCGCTGGCGGTGGTCGTGGTGACGGTAACCGTGCTCGACTGTCCGTTGGCCGCGACCTGCAGGGTGACCGCATCGCCTGGTTTCACCTTGGCCAACTCGCGCTGAAGTCGGCGATAGCCCGCGTCCGCGGTGAGCGGATCGTTGGCGTCAACCGCGCTGATACGCAGCGACACGCCATTGATGGAGGTCAGGCGATTGCCAACCTCGAGGCCTGCCTTGGCCGCTGGACTGTCGATCGTGACCTCGGTAACTGACAATCCGAGCGTATCACCGAGACTGCCCGTTGCGAGACCCACCCCGATGACCGCATTGCTGCCGCCACTATAGGTGAACGCCAACGCCTGTGGACTAACCAAGGTGCGAACGCGCGGTTCCTGCGCCTCGGCGCTGCCATTGAGCAAGCCGGTCGCGAAAAAGGCGACTGCGGCGAGCGGAAATGAACGATGCATGTGTGCCTCACTCAAAAGGGTTCGTGCGTGAGACACCGTGCATCTGGTCAGGGGTTGCCGCGGTGTTACGCGATCACGTTCAGCAGACGTCCTTTCACGAATATCACGCGCTTGGGTTCACCGGTGACAAATTTCGCGATTGTTGGTTCGCCGAGTGCGGCGGCCAGCACATCATCCTGGATAGCATCCGCTGGTACGAAGACACGCCCGCGCGTTTTGCCGTTCACCTGCACGGCGATTTCGATCGTGCTCTCCTCCGCGAGCGCGGCATCCCACACCGGCCAGCCGCTGTCGAACACACTCTTCGCGTACCCCAACGTGGCCCAGCACTCCTCGGCCAGATGCGGCGCGAACGGAGCGACGAGCTGCACCAGTGGTTCAACTTCGGCGACATGCGCCGTGCGCTCTGACCGTCGCAACACGTTCATGTATTCCATCATTGCGGCAATGGCCGTGTTGTACGCGAGTGCGGGAATGTCCTCGCCGACTTTGCGAATCACCTGATGCAGCTTGCGCATGACATCGGGATCGGGATCGCCATCACGGCGCGCATCGCGCACAGATCCCCACAGGCGGTCGAGGAAACGTCGCACACCGCTGATACCCTGCGAGCGAAAATCGCCGCCTTCCTGATAGGGGCCGAGGAACATGAGATACGTGCGAAACGAATCGGCACCCCATTCAACCACGTATTCGTCGGGGTTGATGACATTGCCTTTCGACTTCGACATTTTCGCGCCGTCGCGAATGATCAAGCCATGCGCACGGAAGCGTGTGAACGGCTCCTCGAAATCGAGGTGTCCACCGTCTTTGAGCGCCATGGTGACAAAGCGCGAGTACAACAAGTGCAGCACGGCGTGTTCGTTGCCACCGATGTACGAATTGACCGGTAGCCAGCGCGCGGTGATGTCGAGATCGAAAGGTACGTTATCACGCGTTGCACTCGGGTAGCGCAGGAAATACCACGCGCTGTCGAGGAACGTGTCAGACACATCCGTCTCACGGCGTGCGGGTTTTCCGCACGCAGGACAGTCCACATTGAACCACTCCGCATGCCGCGCGAGTGGTGAGACGCCGGAGTCATCCGGCTTGAAGTCGGCAATAAATGGCAGCACGACGGGCAGCTGTTCCTCGGGCACCGGTACGGTACCACACGAGTCGCAGTACACGATCGGAATAGGCGGTCCCCAATAGCGTTGCCGTGACACGCACCAGTCGTGCAAGCGATAGTTCACCACGGCCTTCGCGCGTTCCTTCGCTTCGAGCGACGCGGTGATGGCGGCCTTGCCTTCGGCAACCGACAGACCGTCAAACGCACCACTGTTTACGAGTCGCGCATCGGCACCGCTGCCGGCAAACGCGGCATCGAGCGGTGTGCTGGCGTCTTCCTCACCAGAAGCAACCACGCGCACAATCACCTGTGCCTGCGTCATGCCACACGCGCTTTCGAATGCGCCCGCGAGCGTCTGCGCAAACTCGAAATCGCGTTCGTCATGTCCGGGCACGGCCATGATGGCGCCGGTGCCGTAGTCCATAAGTACGTAGTCAGCAATCCAGATCGGCACGCGCGCGCCGCTCGCCGGGTTGGTGGCGAATGCACCCGTGAACTCACCGGTCTTCTCCAGCACCGTCTTGCGCGAGACGAGATCCTGTCGCTTGGTGCGCTCCTGATACGCGCGCACTGCGTCAATACGATCACTGGTAGTGACCAGATCAACGAGCGGGTGTTCCGGCGCCAGCACGAGGTACGTTGCACCACAAATCGTATCGGGCCGCGTAGTGAACACGCGCACCTCCGCGTCGTGCTGTTCAACGACAAACGAGATCTCCGCACCTTCGCTGCGTCCGATCCAGTTGCGCTGTGCACTGCGTGTCACCTCTGACCAATCGAGCCAGTCGAGATTGCGCAGCAACCGTTCCGCGTATTCGCTCGTGCGAAAGAACCACTGCTCAAGAAAGCGCTGCTCCACGGTGCTGCCGCAGCGTTCGCACGCACCAGCCTGCACCTGTTCATTGGCCAGGACTGTTTTGCAGCTCGGGCACCAGTTCACCGCCGCCGCTTTTTTGTACGCGAGTCCCTGCTTGTACATCTGCAAGAACACCCACTGCGTCCAGCGATAGTAATCGGGTTGACTGGTGTCGACCTTGTGACGCCAGTCCACCATGAGTCCGGAGCGCTCAAGCTGTCGCTGAAAGTTCGCAACGTTCTTTGGCGTGAGCTCCATGGGATGCGCGCCGATCTTGAGCGCGTAGTTCTCGGAGTGAATGCCAAACGCGTCGTAACCGAGCGGCTGAAACACATTGTATCCAGCCTGCCGGTGAAAGCGCGCCGAGATGTCGCTGCCGGTAAAAGCAAAGAGATTCCCCACGTGCAGCCCTTCGGCTGACGGATAGGGGAACATCATGAGTGCGTAGAACGGGCGCTCGGCCTGTTCAATGTTCACCTGGTTCGAGCCACGTTCGGCCCAGGTGCGCTGCCACTTCGCCTCGACGTCAGTCGGGTCATACGCGATCGGTTCGGTCGTATCCATCCTGACAAGATATCTGAATTCGCGTGGTGTTTGGGCTCGGGTGGGTTGTGTCTGGGGCGGGGGCTGGGGGGCCGCCGGGGGCGCCACTGCCGGCC
>JBGTOG010000317.1:0-6143 GCA_041742675.1 Gemmatimonadaceae bacterium | reverse complement strand
CGCCCTGGAGCGTGCTGGCATTCCGTGGCGCTACGGTGCAGCTCTCCGCGACACGGTGGCACTATCGATCAGCTCGACCGCAGCGACCGCCACCGACTCGGCGCTCGCTGGTATGCGAGTGATGCAGCGCTACCAGCTGTCGCGTTCACCGATGGCGACTGAGAGAGACAGCGGCGTCACCGTCGCGTCTGCCGGTGGCACACCATGGTTGGTGGCCGGTGAGAGTTATGTCCTCCTCGGATCTCCGCTCAGCATAGCGGCAACGTCGGTCCCGCTGCAGGCGGCATTTCTACCCTGGTTGCGCGATCTGATTGGACAGCGACTCGGCGGTGGTGGTGTACTGTTGCATGCGGCGCCCGACGATACGATCAGCGTGCCCGCGGGAGCCGATGCGTTACAGGCACCTGATGGGTCGTCGCAACCGGTCGCTGGTGCACAGCTGCAGGTTCCAGCGCTTCCGGGTGTGTACTTTGTTCGTCGTGGTGCGACCACGTTGGGAGCACTCGTTGTGAATCCGGAACTCAGTGAGTCAGAGGTAGAGGCGTGGGGAGCAGGGGTGTGGCGGGCGCAAATCACAGGGACCGACGTGCAGACGGTCAGCGAGGCATCGAACGTCAATCGCGCGGTGTTCAATCGGTCAGGCGGACGACCAATCACCTGGCCGCTGGTGTTGCTCGCCGCGGTAGCCCTCGCGCTCGAGTCGCTGGTGGCGCGCGGTCTGCTGTCTCCACGGTCTGCCCCGGTCGCAGTCAGCTGACGGTGCACATGCCCCGCGAGACACGCTGACCATGGCGCTGCCCCGACTGCTCGATATTTTCGCCGGCTTGCCGGCCTATCATGACACACGCAATCAGCTGCCGGCGGCGGGTCGCTCGCTGCGCATCGGTGGGCTGGCAGGGTCATCGGATGCGGTGTTTGTCGCCGCGCTTGCACGTGAACTTTCACATCGCGCGTTTGTCGTGGTGACCGACCAGCTGGCCGACGCCGAGCGTTGGCTCGCTGATCTGGAAACGCTGTCCGACGAGATTCCGGTTGCGCTGTATCCGCCTCGCGAAGGCTTTGGCGAGGTGGAACCGCACGCCGAAGTCGCAGGCGAGCGCGTGGAAACGCTTGAGCGACTCAGCCGCAGTGATGTGCGCGTGTTGCTGACCACGTCGCGCGCGCTGCTTGAACGCACCGCGCTACCGTCGGCATTGCGCGGCGCGCGACTGGAGCTGCGCAAGGGGGATGTGCGACGGCCGGAAGAGTTGGCATCGCACCTTGAGTCCATCGGTTTCGAGCGTGTCTCCATGGTGGAGGACGTAGCCCAGTTCAGTGTGCGTGGCGGGATTTTTGACGTGTACAGCTTTGGCATGGCCGAGCCGGTGCGACTGGAGTTCTGGGGCAACGATGTCATCGAACTGCGTCATTTCGATTTGAACACGCAGCGTACCACGCGTCCCGCCGAGTTGGCGCTCGTCCTGCCAGTGGATGGTCGCGTGCGCGAAACGCCGGGCGGCACGGAACGTGTGTCGTTGGTCGAGCTTTTCGGTCCGGATACGATTGTGGTGATTCCCGCCGGCAGCGCGGTGCACCCGGAACTGCAGCGTACGTGGGATGAAAGCGCGCACCATATCGATCTGGCGCGTCGCCGCGGCGAAGAAGCGCCACCACGTGACGCACTTTTTCGCAGCCCGCAGGAAATCGGGGCGGCGTTGTCGCGTTTCGCCACGCTCAAGTTGGCACCGGCCGCGGGTGGACTCGTACGCCGTGCCGAACGGCGCGTGCGTGATGACGAGGACGCGCCTACGCAGTCGCATGATGTCGATGCCATCGCACCTGATGTGCGTTTTGCCATCAGCGCCCCGGAGACGATCTCGCGCGATCTGCGTGTCTTGCGTCGCCTTGTGCGCGACGGCCTGCCCACTGTGATTCTGTGCGACAACGCAGGGCAGTCGGAGCGTTTGGATGAATTGCTTGGTGAAGATGGCCCTACGCCTGCAGCGCTGACGATCGGTGTGCTCGATGGCGGATTTGTGGTGCCCGGCAAGCTGCGCGTGCTCACGGATCATGAGATCTTCCGCCGCGATCGTCGGCTGCGTCGTGCGCGGCGCTATGGCACGGGTGCGGCACTCGATACGATCGGAGCACTCAAGCCCGGTGACTATGTGGTGCACCTCGAACACGGCATCGGTCTCTATCGCGGTATAGAGCGCGTGTTCTTTCGTGAACAGACGATCGAAGCGGCCGTCATCGAATATGAAGGCGGCGATCGTCTGAACGTGCCGCTGTATCGCATTGATCAGATCGAACGCTATCGCTCGGCGGGTGACGTCGGCGGTGACATGCCACCCCCGCGGCTACATCGGCTGGGTGGCAAGAAGTGGGCGGCACAACGTGAGAAGACGCGCGCTGCGATCTTCGAGATGACGCAGGAGTTGCTTGAGCTGTATGCTCGGCGCAAGGTCGCCGCGCGTCCATCGCACGCGCCCGATGGCGCGTGGCAGCGCCAGCTTGAGAGTTCATTTCTGTTTGAAGACACACCGGACCAGCGCAAGGCTACCGACGATGTGAAGCGCGACATGGAAGGCGAGCGCCCGATGGATCGATTGCTCGTCGGCGATGTTGGCTACGGCAAAACCGAGATTGCGATTCGCGCGGCGTTCAAAGCCGTGCAAAATGGTCGACAGGTGGCCGTGCTTGTGCCCACTACCATTCTCGCTGAACAGCACGGTCGCAGCTTCAGTGATCGCCTCGCCGACTTCCCGGTGCGTGTGGATGTCATGTCCCGTTTCCAGACGGCGAAAGAACAGGCGGGTGTGGTGGACGCACTCAAGAGTGGCAAGATCGATATCGTGATCGGAACGCATCGCTTGCTCAGCCCGGACGTGTCGTTTTCAGATCTGGGACTGATCGTGGTGGACGAGGAGCATCGCTTTGGTGTGAAGCACAAGGAGCGTCTCAAGCAGCTCAAGCTTGAAACGGATGTGCTGACACTGACCGCGACTCCGATTCCGCGCACGCTGCACCAGTCACTGGCCGGCCTGCGCGACATGACACTCATGCAGACACCGCCGCGCGATCGCTCGCCCGTGCTCACGTTTGTTGAACCATGGGATGACGGTCTGCTTGAAGAGGGGATCTCGCGCGAGCTCGATCGCGGTGGACAGGTCTTCTTTGTGCACAATCGCATCGAGACGATCATTGCCATCGCCGACCACCTGCAACGTCTCGTGCCTCGGGCGCGCATTGCCGTTGGCCATGGACAAATGAAGGAGCGCGAACTCGAAGCCGTCATGAAGCGCTTCGTGGCCGGCGAGGTGGATGTGCTGGTGTCGACGCTGATTGTCGAGAGCGGGCTGGATGTGCCCAACGCCAACACCATGTTCGTGAATCGGGCGGATCATTTTGGTCTGGCGCAGCTGTATCAGCTGCGCGGGCGGGTGGGCCGTTCGCACCGTCGCGCGTATTGCTACCTGATCGCGCCCGACCAGATCGACGACGACGCCGAACGCCGCCTGCAAGTGCTCGAGCACCACACAGAGCTGGGCTCGGGCTACCGCGTCGCCCTCAAGGATATGGAACTCCGCGGGGCCGGCAACCTGCTGGGCGCCGAGCAATCGGGTTTTGTACACGCGGTGGGCTTTGACCTCTATCTCAGGCTGCTCGACGAGACGGTGCGCCAGCTGTCGCAGGAGGACGGCGCGCGCCCGTTTGTGCCTGCGGATGTCTCGCTCGACCAGCCCGCGTACCTGCCGGACGACTTTATTTTGGCACAGGACGCGAAGCTCGACATCTATCGGCGCCTTACGACGTGTCGAACTTCCGGCGCCATCGACGACCTGCGCACCGAGGTACGAGATCGCTTCGGTGCCCTGCCGCCGGCGGCCGAGGCATTGTTCGCCAGTACGCTGCTTCGGGTGCTGGGGGCAGCGCTTGGGGTGGACGCGGTGCTTGTGCGAGGGTCCGATGCCCGTATAACTTTTCGGGCTGATGCGGTTCCGCGTCTCAAGGGGCTGTCTGCCGCATTTCATGACGTGCAGTTCCAGGTCGATGTGCGGCGTACCAATCCTCTGGCGCTCAAGCTGACAAGGCTCGGGGGCGCAGAGATGCTCGAAGGCCTGGTGCGCGCGCTGCGCGCTCTGGTCGCATGATCATCGTTCGTTCGATGCGCTGTCTCTCCCTTTCACTCACGGGCGTCCGTTGGTCCCCCAGGCCGACGTCGCTCACTGCCCGATCTTCGGAGTTGTTTTCATGAAAGTGTATCGTGTCCCTGCCATGGTGGCCTTTGCGGCGGTTGGTGTTGCTGCGGCCTGCGGTTCCTCCGTCGGAGTTGACACCGCCGCCAAGGTTGGCTCGCAGGAGCTCTCCGTCGATGTGTTGGCCGAGGTGCTAAGCTCGTCGCAGGCTCCGCTTGAGACCGAGGTGGCGCGCAGCATCGCCGAGCTGTGGGTGAACTACCAGCTCGCCGGTCTGGCCGCAGCGCGCGGTGATTCGCTCTCCACGCCGGCCGTCATGGACGCCGGCCTCTGGTCGGCGATCAGCAACATGCGCGTGAAGACGCTCTACGACGAAGTCTCGCAAACGTGGGATGCCGAGTCGGGCGTCACCGATGAGGAGCGCTACAACAGCGGCGAGATGATGTCCGCGCGCCACATTCTGGTGCAGGTCGCGCCGGACGCCGAGCCGCCCGCTATCGACGCCGCCCGTCGCAAGGCCGAGAGCATCCGCGCCGAAGCCACCCCCGCCAACTTTGTGCGGATGGCCGCGCGCAGCGATGAGCCGGGTGCCGGCGACCGTGGTGGAGACCTGGGTGTGTTCTTGAAGGGACAAATGGTACCTGACTTTGAGACCGCTGTGCTGGCACTGCAGCCTGGTGAGATTTCACCGGTGGTGCGCACGTCGTTCGGTTTCCATGTCATCTACCGCAAGCCGTTCAGCGAAGTCAGCGCGGATGTGTCGCAGATGGCGCAGCAGCGCAACCTTGTCGTCGCCGAAAGCCTCTATCTCGACAAGATGGAGCAGGACGCCAAGATCAATGTGTTGAGCTCCGCGCCTGGTGTGACCAAGGATATCGCCCGCAACCCGTTGGGATTCCGCGATAACACGAGCACCGTCGCCGAATATCAGGGCGGCAAGCTCACCGCCGCGCGATTGGCCGACTGGGTTGCCGCGTACCCGCCGCAGGCTCAGCTTCGCCCGCAGCTGATCAATCAGCCGGACAGCGTTGTAGATCGCTTTATCAAGACGATCATCCGCAACGAACTGCTGCTGCGCATGGCCGACAGCGCCAAGGTGGTCGTGGATACCGCCGAGCTGTCCAACTTGCGCATGGCCTTCCGCAACAACCTGACCATGGCCTGGACGACCATCGGCATTGAACCCGCGTCGCTCAGCGATTCGGCGACCACGCCGTCGGAGCGTGAGAAGCTGGCCGGTGCGCGTATCGAGGCGTACTTCCAGAAGCTGGTCAAGAATGAAGTCCAGTTTGCTGACGTCGCGTATCCAGTGGCGCGCGCGCTGCAGAGCAAGTACGACTTCGTGCTCAACGATGCGGGCCTCGAGCGCGCGGTGGAACGCGCCAAGCAGCTGCGGGCGAGCGCGGATTCCTTGCCGCCAGCAATGCCGGGCATGCCGGCCGGTGACAGCGGCATGGTACCGCCGCCGTCCAACTAATATTGGTCTTGTTGTCCAACCGTCAGGGACCGCCGAAGGTTGGCGGTCCCTGACGCGTTTATGTCTCCCAATGCGGACCCGGTGCCTGACGTGACGGGTAGAACGGTATCTATGACTCGTGTGCTGAACTTCATTCCCGCTCGCCGTTCACGGCTCGCCACACAGCTGGCCACGTCGTGCGCGCTCGTTGTGCTCGCTGCCATGTCAACCGTTGCTGGCGCTCAGGAACCGGCGCCACAGCCAGCGGCCGGCTCGCTGCCCCTTGATCGCATCGCAGCGGTGGTCGGCTCAACTGCCATCCTTGTCTCCGACATTGAGGCGGCGATTGTTGGTCAGCAGATCCCGGTGCCCGCCGATTCGACCGAGCGGGCGCAGATCCGGCGCGACGTGCTCCAGCAGCTGATCGACATGGAGGTCATCGTGCAGAAGGCGACGGCTGACACATCGATCCTGATCGATGAAGGTGAAATCCAGGCAATGGCCGACGA
>JBGTOG010000385.1:0-16336 GCA_041742675.1 Gemmatimonadaceae bacterium | reverse complement strand
GAGCCGCGGCGAGAATGCGCGCCTCGGTATCGCCGTCGGGTACACCGGCGCGCCGTCCGCGGGGGTTTGGTGATTTCCGTTGAGCTGTCATATTAATTAAATAGTTAGTTAATTAATTCCTCACCGTCAACCCCCTCGTCTCATGCGCTCTGCCATTCGTGGTGTTTCCGCCCTCGCCGACCGTGGCTGCGCCGTCGCTCTCGTTCACCCTCAACGACCAGTTCGGAACACGGTGGACGGCAGACAGTCTCTCCGGCCGCTGGACCGTGCTCCTGGCTGGGGAACGCCGTCACGCCGACGCAATGACCGCATGGAGTGACTCGCTGCACCACCACTTCGCCGGCGACAGTACCGCGGCGCAGTGGTTCATGGTGGCCGATCTGCGAAGCGTGCCGCGGGTGATGCGACGTCTCGCCAGCCAGCGCGCGCCGCGCGAGGCGCATCGCAGACTGCTCATGGACCACGACGGCCGTATCGCGAGTCAGCTGTTGCTGCGACGCGAGTCTTTCAGCGTTGTGGTGTTGTCACCTACGGGAGCTGTCGCGCTCCGCCTCATTGACTCGAGCGTGAGCTCGCAGCACCTCTCGGCGGTGCGCGAGGCGATGGGGAAGCGGTGAGGGGCTCACATTGGCACGCCGCAGCGACCGCTGATATGCTTCCCGCACTCTGGAGGTGAAATGCGGGCGTTGGTCACATGAGCGTGCTGGAACGTCTGAGGGTGTCGGTTGCCGACCGCTATCGCATCGAGCGTGAACTCGGTGCCGGTGGCATGGCCACCGTCTACCTCGCGCACGATCGCAAGCACGAGCGTGATGTCGCCATCAAAGTGCTGCACCCCGATCTCGGTGCAGCGCTCGGCAGCGAGCGCTTCCTCAGCGAGATTCGCACCACTGCCAAATTGCAGCATCCGCACATCCTGCCGCTGCTCGATAGCGGCGATGCCGACGGACTGCTGTTCTATGTCATGCCGTTCGTGGCCGGCGAAACGCTGCGCAGCCGCCTGGAGCGTGAACGGCAGCTGCCGATTGAAGACGCCATACGAATCGCCCGTGAGGTTGCTGACGCGCTGGGCTCGGCGCACGCCCTGGGCATCGTGCATCGCGACATCAAGCCGGAAAACATTCTGCTGCAAGGTGGCCACGCGGTGGTGGCCGACTTCGGCATCGCACTGGCGGTGCAGCAGGCCGGTGGACAGCGCATGACGCAGACAGGACTCTCACTGGGCACGCCGCAGTACATGAGTCCCGAGCAGGCGATGGGTGATCGCGCGGTGGACGCGCGCAGCGACATCTATGCGCTGGGCACCGTGACGTATGAAATGTTGACAGGCGAACCGCCGTTCACTGGTGCGACCGTGCAAGCGGTGGTGGCCAAGCTGTTGACGGAGCCGCCGCAGAGAATGTCGGCGGTGCGGGACACCGTACCCGCGCAGGTCGAGGCGGCGGTGAACAAGGCGCTGGCCAAGTTGCCCGCCGATCGGTGGACCAGTGCCGCGAGGTTCGCCGAGGCGCTGGTTCAAACGGGCCGTACCGGTGCAAGCGCTGACGCGATGCGGGAACCGCATCGCAGTGGCGCGGCAGCGGGCGTTGTGTCACGCTCCGCATACGTGCGCTGGTTCGGATTCGGCGCGGCGGCCGCTCTCGTCTTGGCGCTCGGTGCGTGGGCCGCATTCGGTCGCGCGAGTGATAGGGTAGACTCGCCCGCGTATCGATTCACGATTCCTTCGCCCGCCGCCGCCGGCGCACCGGTGGTGTCGCCCAACGGCACACATATTGTTTACGCCACCGACACCGGGTTGCTGCTGCGTGCACTCGATGCGGAGCAGCCGGTCAGGATGGATGGCACCGAGGGAGCGCGCGAAGCCTTCTGGTCGCCAGACAGCAAGTGGATCGCATTCTTCTCCCCAGGGACGCTGAAGAAGGTGGCGGTCGACGGCGGGCCGCCGCAATCGTTGACCGAGGTGCCGGCGGGTTGGCCCACCGGCAGCTGGTCGAGCAACGGGACCATTCTGGTTGAGCTCACCGAAAACCCGGAGAGCGAAGGCTGGTTCCTGCTCGCGCCCGGGGCGACGTCGCTGAAGCAGATGAAGGTGTTGAGTCGCGAGCGTGTACGCACGCCTGAGAAGTCGTATCCGTCGTTTCTGCCCGATGGCAATCACTTTCTGTTCACGGAATCCGTGAACGGCGTGGCGACGCTGATGGTGGGTTCGATCGACAGCGAGGAAACCCAGGCGCTCGTACCGTCAGACTCGCGCGGTGTGTACGCCTTCGGATTCATTCTGTACGTGCGCCAGGGCACGTTGCTCGCGCAGCCGTTCGATGTCGCCACACGCGCGATGTCAGGGGAGGCCATGCGCGTGCTCGATGACATCGATTTCTTTTGGCCCGTCGGGCGCGCGGCGTTTTCCGCGTCGCAAACCGGTCTCCTGATCTCGCGTCGTCGAGCGCCGCACTCGCAGCTGCGATGGGTGGAGCGCAATGGCCAACAGACGGGTACGGTGCTCGAGCCCGCCCGCTATGGAGCGCTCAGCCTCGCGGCGAACAACCGGCGGCTGGCGGTGACGATCACCGACCAACGGCTCGGCTCATCCGACATCTGGATCTCCGACGTCGATCGCAATGTGGCAGTGCGGCTGACCTCCGCACCGCGCGCCGAGATGTTTCCGCGCCTGTCACCCGATGGCACGCGCGTGGTGTTCGGGGCCGATTGGAACGGTCCGCCGAACCTGTACATCGCCGATGTCGACGGCGGCGAGCCACGCGTGCTGGTGCCGTTCGACGGCACAGAGCACACCCTCGGCGGCTGGACGCCCGATGGTCGGCAGGTGGTGTACGACAAGCGCAACAACGAGTATGGCTCGGACATCTGGGTGGTCGATGTGTCAACGGGTGCGCGTCAGCCCGTGCTCGCTACCCCATTTCAGGAGTCCACGCCTGCGGTGTCTCCGAACGGCCGCTGGCTTGCCTACGTGTCGAATGCGTCGGGGCGCGGGGAAGTGTACGTGCGCGGGTTTCCGAAAGGCACGGGGCAGATCCGCATCTCCATGGACGGCGGCAGGCATCCGGTGTGGCGCGACGACGGCGGGGAGCTCTTCTACTATCAGCCCGATGGCACGATCATGGCCGTGCCGATCGCATCAGGCGCCGCCGACCGGCCCGAAGTCGGCAAACCCACGCGGCTGTTTGGTATTGATCCGCGGGCGTATCGCGCGTTCGACGTCGCGTCGGGCGGTCAGCGTTTCCTGATGAACGTGGTCGATCCGGAAAACGTGTCGCGCCCCGATGATGTGGTGATCAACTGGCCGCGGCTTCTTCGGCAGCGGTAAGACAAGACCTCTGCAGGACGCCGATCGTGGAAGATCGGCTTGTCGCAAAGATCGCTCCAACGGATAGTAGGCGATGCGAGACCACTCGATCAGTGTTCGGATCGACTGACTTGCGATCCTGCGCAAGCTCAGCCGTGCCACGATCACCGTCGGAGCATCAATGTCTGCGCTCGCTACAAGCCCCGCGTTCAATGCCCCACCTGCTGCGCCGCTTCTCAGCTGGAATTCACTGCAAACAGCGAGGAAGATGCCGAATGATCCCGACGCCAACGAACCCGGCACCATGCCCGACGAAGACCTGGCGGAGGAATCGCCGGAGTTTGAGGACGATGATGACTTCGACATGGCGCCAGATCCCCAACCGGATGAGGATTTGACGTAAGGCTACTGCCGCTTCAGCGGATACAGCGACGCGCTTCCGCTCACGCGTAGTTCCACGATTGATCCGGTAAGACCTCGTCAGGCCGTCTCGCCACCGAGTGGATTGACCACCGTGAGAAATCGAAACTGATGGAAATCCGTATCGGCAGTCCGTATCTCGGAAATCCCATGCTCGCGCATCAACACCACGGTGTGCAGGTCATGCACCACATTGCCGCGGAGCCGTGGGTGTCCCGCCGTGAGCTCCGCCAGCACATCGGCATGGCGATCAGTCGGAGTCAGGACGCTGACGTTCGGACTGCGCATGAGTGACGCTACCCATGCAGTCGCGTGCCGGAGCGTCAGCGGTCGCGTGAACACTTTGTGGTGGGTACTGACGCGAAGGAACTCGTAGACGATGTTCCAGGTGACATAGCACCGCCGGTCGGCGCGACGCCACGACTCGATGAGCGCGTACGCCTGTGTGTGCTCGTCGGCGTCGGGATTGACGGCATAGAGCAGCAGGTTGGTGTCGACGACGAACACGACTCAGGCGCCGTCCATGGCATCGTAGAGCGCGTCGCGATCGGCGACATCCGCACGCGGCTTGCCCATTCGATGCGTCGGCAACGGCTCCAGATCGAGAGTCGGCGTGGCCTCCAGCCCTCGAGCGAGCGCCTCCGCGACGATCTGCGACAGCGTCGTGCCGCGCTCGGCGGCGCGCCGCTTGATGGTGCGCACGAGGTTGTCGGGGATCATGAGCGTAGTCTTCATATGAATAATCTTACACCGCTTATGCGACTACGGTAGCTCTCCTGCAGCGCCGACACGCCACCAGTCCGACGCCCACCCGCGCCGCTTGCTTGCCGCCAGCACGCGCGCGATACTCCACGCGCAGTCGACGTCACCAATTCAGCGGCAAGAGGAGACCGATGCACGGATCGTGCGCCACAGGCACTCAGTTCCCTGGACGTGTAGTGATCGTCCTGCTCGCGACCGTCATCGGTTGCAGCGCGGAGGACACGCGCGAGCCGCCGGAAGATCGAACAAGCTTTGCCACTCGCTATGCCGCTGCGTGGAGCGGAAAGGATCCTGTCGCGTTCGGTGCGTTCTACGATGAGGCGGGGACGCTCATCGTGAACGGCTCGGCGTCTGTTGGACGCGCCGCCATCGTTGAAACGGCGCGCTCGTACATGACCGCCTTCCCCGATATGATGGTGCGGCTTGACTCACTGCGCGAGCAGTCGGGAGCAACCGTGTTCCATTGGACATGGACGGGGACCAATACGGGACCGGGTGGTACCGGCAACGCGGTCAACATCACCGGTAATGAGCGATGGACATTCGGTGCCGATGGGCTGATCATGATGTCCGATGGTCACTTTGATAACGACGAGTATCAGCGACAACTCAACGACCAATCGCCGGCTGCAGAAGCGAGCGACAAAACGCCCCCACCTGAGGAGAGCAATGGCAATGGCTGACGCACCGGAGTATTTCCATCTGCGTCCGGAGGTTGAAAAGGCCTTCGGTTACACGCACGCCGTACGCATCGGTGATGACATCAGGATCTCGGGCGCGGTGAGCATGGATGATGAGGGCAACCCGACGGCCATCGGTGATATGGAGCAGCAGATGAAGAACGTCTACTCCGATCTCGCGAAGGTGCTGGAGCACTATGGCTGTACGTTCGCCGATGTGATCGTGGAGAACGTCTTCACGACGGACATGGCAAAATTTCTTGAGGTCTCGGCGTATCGTAGCTCGATCTACACGAAGCAGTTCCCGACGGGCAGCTGGCTCGAGGTCAAAGGGCTCGCGCTACCCGAGTTGATGATCGAGATCGGGCTGGAAGCGCACCGGTTGAAGTAGAGGGTGCGCACGTGAATCCACGAATATTCGGCGTCGCATGCGCTGTGATCGCGACCGCCCTGGGCCTGATGTACATGAATGCCGCAGGTGCACCGGCTCTTTACCTCGCGGTCAACGCGCTGTCGCTCGCAATGGGGCTTGCCCTCTTCGCGCTGATCCCTCCGGACAGAGTCGCGTCGACGCAATCGGGTGGAACGATCATCGCACTGGGGGGGGGACAATCTCGTAGAAACGTGCCTCGCCTTCCCCCCAAACGCCCATTGCGAAGCTAGGGTCCTACGGGCATTCACCCGGAGCCTTCCGATATGAGACAATGGTGCTGTAACCGCATTGATCCGTACTTTCCGGATCAACGCCCCCGATGCCCCCGATGAATCCACTGCGCGACTGGCTGTCGGACCCCGACGACAAGACTCCGCTCGCGGAGTACTTCGCCGTTGGCGTCGCTTTCGGCGCCCTCGTGCTCTGGTTCAAGGTCGGCACGACGAATGATGTGACGGCATGGCCACCCGGAGTGATCCTGGCGGTTGTTGGGGCGGGACTGCTGACGGTGTTGAGCAATCGAGGTCGACCTTTCCTGTTGCGAGCAATCTGCAAAGGTACGGCGTTGCTCTGGGGCATTGTGGGCCTCCCGATGCTGGCGACGGCGGGCTCGGTGTCGCCCTATGTACCAAACATGCGCGGGGTCGTATTCCTCACGTTGGCGAGCGCGCTGTCCGTCTTCTGGATCTACATGATGTTCTACGACGGGCGGCGCACGCGTTCCCAGCGGAGATCAGCTGATGAAGCTGGCGACGAGCACGTGACCACGCCCTGACCCTACGTCAACCTCCCGAACGTCATTGATTATGAGCAAGAAAAAAGTTCTTCTCGTCGAAGACGATTCCGATGTACGTCTGGGCTACAGTGTACTGCTCAAGGCTCACCAGTATGACAGTTGCTTCGCCGCGGACGGCGCAGGCGCGATCAGCCAAGCCCGCCCCGTTATCGTGGTCTCCGCGCGTGACCTGCACGCCAATAAGGACCGCGCGCTGGAGGCGGGTGCGAAAGTGTTTGTTCAGAAGCCGTGGAATGATGAGGAGTTGCTGGCGCCTATTGGCGAGCTGCTTGGTGGTGGGAGCTAGCCGAAATGCTGAACTGGGAGTCGATACCGATGAAGAGAACACGCATCGGCCTTCTTGCCGTCATTGTTCCGTTCGCCGCTGCTGCCTGCGAGCGTGCCACTCCCGACGTGAAAGCCGGCAGATTGGCGAGAGAGGATGTCGTCGTGTCTGGCGGAGCCGGTGCGCGTTTGGACTCCATCGCCCGCGCCGCGGCGGACTCGGGGTTTCGTGGCGTCGTGCTCGTTGCGATCAGCGACACGGTGGTGCTCGTGCGCGGCTATGGGTGGGCGGACTCGGCGCGCGTCCGACGCAATGCGCCGACCACGGTGTTCGATATCGGCTCGCTGACCAAACCACTCACCGCCACGCTTGTGCTGGCGCTTGAAGCGCAGGGGCGGATCAAGCGCAGCGATTCGCTGCATCGTTTTTTTCCCGCGGCGCCTGCTGACACCCGCGACATCACCGTGCATCAGCTCCTCACGCACACGGCGGGGCTGCCTGAGTATTCGGGGCGCGACACGTCGTTGATCGACCGTGCGACGTTGGAACGCAGGGCGCTTGCCGTGCCTCTGGAGTCAGCGCCCGGAGCGCGCTACCACTATTCCAACATGGGCTATTCGCTGCTCGCGGCCATCGTTGAGCGGGCGAGCGGCGAGCCTTACGAAGCGGCGCTGCGACGTCATGTCCTGGTGCCTGCAGGGATGCGAACGACGGGCTACCTCTCACCATCGTTGTACGACAGCATCGCGCACCGCTACAAAGGTGACGAGGACACCGGCATTAACCCAGTGAGGGTCTGGGGCGATTCGGGACCGTCGTGGAACCTCGTCGGCAACGGTGCACTCCACGCGACTGCGTGGGATCTCTATCGTCTGATCGTGGCGCTTGACGGAGACTTGTTGCTGTCCCCGTCACTGCGTGCGGCGCAGGAAACGTCGTATGCCTGCATGGGCGTGGATGACAGCGGCGCGTGCAGTGACCACTATGGATACGGCTGGCACATCTGGTCGCTTGAAGACAGCACACGCGTGTTGATGCACAACGGAAGTGACGGCGGCTACTACGCCGAGGTACGGCGACTTCCCGGGCGCGGCGTCAACGTGATCATCATGTCGAATCGCGCGTCTCCGCTGGCCGAACGCATGGCCGGCAGGCTGATGGCGCACTCGCTCCGGTTTGCGCCGGGGTTGGAGTAGTCGCGACATCCTCGACGTTGATGCCGACCTGCGACATCAACGTCGAGGACGCGCACGCTCACGGCCACCGCGCATTGAATAGTTTCACCGTGCCGACAAGCCGGCTGTCCGCGTCAAAGTTGCTGCCGCCAACACGAACGCCGAGGCGCTTGCCTGCCTCAATCGGCAGTGTGACCGTGCCGCGCTGCGAGAATCCCGCCCAGACGGTATCGCTTGTCATGCGACGGATGCGGATCGTGTCCGTGCCAACCACGGAATAGAACTCGAGATCCGCTCGCGCGCGGTAGTACGCATGGAACGCGGCGTACTCGTAGTCGAATGTCACTGCGCCGGTGGTCGCCGAGTTGATGCTGAAGGTGGTCGTGCGATGCGAGACGCCACCGAAGTTGAGGCGTACATTGTAGGTGAACGTGGCCGTATCGCTTGGCCCGGCAATCGGCGCGACGGCGGTGACGCCATCATTGATCGGTGCCGCGAGCCAGTTCTGCATTTCGTAGGGGCCGCGGAAGCTAAGCACCGGCGCCACGGGAGGCGGGACGACCGCGTCGACGGGCGCGGTGGCGGAATCGACGCTGCACGCGGCGGCGATCGCGGCAGCGCTCAGCATAGCAAGGGGACGCGCAGCGCGAAGGGCTGGTGTGGTCGGCATGGGAAGCCTCACTGATGAAGGGTAAGCGGAGCGTCTTCACCCGTAAAAGCGACAGGGAGGTGCGGATCCCTTCATGCGGACTTTCAGCGAGACAGCGCGTTCAGCATGACCGGCTGCGTCCAGGCGCGCTCGCCATTTGACTCGAGCACTCGTGCTCTCACATATCCCTCAGTCCCGCGGAAGCGATACGTGGCCGGACTCTCGAGCGATTCTGCCAGCAGCGTGCCGTCCCGTCCGATGAACTGAATGCGGTACTTGCTCCATGCGGTCTCACGCACCGTCAGCGTCATACTGCTGTCTGTCACGACGTAGTCGTTGAGCTCAACACCGGTAGACGAGTAAAACTCACCACGCTCCATCGCTTCAAGAATCGCGCGCGCGGCGAGCGTATCCGCGCGCACGTACACCCACCCCTTGCCGGGTCGCGACGCCGTACGATCATCGTGCCGTTTGAAGTGATGTGCGTCGTCAACGGCGAGTCCGTACAGCAGCACGCCGCGGGAAAGAATCTGATCCCACATCGCTTCAAGCGACGGCACACCGCCACCGCCGTCGTTGTTCACCTGCGGATGCCCGTTGAAGATCTCGAACAGCTTGAGATCGCGCACCTGCGCGAGTTCCTCGGCCGACAGTGCCCAGCCAAAGCTCGGATGGTTGACGTGCGGAATGCCGTCGGCGGCGCGGATCGCGTGCACGTTGCGTTGCACGACGTCGAGCGCACTCGCTCCCCCCTGCGGCGTGATCAGACGCGACGGATCGAGCGCGTTGATGTGCAGCGGCCTGGATCCGAATCGGTCGGTTACTTCCTCTCCGCGGATCACAAGAAAACGCGCATCGAGACCGTGCAGTGCGTTCAGTCCTTCTACGCTTGTGATCACGTTGTGATCGGTGATCACCAGAAACTGGTAGCCATGCGAGCGATACCATTTCACCACATCATCAGGATGCGAGTCACCGTCGCTGTTGAACGTGTGGACGTGCGTGTTGCCCTTGTACCAGCGCGGCGGCTGTAACTGCGAAGTGAGCACACGGTCTTCGAGGCGGCGCAGCGCGACGGAGGTGCCGAGCAATGCGACGATGGCGAGAAGGGAGAGCAGGCGACGGGGCATGCGCGTGGGTGCTGGGGAAGCGGGGCGGGTTCGGTTGATCACGCCATGTTGCGCGCGCGGGCGATCGGGCTCAAGGGTTGAGGCAGAATCGGTACGATGTGTCTCCTGCGCCGCACCCCCACGCGGCGCGGCAAAACCACACGCCGCGCAGCAAAATGATGAAGACCATCGCGAGGTGCATCAGTATGCTGGTTGCGTCCGGCTTGCTGGACGCCCCTAAACAGCATTACCGTAATACGTATTACTCTTACGTATTGCGGAGGAGTGCCATGCCCGTGTCCACGCTGACATCCAAGTATCAGGCCACCATTCCTCGTGCCGTGCGTGATGCTCTCGCGCTCGGGGCAGGAGACCGTATCGAGTTCATCATTGAGGGCGATGCCGTGCGCGTACAACGCGCCCTGCCGGTCAACGCCGAGTTGCACGAGCTCGAAGCGACCTTGGCGCCGGAATGGGATTCCCAACACGACCACACGGCGTATGCAGACCTTTAGCCCCGGAGAGGTCGTGGTCGTGCCGTTTCCGTTCTCCGACCGGGACGCGACAAAACGACGGCCGGCGCTGGTGTGCTCCACGAAGGCATTCAATGGGAGCGCCGGTCATCTGGTGCTCGCTATGATCACAACCGCTGCGCACCACGCCTGGCCCGGGGATGTCGCCATTCGCGATCTCTCGCGCACCGGCCTGCCGGCGCCGTCCGTCGTGCGGTGGAAGCTCTTCACGCTCGATGCATCACTGGTGCTGCGCCGAGCGGGCAAGCTGTCGGCGAGGGACCGCGCAACGTGTCGCAGGCGGCAGCCGATACGGTTGTAGCGCGAGGGTGTGCAGCGAGGCGACCTGTTGACATTGACTAATGGGTTAGCTAACTATGATTCGCTTGCATGAAATGACGAGAACTCGAGCGTGTCGCGTGCTGCCTGTGAAAACCGTCACCGTGCACAAAGCCAAAACCACGCTATCCCAGCTCATCGCCGCCGTCGAGGCTGGCGAGGAGGTGATCATTCTGCGCAACAAGGAACCGGTTGTGCGGCTCGTGCCTGCTGGCGAACCGGTGCCGACTCGTCAGTTCGGCGCGCTGGCGGGCAAGGTCGTCGTGACTGAGGCGTTCTTCGAAGCGCTTCCGGAAACCGAACTCGACGACTGGGAGCGGTAGCAGCGTGCGGCTTCTCCTGGATACGCACGCGCTGCTTTGGTGGCTCGCCGGCGACCCTCGTCTTCCGGCGTCAGCGCGCGACGTGATCGCCGATACCAGCAATGACATCCACGTCAGCGCGGCGTCGGCCTGGGAAGTGACGACCAAACATCGACTCGGCAAGCTCGCCACAGCCGGGCCACTGGCCGTGGATTTCGCGCGTGAGATTTATCGCCAGGGATTTACTGCATTGCCGATCTCATTGGAGCATGCGCAGGTCGCAGGTGCACTCTCTGGCGTGCATCGTGATCCATTCGACCGTATGCTGATCGCGCAGGCGCGTGAAGAGAAAATGGCATTGGTGTCGAATGAGGAGCTGTTCGACGCGTTTGATGTGGTTCGGGTGTGGTAGGCGAGCCGCTCCTGTCGCCCACGTTCCCGCCGCGTCACGGTTGCCGTTCAAACACCACGCGTTTGATCCGTCCGCCGTTGAGCAGCACCGCATCAATCTCGCCCGAGGGACCAACGCGCGGCTCCAGTTCATAGCCACCTGCCACAACGAGATCAGGTCGCACACGCGTTCCCGCGCCGGACCAGCCGCCAATCGACGCGACCACTCGCTCGCCGTCTACAGCAGAGATGACAATAACGGCACCGGTTTCCGCATTCACAAATCGACCGATCCAGGCCGCGGCAGGAAGCGCAGCCGGAGGTGGCGGAAGACGACGCCCAACGATTGGTGCCTGCGTGGGCAGGTAGATGGTGAACTGCGGTGCGCCGGCGGAGTCACGGTCGAGCGCCATCTTGAGATCGGGGTTGGTTGCGTAGCGATACACGTTGCCAGTGTCCGGCAGCAGCGCCACATCCCCGCCTGCGATACGACGCACGAAGCCACGATCGGTTTGCGCAAGCGTAATCAGCGTGTTGGAACTGGCGCGGTAGTCGCCGAGCCAGAGTGATGGATTTACCGGGTCAGAAATGACACGAGGGAGCCCAGGGTACGGCGTGCTTTCCGGAACGACGCCGTCGAGCACTGCGTCGGCATACTGCAGTGCGAGCGCACGCACACCGAGGTATCCGTTGTTCGACATCACGACAATGGACGTCCGCTGGTCGGGAAACCGCAGGAAGGTGGCGTTGTACGCACCGGTGCTGCCGTCGTGGAAACGATACGGAAGTCCGCGGTAGATATCGAACTCGAGTCCATATCCGTATCGACGCGTTGATGCTCCGCTCACCGGAGTCTGACTCACGCGTTCAAGTGATGTCGCTGCGCTCTCTGTTTGTGCGCGTTGCAGGCGCGCTTCCCACGTGAGTTGATCAGGCAGTGTTGTGTACAGTCCGCCATCGCCGTGCACGGAAGCGATGCTCGGATACTCCTGCCATCCGTCGTCCGAGCTGCCATACGGGCGCGTGCGATCGGGAATCACCTGTGTTTCGTTTGTGAAGAATCCGGTTGACGACATACCCCATGCATTGAAGCGCTGTGCGCTCAACTGCGCGAAGCTTGAATCCGTGACCGCGCGCGCAATCCCGGTGAGCAGGATGTAGTTCGAGTTGCTGTAGAGGTAATCGCTGCCCGGCGCGAAGTTCAGCCCGCGCTGTTCTTTGAGCAACGAGAGTGCATCACCGTTTCCAAGGAACGATCGCCACCACGTCGTGCCGGCCAGCGACCAGAGATCGTAGACGTCGCGGAGCCCACTGGTGTGCGTGATGAGATGGCGCACCGTGATCGCCTCGTCAATGCGTGGCAATGCGTCGGGCAGCAGGTCCCTCACGTCAGCGTCCAGTTCGATTCGGCCATCCTGCACCAACGAGAGGATCACCGCCGCGGTGAACTGTTTCGCGTTCGAGGCGATGTTGAAGCGCGACGTGGGCCCGATCGGTACGTGGTGCGAGAGGTCCGCCTCGCCGACATACGCGGTATGCAGGCGTTCACCATCGCGTACGATGCCGATCGCAACACCGGGCGCCGCAGTACCGACAAGGGCCCGAACGGAATCGTCGAGCGCTGCCAGTCGTGCCGCAGGCGACGGTTGGGCACCAAGCGGAGGCGCGAGGGTGTATGCGAGTGCGAGTAGGCCGAATGTGGTGCGCATGCGATGAGATAGTCTATAAGGAGCGTACGGATCAGAGCAGGTAGGCCGTGGCCGTGCACTCAGGAATTCTTGCTCCGCAGCGTTTCTGGACGCGCCTCGTGTAGCGCCAAGTTCGCAAATCGGTGGTTGTTGGCGGTTCGTGAGCCGTGAGTCTGCCTCGTTGCTCGTCAATGCTGCTTTGCATCGCTGCGCATTGCAGAGGCCGTCGTCCCCGTGACATCTCGAAAGGCTCGAGTGAAGCTTGCCTTCGATGAAAACCCGGCCTCCAGCGCGAGCACGAGAGCACCGCGCTGTTCCGCGGGATCGGCGAGCCGCCGCGCGACCTCCTCAACGCGCATGCGGTTCACAAAGCTGTGGAAGGTCACGCCCACGCCGTCGCGCAATACGCGAGATGCCGTTCGTGGCGAGACGTTGAGGTGCTGCGCCAGCGATGCCAGCGTCAACTGTGGATCCCTGTACCAGCCCTCGCGCTGCACGCGCGCTGTCCACTCAAGTCCGAGCTCCGCGTAGTCAAGCGGAGGCCGTCCACGTCGTTGAGTTGGCTCGGGAACAAACGGAGGCCGTCCACGTCGTCGCGTTGGCTCGTCATCGAGCGGCAGGGGCCCCGGATCCGGCGTGATGATGGGGAACGTGCGGCCGGTCTGACTTACACCTGAGATGCCGAGTCCGTAGACAAGCACACCGAGTGCGAGCATCGTGGGCGCGCGACCAGCGTAGTTCAGCGGAGCAACTGTCATGTGCCGAACCGCAGCGACCAGCGCGACGACCGCAACACCGCTCAGCCCCAGCACCACAACGCGGACCAGACCGCAGCGGCACGCTTCGCGGTTGCTGAGATTGACGTCCATCCATCGCTGCCACGACATGAACACACGCCACGCAATGACCGTATAAATCACCAGCGACGCCAGCACCAGTACGAGACCACCAGGCTCAATCATCGGGAGGTGCACCGTCTCGTACCAGTACTGCTTCGCGGGCAGCGGCAGCAGAAACGCGATCGCCTGATACGCGAGCTGCAGCGCGGCCGGTGCGAGATGCAGCCGAACGTTTGCGGGTGGCGCGCCCCGGGCGAGCACCATGATGTACGTCCAAAGCAGCGGACCGAGTGCCAGTGTCGCGTCCACCGGGAGAAACGTCAGCCACTGCCACCGCGCGTACGCCCCGGAGAAGCCGAGGGGATACGGCACGATGCGCAGCGCGAGGATCGCGACGAGTGCGGCGAGCCAGCCGAGCGCGCGCGTCTGGCGCGAGGCGCGTGCGAGGACAAGCGCGAGAATCAGGCCGTTCACAATCGCGGCGATGAGCAGCGGCGTAGTGGTGGAGCTGGACATGCCGGGGAACGCCGCGGGCCGCGCTGATGTTCGCGCTGCTGCTTGGCAAGGCATGTTTCTTGACCATACTTATAGCCAGATTCGGATTGACCTATGCAAATTGTGACTATGCAGCGAATCCGATGCCGCGGAGAATTTCGGGAGTTTTTATGAGACAAACCGCCGCGCTGCGCCGCTGAGACGATTTCTGATGCACAGCCATTCGCTGATACTCCACGAGATCCTTCGCGGCTACGCACTGCGTCCTGACGGCTACCATGGCGTGGTGCATTGGGCGCGCGTGCTCGAGAATGGACGGCGCGTGGCCGAATCGAACGGTGCTGACGTCGAGGTGGTCACGCTGTTCGCGCTCTTCCACGACTCACGTCGAGTCAACGAGCACCGTGATCACGGACACGGCCAGCGCGGCGGAGACTTTGCGCGCTCGCTGCGGGGCACGCTCGTGCATCTCGACGACGCACGCTTCGAACTGCTGTATACGGCCTGCGAGTTGCACACGGACGGGCACACCACGGGAGACCCCACGCTGCTCGCCTGCTGGGATGCCGATCGACTGGATCTTGGTCGCGTCGGCATCACGCCCAAGCCGCATCGGTTGTGCACGGACGCAGCGCGCGAGGCATTGGTATGGGCGCACGCACGCGCTACGGCCGCGCACGTTCCTGTCGACGTGCTGGCGTCGTGGAACATGTCGCCGAGGCTCACGCCAATCGGGTAGGCGCTGTTGGCGCCGGACTGCCACCCGCGCTACCTTCGCCGAATGACCAATCCCTCGGCACGTCCCCTCGTCGCGTTTGTTGCGTGCGCGTTCTTCGCCGCACCGCTTGCGCCCACATCGCTCCGCGCCCAGCCGTTCGACATCATGGAAGCCACGGTGGCCAGCGTGCACGAAGCGCTCGCCAGCAATCGACTGACATGCCGGAGTCTTGTGCAGCAGTATTTGGGTCGCATCGACGCATACAACAAGCGCGGACCAATGCTTAACGCCATCCAGCATGTGAACGCACGCGCGCTCGCCATCGCCGATTCGCTTGACGGCGTGCAACAGCGCGGTGGCGAACGCGGACCGATGCACTGCGTACCCGTGCTGCTCAAGGACCAGGTGGAGACGCGTGGCATGCCCACCACGTACGGCTCCATTCTGTTCAAGGATTTCATTTCGCAGCGCGACGCGACGATCGTCACGAGACTCACGGCCGCCGGCGCAATCATTCTCGCCAAGACCACCATGGGCGAGTTCGCCTCGCGCTATGTGGGTTCGGCGTTTGGTATTGTGCGCAACGCGTACGACCCCACACGCAATCCCAGCGGTTCATCGGGTGGTTCGGCCACCGCGGTCGCGTCCAATATGGGACTGGTGAGCATCGGTGAAGACACCGGCGGCTCCATTCGCGGTCCCGCAGCGGCGAGCAACCTGGTTGGACTCAGGCCCACGCTACAACTCGTCAGCCGCTTCGGCATGATGCCGGCCAACCCCACGCAGGATGTGCTCGGTCCCATCACGCGCACCGTGACCGATGCGGCGCGATTGCTCGACGTGCTGGCGGGCTACGACCCCAATGATCCCATCACGGCGGTCAGTGTGGGACGGATTCCCGCATCATACACTGATTCGCTCACGGCGAACGCGCTGCGAGGTGTGCGAATTGGCGTGCTGCGTGCACGACGCGATACGTCCACTGAACAACGCGATTTTCCTGACACGATCTCCGCTGATTCAGCCGCGCAACGTGATTCAGCACGTCAGTATCGCGCCCGCGAGTTTGCCAAGGCGTTGCCAGTGGTGGAGCGAGCAATCGCCGACCTGCGGGCGCAGGGTGCGGTGATCGTGGATTCCATCGTGATTCCCACGACACCCGGTCGTCGCATCAGCAATGACTTCGAAACCGAACGCGCCACTGACGAATATCTCGCACAGCATCCCAATGCGCCGGTAAAGACGCTGAAGGAGATTCTGCTGGCAGGTGAGGTGAATCCGTGGCGCGCGCGCGGCCTGATGAGCTATGTGGGCAAGACGCCGGATGATGATGACTTTGCCACGCTCATGCTGCAACGCGATGCGCAGCGCGTGGCGGTGCTCAAGCTCATGGCCGATCACCAGCTCGATGCGATTGTGTACGCCACGTTCGACGCGGGGCCGACGCCGATTGCGCACGA
>JBGTOG010000379.1:0-1701 GCA_041742675.1 Gemmatimonadaceae bacterium | reverse complement strand
TCGACCAGTCAATGGGAACGCAGGCTGCGTGACGGTGAGGCGACGCTACTGGGTGTACCACGCATTGTGTTGTCGGCAGACGACGATCCGTTTGGTATCTTGCTGACATGACCGACTTCGATGCGCTCGCGACCCAACTTGCTGCCCACGATGATTACCGCGTGCTGCGACGGCTGGTGCCGGCGACGCAGTTTGCATCGCCGCAGGCCGCGCATCAGTTGCGTCATGCCCTGGTGGTGGATGTTGAGACCACCGGCGTTGATCGCGCCACGGACGCGATCATTGAACTGGGCATCGTGCGCTTCAGCTACGACGCGCTGACCGGACAACCGATCGACGTGCTGGCCGCGGAATCCTTGCTCGAAGATCCGGGCCGTCCGATTCCGGAAGACGTCGTGGCACTCACTGGTATCACCGACGAGATGGTTCGCGGACAGCGCATCGATGACGCTCGTGTGCACGCGCTGCTTGACGGTGCAGGGATCGTACTCGCGCACAACGCCGGCTTTGATCGGCCGTTCATTGAACGTCGCTTCCCCGTCTTTCGTGATGTGCACTGGGGCTGCACACAACGCGACATCGACTGGCGCGCCCTCGGCATCGGTTCGCACTCGCTCGAGTTTCTGGTCTACAAACATCTGGGTGCGTTTTTTGACGGACATCGTGCGGTGGACGATTGTCGCGCCACGCTGGCGCTGCTGGCGACACCAACCGCCGAGCAGGTGCTGCCTATGGCCAAACTGCTTGAGTCGTGTCGCACGGCGCGCGTGCGCGTATGCGCAGTGGGTAGTCCGTTCGATTCCAAGGATGCGCTCCGCGCACGCGGATATCGGTGGAGCGGGAACGATGGGGTGCCCGCCAAGACCTGGTGCAAGGAGATTGCAGAATCCGCACTCGCCGAAGAGCAGGAGTGGCTGCGCGCGTCGGTGTATGTGAATGGACGCGGGGAAGCGAGCGTGGAAAAGGTGGATCTCAAGCGACGCTGGGCCTGATCAGCGAACGGGTCATCGTACCCTGTCTGTGGCGCGCGAAACGCACGAGCTTCCCCGGTGGCGAATCATCCGTGTTCGCCGCGCACTCAACCACCGATTATGCTGCCACTGGCGCCAGACATCTGCACGGTACCCGCAATGCTCGTTGGGCGCGTGTATGTGTTGCGGGATCCCGATGGCTTCACGCTCGTTGATACGGGCCCGTGGGGACGCACGGCGCACCTGCTGCGACAAATGGCGCGCGGCGGTGTCGCGCCAGCAGCGATCAAGCGTGTGGTGCTCACACATGATCATCCGGACCACACGGGCGGACTCGAGGCGGTGCTGCGCGCGTCAGGGGCAGAGCTGATCGCGTCTCCGGTAACGGTCAATCATCTGTCGTCACGCGTACGCGCGATTGCCTCGCACGTGCATAGTGTGACCGACGGCATGGTGCTGCGCGATGTGCTCAGCGGCATGACGGTGCTTGATACGCCAGGGCATCGTCCTGGACACGTGTCGCTGTGGCATCCGGAGCGAGGTGTGCTCATCGCCGGTGATTCGGTGATGCGCGGGTGGCTCTCGCACGTTTCCGCGTGGCTTGCACACGATCGTTCCCAGTTGGCGTACGATCTGGAGCGTCTCGCGCGATTGGCACCGACGCTGGTGCTGCCCGGTCATGGCGCGGCGTTGCGCCGCGGTGCGGGGGTGTGGCTGGCGTCGCGTGCCG
>JBGTOG010000252.1:0-19741 GCA_041742675.1 Gemmatimonadaceae bacterium | reverse complement strand
CGCGCGCCGGCAAGCAGCCCGTCAAATCGTGGCGCCGCGAAGGCTCCGTTCGCCGACGCCGACTCGAACGTCAGCGGCCGCGCGGCCAGTGCTGAGAACTGCCAGGTGCTGTCGCCGTAGCTTCCGGACACACCGCGTCCGTTGCGTACCAGCCCTGCGAGTTCACCCAGGTCAGCGGCAGCATTGCCCATGTCTACGCGCCATCGCGGGTGCAACAGTGCGACGGATGGAAACAGTTGTCCGCCGCCAACGCGCGAGAGACCAGGTGCACCGAACACGGCACGCTGTGTCCACGACGCACTGATGCTGACGCCGGCTGCCAGCGGGCCATTGAGTGACAACGCCCAACTTCCTGCCGATGGTTGTCCCGGCTGCTGGACCGCGGTGTAGCTCACGCCCAGCACGGGTCCCCACGGCGACGCGCCGGTTCTCGGCAGCACTTCAACCGGTACACGCAGCAGGCGCTGTTCTGAGTCTGGCGCATCGGCCATTTCATGCAGGCGTACGGCGCGAAGCGCCACGGCCGAGGCCCCGGGAGCCTGATCGGACGGCGGTGTGAGTTCGATATCGCGTGCGACTGCGGCACCCGGTGCAAGGACAATGGGCGCACGATCCCGCACCTTTCCGCGCCAGCGTTCAGGGACCGCGAGTCCGAGCGAGACGGTGTCCTGCACGTTGCCGGCATTGGTGATTACGACGCGCACGGTGGTGCTGCGCCCCTGCACGGCATGCGTCAGAGGCGCCGCGGTGACGATACTGACCGCTCGTACCGCCTCCACGATGACCTCAACCGGCACGATATGCGTTATGCTGTCGCGCAGACGTCGGAACCGCACCTCGGCCACGCGAACACGACCAGCCGCCGCGTTGGCCGGCACGGAGACCGAAAGCATGACTCGCGCATGTTCATCGCGCAGCAGTCCGTCCGGAGGACCGGTCACGCTCGCGCCGGGTTCGCGCAAAACGGACACGAAGATCGAATCCTCGCCGAGTAGCGCAGACGGGAGTGAGACGGACACCAATTGCACACTGCGCGGTGCAGCGGCCACGTACGCGGTAGCCGCGACTCGGACCCGCAACGGTGACAGCGCGCTCACGTCGTCCTTCGTTGTGCGAAGTCCACCGGTTGCGAATGCTGTGGTCGTGCTCTCGAGAATTGTCAGCTGAACCGGCACGATGATGCGTTCGCCGCGACCATCCGCAGACCAGAACCGAATGTCACCCACCCGGTGGGAGCCGGCCGCGAGACGTCGATGTGCACGCACGGTTATTGGAACCGTCGCATCGGCCGACATGAATACCCCGGCACCCGCCCCACTGAGCGCCTCGGTGATCGCGCGGTGCAGTTCGAAGCCGATGGAGTCGCGCTGGTGCAGCACGCCTGGAATCGGCAGTGCCAGTGATACCTGTTCTCCGGCGCGCAGTTGTACATGAAGCGTTGGCGCGACTCGGAGCGGCATGCCCGGAAAGTCCGGAAATCCCCGGCGCGGTGCCATGCGGCGGGAGGATGCACTGCGCGGCGCCGCGATGAGTGATGGCTCGGCATCAAACTCGCGCTCGCTCGCCAAACGCGGACCGTACTCCATGTCGTTGTCGTCTTGCGCGACGAGCGCGTGCGTTGGCACGAGCGCCGCCACCAGCAACGCGAATGTGCGACTGCACAATGCCACACGGCGCATCACGGGCGATACACCGAAAGTGATAGTGCAATGTTGCTCGTGCTCAGACTGGGTGCAGGATCATCCCACGCAATGCGCACGCGAAGCCACAGGACACCCGACCACTGGTCGTTCAGCTGCGTCGGTATCATGGTGCGCTCCTCCACCGTTTCGTCGATGAGCGAGAGCGGGCGCCATGGTCCGCTCGGGCCGCCGCGCCATTCGATGTCGCTGCACGATTTCACACCAGTCACCCCCACACAACGGATCAATACGGTCGTGATGCGGATGGTACTCTGCTGCACGCGATCCACCGAAAAGGGCAGTGCAATGGAGTCGGTGACGGGACCACTGGCGCTCGCGGGCCAGGAAGTGAAGTGCGAGACGGTGGGCGTAGGGAACACAAGCGGCGCAGTGGAGAGCACGAAATCCGTACTCTGCGCCGCAACGCTCCGTGATGCGCTGAGCACTGCCAGGCTCACACAGATCAGAGATATTCCACGACACCGCATTCAGCGGACCTCGTACTCCAGCTGTCCCGCTACAATCTCACTGCCACCGTAGTCAAGCAGTGCGAGCAGGATATACCGACCCTTGGGCAACGCCGGTAGCATGCTGTGCAGCACACGTCGCTGCGACGGGAGGATCGGAAACGGGTCAACGTCGGTTCGCTTCACCACAGAGTTGTCATCGCGGCGCACTTCGACGGCACCTCTGACCTGCAGTTGCACATCGCCCAGGTTGCGAAACGCGATCGACAGCTGCGCCGCCGCCGAGTCCGAGAGCTGCATGTCTTCTATAGCACCATCGCGGCGTGCCTGTGCTGACGCACCGTACACCTTGATGCCGGTGCGCACGTTGTAGCTGATCTGGCGACCGGCCGTGATCTGTGACGCGCGATTCTCAAGGAACACCACCGACCAGCAGTTGCGTGCGAGTCGTTCTCCGCTGCCGGAAGTCGACAGCGAAATGCGCAGGTTCGCCGCTTCGCCGGGCTCGAGCACCAGCGAAGCGGGGAAAACCTCGAGGGCTGCTGCACAGCTCTGTGCGTGTGATCCAATCGGAAGAAAACGATTTGCACCGTGCTCATCACGGTCCCAATCCTCGATCTTGACGGCCGCCTGCACGCGGGCCGCTCCATCGTTGCGCACTCGCACCGTGCGCACATCGGGTGACTCGGATAGCGCCATGTGCAGCTCGAGTGCGTCAACCGTCAGCTGCGCGTGCGCGCGAGCCGGTAGCACAGTGACAACGAGAAGGCCGAACAGCGCAACAAGCGCGCGATGTAGAGCGGGCATGATCAGTGCGAGCAGAGAGTGTAGCGCGGTGGGAGTGGCGCGGTGGGATTCCAGCGGTTGTCGGTGCGCAGTAGCAGATCGGTACTCAAGTATTTGCTGCAGCTGCCGAGACTTGAGACCGAGCTGTGGCGCCGTGTCTACAGAAAGACGCGTGTGTGCCAGCGTGGTAACGGTGCGTGCACCGGTGCGTTGGTTGTGATGGCCAGGGCCGTCGGGGTGATGCGCGGCGTGAGTGCGCACGGTGTGGGGTCGATTCGCATGACCCGCCGCCATTGCACAGCCCGGGGGTCGACACACAAAAGGGTTCGCGACCGGCGCGAACCCCTTTGGTGTCCAGCTTGTATTTGATTCGGTCTGCCAACACATCGTCGCTTTTGTCTGAGGCACCGACAATCGCGACGGACGACTTACGGCGCCGTGACCGTCAGGTTCATGGGCAGGTTGTACGCGCCCGGTCCATCGGTCTCGTAGTTCCACGTGATATCAAAGCAAAGACGCTGGCGAGGTGACGCGCCGCGAGCGCCGCTGTAGATGCTCGTTGCGGTAGCGCTGAGCGCGGTGAAACCGGCTGCCGCTGAGCACGCGGTAGCATTGGGTACTGCGACATAGCGCACATCCCCAACCGACTTGGTCTCGGGGCCGAACGTGCCGTTCTGCGAGGCGATCAACACGGTGTACGCGACGTTGGCACGCGCTTCAAACTGCGGCCCCTGAACGCGCTGCGGCGCGTCGAAACTCGCCGCATCCACGGCACCGATTGCGGTCGTGGCATTTTCAAGCGTCAGATTGACCAGCGTGGGAACGGTCGCCGTGAGCGTGTGCACACAGGCAGCCGACGTGGTGCTGCACGATGGGCCGGACAACGGCTGTGCACTGACAGAGGGCGCGGTGACGGCTGCCAGCGCCATCGCGCCGGCAACAACTGAGAAACGACGGAACATGCGATGCATCTCCAGGAGGGGTTGGTCACGGAGCAAAGGAGGGGGCGCAAAGATGTTTTCAGAAATCGCTCAAGTTCTCTTGAACCAGTGCCGAGACTCTTCGCGGAAGTGTTGTCCGTGTGTGCCTAGAGACGCCAACGCCGCGCCCGAAGTAACGGACGCGGCGGTGTTTTACGCATAGTGATATTGATGCCAGCAGCGTGACACCACCACGCTACAACGACTTTACCTCGGCCACCAACTTCGACAGCGATGACTTCGCGTCGCCAAAGAGCATGTTCGTCTTTTCGTCGAAGAACAACTCATTTTCGATACCCGCAAAGCCCGGGTTCATACCGCGCTTGAGCACGATGATGCTGCGCGCGTCGCTGACATTCAGGATCGGCATACCGTAAATCGGCGACGCCTTGTCATTCTTCGCGGCGGGATTCACGACGTCATTGGCACCAATAACCACCGCCACATCGGTCTCGGCGAACTGATCGTTGATCTCGTCCATATCGTACAACCGATCGTACGGCACATTGGCCTCGGCCAGCAGCACATTCATGTGCCCGGGCATGCGACCGGCCACCGGATGAATGGCGTACTTCACCTCGCCACCATTCTTCTCGATCAGCTCGGCCAGCTCACGCACTTGATGCTGTGCCTGCGCCACGGCCATGCCGTACCCCGGTACGAACACAACGCGGCCAGCGTACGCGAGCTGCACGGCCGCGTCTTCCGCACTGATGCTCTTGGCCACGAGGCCTTCTGCAGTCTTGCCACCCGACGTCACCACGCTGCCAAACGCACCGAAGAGCACGTTGCCAAACGAGCGGTTCATCGCTTTCGACATGATGATCGACAGAATGAAGCCGGACGCGCCGTCAAGCGCACCAGCAATGATCAGCACATCGTTGTCAATCGCAAAACCAGTGGCCGATGCCGCCAGACCGGCGTACGAGTTGAGCAGTGAGACCACCACCGGCATGTCGGCGCCGCCAATCGGCAACACCATCAGAATGCCAATTGCAAAACCAACCGCCAGCATGACGTAGAACACCCGCACATCGAACGGATTGAAAATGAGCCACACAAAACAGCCCACCGCCGATGCGAACAGCGCGAGGTTGAACAGGTTCTGTCCTTTAAATGTGATCGGGCGACCGGTGATGAACTCCTGCAGCTTGCCAAACGCCATGAAGCTGCCGGTCACCGTCAGTGACCCGAACAGCACCTCGAAGCCGATCGCCGCCATGGTGAACCGCTCGATTCCCTGCGCGCCAGGAATTTGAATCG
Organism: Gemmatimonadaceae bacterium; assembly: GCA_041742675.1. Lineage (GTDB taxonomy): Bacteria > Gemmatimonadota > Gemmatimonadetes > Gemmatimonadales > Gemmatimonadaceae > JAABRT01. Next base: position 14,563 of record JBGTOG010000252.1, on the reverse strand, counting down.
AGTGGTAGTACTCACCCACACCAACCAGCGTCGCCGCGAGCGCACCGAACATGTGCGAGAATGCGATGCGCTGCGGCATCGCGGTCATTGGCACGAACTTGCCCAACGGATAGCCGAGCACGGTGCCCAGGATCAGCCCGCCGACAATCCAGGAGTAGGTCAGGATCTCCGAGTGCAGGAGCGTACCGACAATGGCGAAAAACATGCCGAGTGCAGCCAGCTGCATGCCACGACGCGCCTGATCCGGCTTGGTAAGTGAACGCAAGCCAAGAATGAACAGCACCGACGACACCAGATAGATCATCTGCACCAGCAGCTCGCGACCACCCATGGCATCCAGCGAGGCGCCGGTGGGGCTGGAGATCAGCAGATACGCTGCGGCAGCCGCCGTTGGCAGCCCCGCAATCAGCAGCAGCAGGCTCACGCGGCCCCGCCCGTGCCCGATGTGTCCTTCGGCGCCTCCGCCTTTTTGTCGGCCAGCTTGAACATGCTGAGCATGCGGTCAGTAATGATGAAACCGCCCACGACGTTGGTCATCGCGCACACCACCGCGATGAATCCAAGGATGGTCGCCACCTGACCGTACTGACCGCCGGCAAGCACGATGCTGCCCACCAGTGAAATACCACTAATGGCGTTCGTGGCGGCCATCAGCGGCGTGTGCAGCAGCGGCGGCACCTTGGTGATCACCAGAAAGCCGACAAAGCCGGCCAGGATGAACACGTACAGTTGAATGATCTGTGTAGCAGTCATGGCAGCAGTCCAGGGAAGTCAGGAGCGCGTGGCGGTCAGCGCCGCGCGGTACCCGCGTGCGCGACAGTCATCGCGCCAGTGATTTCATCGTCGAGATCCACGTGTAACGCGCCTTCGCGATCAAGGTGCTGCAAGAGCGTGAGCATGTTCCGGCTGTACATCTGACTCGCATGTAGCGGCTGCGATGCCGGCAGGTTGCGTGCACCAATCACGGTGACACTGCCTTCACGCACCGTCTCACCAAGCACCGTGAGTTCACAGTTGCCGCCGGTTTCCGCGGCCAGATCGACAATCACTGAGCCTGGTTTCATGCCACGTACCATCTCGGCTGTCACAAGACGCGGTGCGGCGCGTCCCGGAATTTGCGCCGTTGTGATGACCAGATCCTGCTCCACAATGTGACGACTGATAGCGGCCAGCGTGCGCGCCTGTTCATCATCACTTTGCGCCTTGGCGTAGCCGCCCTTGTCTTCGGCACCGGCGCTCACGAGGTCGGTCGCCACAAACTTTGCACCAAGCGACTGCACCTGTTCACGCGCCGCTGCGCGCACATCGAACGCGCTGACCTGTGCGCCCAGACGCCGCGCCGTAGCGATCGCCTGCAATCCCGCGACACCAGCGCCAATTACAAACGCTTTCGCGGGCTGAATGGAACCAGCCGCCGTGGTCAGTGACGGGAGAAAACGTGGCAACTCCGCAGCGCCCAGCAGCACCGCCTTGTAGCCAGCAACTGTCGCCTGCGACGAGAGCACATCCATGCTCTGTGCACGCGTAATGCGCGGCACCAGTTCCATCGCCAGCACCGTCACCTGTCGCGCGTTCAGCGCCTCGATCACGGGCTGCGCCGTCGCGGGTTGCAGCATGCACGCCACTGCCACACCAGACGGCAGGGCAGCGATCTCTTCTGCCGACGGTCGTTGAATCTTGGTCACGATCTGCACATCGGACACGGTCGCCGCAAACCCGTCGGCAAGTCGCGCGCCGGCTTGCTCGTACATCGGATCGGGGAAGTACGCCGACTCACCGGCGCCACGCTGCACGATGACCTCGTGACCCGCCTTCGTCAGTTTGGCCACACTGTCGGGAACCAGCGCCACGCGGCGTTCGTGCTCTTCGGTCTCCCTGGGAACTCCAATACGCATGTGTACAGGTGCGAGGAGGAAGCAGTCGCCCGCTGGGCGAGCCGCGCAAATCAAGCAAAGAAAACTTCACCCTTCCGGCCGCACGCGGCCGTCCCAATGACGTGCGAAGCTATGCGCTTAGAGTCGCAGCGTAAACCCACGGCCTGTGCAACCCGCCCGGCTCGGCGGCATCACGCCCGCTGACCGCGCAGCCCGTCAGCGTGAACCACGGCGTCTGTGGCTTGTGCGTCGAGCCCGAGACGCACCAGCGCCTGTGCCAACTCGGTGCCCGTCACCGACGACCAGCGTGCTTGCATCTGGCGTCCGCCGAGCAACCCGGCGACGGACAACACGGCGTCGCCAAGCCGAGCGCTCCACCGCTCAACGGGGCGATTCTCTTCCCGATCGGCACCCGTGACGAACGCCGGACGTGCGATGACGTAATGCACACCGGCGTCCCGAAGTTCACGTTCGACGCGAACTCGCACGTCGAGGTAGGCGCCGCGCGCGCGTTCCGAGACGCCCGCGGCCGAGAGGTACACAACTTTTGGGCGAGAGGGCGCCGCGGCGGCAGCCTTGATCAGGAGCACGGACAGCGCGTAGTCTACGGCTTCGTAGTCTGCGGGCGCAGCGCCAGCCTCTGCAGCGCTCCGTGCCCGCGCCTTCGTGGTTCCGAGCAGCGCAAACACGATCGTGGGCGCCAGTTCGGAAATTCGCGCCACCATCGACACATCATCCCATGGTGTACTGTCCACTGTGGCACCAATTGCTGTGAACTGTTGCGTCCATGATGACAGCCGAGCGGAGTCCGGGCGAACGTGTGCGATCGTCTCCACGCCCCTCTTTCGAAGTTCGGCCACAACCGCTCGACCCACATAACCCGTTGCGCCCGCGACAAACGCCCGCGACTCAGACGCCATCAACGGGCAGCCCCGAGTGCGTGGCCAGCCACTCGGCGGTTTCGGCGAAGACGGTCGCCTTCTCAAAGTCCACCGTCATGATGTGCCCCGAGTGCTCCAGCAGGCGAAAGGCCCGATCATCGGTCGCCAGCTCGCGCCAGTGGCCCAGGGTATCGTCTACCGGCACGCGGCTATCGTGCCGCGCTGCCATGTAGAGCGTGGGCACGCGGATGTCCGGCATCGCCTCGCTTGCGAGCACCGTGACGTCATGCAGCTCGGCCAGCAGTTTGCCCGAGACCACACCGAAGCCACGACTGGCCGGCTGCGCCGATGGATCCCGAATCGAGGGCGTGCGTGCAGTGCTGCGACGAAACGGCGCCAGCGGCCCTGATATGCGCAGCAACCGCGACCAGCGATGCACCGAGGCCGGCATGCTCAGGTACGGCGAGAGCATTACCAGTGCATCGAGGTCATCACGTTCGCCGGCAACGATCGCGCACAGCGCTGCGCCCATGGAGAGGCCGACCAGTGAGACATGCGCGTAGCGGCGACGCAGCCGCGCCACCTGATCCCGCGCGTAGCCGATCCAGTCGTGCGCACTCGCCGCGCCAAACTCGGCGAGCGTGCGTCCGTGTCCTGGCAGGAGTGGCAGCTCGACCGTGTATCCGACGCGATGCAGTGCATGCGCCAACTCGCGCACCGATTGCGGTGTGTCGCCGAAACCGTGCAGCACGAGTACGGCATGCGTATCACTGCCGTACAGCGTTTCCGGCTCCGCCCCGACCACGATGCGATGCGGGCCAAGTGGTAGACGCCGCTCGACCTCACGTTGAAGGCGGCGCGCTCGCACGTTCTCACGAACGACAAGCGCCGTCAGCGCAGCCGCCAGCGACGCGACGATCGAAACTACAACGCCATCAGTAGCGCGGGACCGACGCATCGACCTCCAGACTCCACGCATCGATGCCGCCTTCAAGGTTGGCAACGTGTTTGAACCCGTTGTCGCGCAGCAGCTGTGCACCCATCGCGCTGCGTCCGCCGTGATGACAATACACCACGTACTCCGCCTCCGTATCGAGTGTCTCGAGCTGCTCTTCGAGCTGCGCGAGCGGAATTAACGTGGCATGCGGCAATGTGGCACGGTCGTACTCCCACCGTTCACGCACATCGAGCAACGTGGGAGGATTGGCTTCTTTGAGTCGGGCAGCCAGTGCTGCGGGATTCAGATCTGTTGACATACATGTGTCCTTGAGAAAGTACAGGGGCCAACTCTGACAACACTCATCGCCCGCTCAACGCCTCGCGCGCACTCGCCAGTGCCGCGGTGGCGGCGTGAAAGGCGGCGGTCAGATCGTCGAGCTCGGTGCGCGTCCGCGAAGCGTCGCGCTCACGCACTGCTTCATTCACACCGGGAAAGCTCATTGTAGCATAACCGTTGTTGACATCCGCAGCGTAGATCAGCGAACGCCACCACGGTCTTCCGATCAGCCCTGACGGTCTGATCAGTTCACGTTCAACGCGCCGCAACTCCGCATTGGCGCGTTCGCGAACCGCGCGCGAGGGGCCGCGCATCAGTCGTGCGTCACGCGCGGCCACAAAGCGCTCGGCTTCGCGCTTCATGCTGTCAATCGCGGCGGCAAGCGGCTCAGCCAGCGTGCGCTCCCAACCGTTGCTTACCAATCCTCGGCTGATCAGCGGTACGTAGCGCTGCATGGTCTGCGCGTATTCCACGTAGTCGTACGGATGCACCTCGGCGTTGGCCAATCGCAGTGCCATGGCTGCGCCGATGCGCGCAGCCGTCGCATGAAACAGAAAGCCGGGATCACCCCAGGTGCGCATCCACTCGTGCGTATCGTACGCGGAGTGATACACACCGGCGGGTCCGGAGAAGCCCCAGTCCGCATGGGGAATGCCGAGGTGATTGTAGAAGCCGGCGAAATCTGATCCACCGCCCGGATCACCCATGGCGGGCTCAAGTGCCGGATTTGTCGTACCGGTATTGGTGCGCCACACATCGTACACCATGCCGCGGCCTCGTGGGTCGGGCACCTGCCGTACCACTGACCGCAGCGTGGAGCGCAGCGATGGACTACCGCCCGCTCCAAATGACGGCCCCTGCGCCGCAACGTCCTGATTGAGATAGGCGATACCACCACGCGTGAGTTTCACTGAATCGTCTTCTACGTACTCGGTAGACCCAATCAGTCCCCACTCTTCTGCGTCCCACGTGGCAAACACAATCGTGCGACGCGGACGCACGCCGCGCCTGGCGAGATCGCTGAGTGCCTGCGCTGCTTCGAGTACACTCACGGTCCCGCTCACGTTGTCGGCGGCACCGGCGCCCCAGCCGTCACGATGCGCGCCGATATAGACGTACTCATCAGGAAACTCGGTGCCCTGCAGCGTGCCCAGTGTATTCCAGATCGTTTTGAACCCGCGCGTCTCCGCATCGGTTTCCACCGTCATCTTCACGCGCGTTGGTCCCGGCCCCACGTGATAGCGAAGCGGCAGTCCTCCCTGCCATCCAACCGGAATATCACGGCCACGCAACTCGCGCATGAGCAGTGCCGCGTTCTGCGCACTCACCGGCACAATGGGAATGCGCGGCACCGCCGTTTGTTCAAGCGGCACACGCTCCGCGTTCTTCGTGCTCGGATAGCCGGGGGTTGTGGGATCACCTTGTCCGTTGAAGACGCTGCCACGCTGCACGCCGGTCATGGGTCGCATCGGACCCTCGGGATACACATCGCCACGGGCAAAGCCATCGTCGAGCGGGTCCGTATAGATGAGCAGACCCAGCGCGCCTCGCTTCTCCGCCTCGCGCGCCTTGATGCCGCGAAAGCTGCGACCATATCGCGCCAGCACAATCTTGCCCGCCACTGACACGCCCATCGAGTCAAGCACGGCGTAGTCTTCGATGAGGCCGAAGTTCACGAACACCAACTCGCCTTCGGCCGTACCCGCCGCACTGTACCCGTTGGCTGGTGGATACTGCGGTAGTGCGGTGGTGGAGTCACCCGGAATCGGTGGCTCCTGCAACGCCAGCTCCAGCGTGTCGCGTCCCATGCGCCATGCGCGCACACTGGTGGCGTGCGGCAACCACACGTCGTAGGCGCGCACTTCGGTGCGCAAGCCCATGCGCTTCATGGCATCGATCACGTAGTCGCGGGTGCGAGCTTGTGCGTCGGTGCCCGCCACGTGCGGTTCTGCCGACAGCGCGCGCGCGTGCTCCTGTGCCCGCACCGAACTTGGCACACCTATCACTTCGCGTTCCAGACGCTGCTGTTCCGCACTCGCTGCTGGTGAAAAGCCGGGAAGCGGTGCGCCGATCTGCGCGGCATTCTGAGCGCGTGCAGGAGCAGCAAGCGCGCAGGCAGCCAGCGCGGCGAGCAGCACGGTCGTGCTCGCGCGCTCAGAGAAATGGAATGTGTGCATCCCGCAGCATCGCGTCGGAAACGAGTGTGAGCAAGAGGGAAACGCCCGACGGCCTATTCGCCGTCCAGCTCTTCCAGCGCTCTCACGAGCGCCTGCTGCAGCCGTGCTTCTGCATCCCTGGCGGTGCCGATGGCTGGCGAGAGCGCGGTAAACTGTCGCAACATCTCGTCTTCGAGCATCGCCCGGCTCGGCGCGCGAATGCCCAGCGCCTGCAACTGCACGTGCGCGAGTTCGGCCAGGAGTTCGGTGGTGTCGGTTTCGAGCGCGGCCAGTTGAGGGAGCGACGGACGCATCATCGGTTCGGTCGCCCGCTCGCGACGGCGCTTGGGCACTTCGAAGAGCGCGCGCACGGGCGCCAGAGTCACCACAAACGAACCTGATGTGTGTTCGGAGTAGTCCGTGATGACGTTGCGCCGCCGAAGCGATGGCAGCAGCGCCGCCACCGCGGCACGTACGGGACTCACGCCACCAATGCTTCGCAGTCCGCGTCCGGTGATCACGAGCGCTTCCTTGGCGCCGTCCACCTGCTGCTGGCGCAGCCACTGTTCACAGCGCGCCGTGGCGACCGCGACACTGGGTTGCTGCAGACGGAGATTGAGCGTGTGCCGGGTACCGAAACGCGCTTCATCGAACGCTCGCTGGAGCGGCACCGCGGACTTTTTGTGGTCTGCCATGTGCTCCAGCGCGGCGTGAAAAGGACGTCAGGGTCTGCGTGGCCCCGCTGATGGTGCGGCGGATTCCACCGGACGCGATCTGCTCAATGTACCGCTCGATCGATCCCCACCCAACGCCTCGTGCAACACCTGACCGTCGATAGGCTCAATCGGGACAATGCCGAGGGCGGCGGCAAGCGTGGGCGCAACGTCCACGGTGCGCGCCGGCATCGCGTAGCGCCCAGCCACAAAGGGGGCGCCAAGAAAGACAATTGGTACCCGCGCATCGTATTCGTGCGGCATACCGTGCGTGGCGTACGTCGTAGCCTGCCAATAGTGGTACGGTTCGAGCGTAATGGTGAGCACAGCGTCGAAGTCTGGCGGAATCGCGTTGTACCACCGGCGTGCGAGCACATCGCCGCGATCGGCCAGCGCCTTGAGCTCGGTGACATCGTCCACGCGCAGCACGCCCGCCAGCGCGCGCAACTCCTGCTGGAGCGCGCGGATCACTGAATCCACCGGCACACCGTTGCGTTGCAGACGCGCCGTATCGAGTACCACCATGCCTGACGCGAACTGCAGCGCATCACTTTCCACCCCGCGGCTCAGCAAGGCACTTCTCGCTCGCGCAAACACAGGCCGTTGGTCAACACGGCCGCGCGTCGAATCGGCGCCGGCGAAATAGAGCTCGGGATAGGGCGCAACACCGTGGTCGGAACTCAGCGCAAAGAGGATGCGTGTGGAATCACGCATCGCATACAACGAGTCCATGAGCTGCCCGAGGTATCGATCGACACGCAGCATCTGGTCGTGCACTTCACGCGAATCGGGGCCGTAGCGATGGCCGACCGCATCGAGGGTGGAGAGCGAAACGCCGAGAAAATCCGTGCTCGTGCCATCGCCGAGCTGCATCGCCGCTACGCCAGCGAGTGCCAATGCGACCGTGAGCGAATCCATCGCCGGATATTCCGTCAGCTGCGCGGCGCGGCGCGCCCGATCTTCCGGGAGCGCGTGCGGGAAGACAAAATCCCGTCCACTGTTCTCGCGGGCAACATCATCACGCTCGGGGTACAGCGTTGCATCGCGGAGTAGTGTCCACGAGCTGCCCGCGAGTGCCCCGACAAAGTCGCGATCGTTGAAGGAACGAACCCACGTGGGCAACGTATCCGCGTAGTAGCGGCTGGTGACAAAGCGGCCGTCGGGGGAATACCAGAACGCTGACTGCTTCGCCCGACCGAGCGGAAGAATCGCGCCGCGATCTTTGCGTGAGACGGACAGTGCCCGGGCCCACGGTTCACGAACGCGCATCCAGTCAATGAAGGAAGAGCCGCGGAAGCGATAGGGTGATGCGCCACCGCCGCGTCCACCATCGAGCAGCGCCGCCTGCGGATCCTGCACGCCGGCCTCATTGCGCACGATGCCCGTGAAGCGCGGGTGGCGTCCACTACCGAGTGTCGCGTGACCGGGCGCCGTTTCCGTGGTCGCGTGATCGTGCGCGGCGTTCGTGAACACGGCGCCCTGATTCCAGAAACGTGCGAGACCGCCAGTGAACTGCGGGCCCCAACGTTCCAGGTAGTCGGGACGCAACTGATCCACGGTGACCAGCACCACGAGTTGCGGGCGCGCAACGGGTGCGACGCCAGGGGTCTGTGCGAGCAGCGGACTCACGGCGGTCGCAATCGAGAGTGCGATGGCCGCGCAGCGTGTCGGCGTAAGTGTTTGCATGCGGCGAAAGCTAGCCGCTCTCCGGGGCCCTTACGACCGAGCTGTCGAAATGTAGAGAGACCGTGACGCGCCGCGGCGTGTGAGGGTGGGCGCGTGTGGTGCCCAGCGTGTCCGTTCGACCGGCGGCTCCCGCTCGAGCCTCGAACGCGCCGCCGGATCGGCGCATTCGAGCGGGAACCACCCCGCCGGCGAACTGTTGGAACACGGCGTGCAATCGCAGTGCGATGCACAAGCTTCTGCGAGGCGCAGGAAGTCGCGCCCAATATGTGACACTTGTGCGTATTGCGCCAGCGTTCCGTTCAACTTTCCGTGAGCGCGGCTTCGAGTAGCGCGAGCGCTTCACGCAGTTCATCGCGCGTCATGATCAGCGGCGGCAACAGACGAAGCGTGTGTTCACCGGCGCCAACGAGCAGCAATCCGCGTTCGAATGCACGCGCGACAATCGCAGCAGATGGTTCGTGGGTGTCGAGCCCCCACATGAATCCCATGCCGCGAATGGCCCGGATTTTTCCGGTCCGCTGCATCAGTGCCGTGAGCTCGCCCTGCAACCAGCATCCGGTTTCGCGCACATGTTCGAGCAGCGCCGGTTCAGCGAGTCGCTGCACCACATGCTCGGCGACCGCCGCCACCAGCGGACCGCCGCCAAACGTGGTACCGTGATCGCCGGGTTGCATCGCACCGGTAACCGGCTCGTTCAGCAGCACCGCGCCCATCGGCAAGCCATTCGCCATCGGCTTGGCGATCGTGACCATGTCGGGCACCACGCCAACGCCTTCGTGCGCAAAGAGATGTCCCGTGCGACCGAGACCACACTGGATTTCATCGAAGATGAGCAGGATGTCGCGTTCGTGCGTGAGCTCACGCAGCGCGCGCAAGAACTCCGGCTCCAGCACACGCACACCGCCCTCTCCCTGAATCGGCTCCACGATCACCGCGGCGATCGCTTCAGGATCAAGCACATCACGCAGTTCATCGAGGTCGCGCTCGACGATCTGCACACCAGGCATGAGCGGTCGGAACGGCTGCCGATAGCTCGCGCGATCAGTGGCGGCAAGGGTGCCCGGCAGGCGTCCATGAAACGCGCCGCGCAACGACACGATGCCGAACTTGTCTTCGTGTCCCTGCGCTCGCGCCCATCGCCGCGCAAACTTGAACGCGGCCTCATTGGCTTCGGCGCCGGAGTTGCAGAAGAACACCGAACTGGCAAACGAGTTCTCGACCAGCCAGGAGGCGAGACGCTCGCCCGGCGCGGTGCGATACAGGTTTGACGTGTGCAGCAGTCCTGTGGCCAGCGCTTCCTGAACCACACGCGCCACGCCAGCGTCGCCGTGTCCGAGCGACGTGACCGCGATGCCGCTTACTAAATCGAGGTACGACTTGCCCGTGTCATCGAAGAGACGCACACGTTCCGCGCGCACGAACAGCGCGGGCTGACGCTTGTACGTGCCCAGAATCGCATCGGCGGCGGGGAGAAAGGGCGGAGACGGTGTGACGTCGGTGGCAGTGGACATGGACGGGGTCGGTGAGGTGCGCGGGTCGTGCGAAAGCAGACAGCAAACACGGGCAGACAGCAAACAAATGGATGGAGCGAAAGCGAATGGAGCGCTTATGCGGCGATCAACGATGTTCCGGCGTTTGGATCAGTCAGAGCAGCCAGATCGCCGATGCGAACACGCGCGACGCCGGCATTCAGCGCGCGCAGCCCGGCTTCAAGCTTGGCGGCCATGCCACCTTCCGCCACACCATCGGCAATCAGCGCCATAGCATCGGTTGGCGTCAACGAACGAATGGATGCGCCGCTGCCATCACGCACCGCCGGCACATCCGCCATAAAGAACAGCTCCGCGGCACCCAGCGCTGACGCGATCGCCGCGGCGGCATCATCGCCGTTGACATTCATCGCCTGCGCGCGGGTCAGATCGGCGTGGGCCGCGACCGGTGAGACCACGGGCAGGAACCCTTGCGCGAGCAACGTCTGCAGTAACCGTGTGTCAACCGACGCAGGCGTACCCGCAAAACCAAACACGTCGGGGTCAATTGGCGTCGCCCGCAACAGCCCGGCGTCCTCGCCACTTACACCGACAGCAGACAACTGCTCGGCCACGAACGCGGCCACCAGCTGCTTGTTGGCCAACCCGGACAGCGCCATGCGCACCACATCCAGATCCTGCTCCGTGGTAACGCGCCGACCACCCACAAAGCGTGGCGTATCGCCGCGCTGCTTCTGCAGCATCGAGATCTGGTCACCACCGCCATGCACGAGCACGACGGCACCTTGCCATGTCTGCCACACCGCAGCGATGACGCCGGGCAATTCCGGGGCAGCCTGCGTGCGCCCGCCAAGCTTCACCACAATCGCACGCGGCAGTGAGCGCTCGACGACCTCCGCGTGCGCTCCAGTGGCGGGCGCAGTCATCTCGGCAATCCCGCTGTTTCGTCCAACCCCAGCATCAGGTTGGCGTTCTGTACGGCCTGTCCTGCCGCTCCCTTCACAAGATTGTCGATCGCGGCAAAGAGCAGCAGCGTCGGTGTGCGCACGTGTTGCACGGTCACAGCACTCACGCGCACCACATTGCGATGCACCACGTCAGCGAGCGCCGGCAGCGCTGCCGTGACTTCCACAAACGGTTCGTTCGCATAGGCCGCGCGAAGTACCGCCAGCGGATCCTCAAGGGGCGCGGCGAGGGGCACGGTGATGGTGCTGAGAATGCCACGGTCCACCGGCAGCAGATGTGGGGTGAACAGCAAATCAAAGTCGCCGCCCAGTTGCTGCACACTGTCGGTCATCTCCGGCAAGTGACGATGCGTATTGCCCGCGGAGTAGGCGCGAAAGTTTTCCGTGACTTCAGCAAACAACAGTTCGGGCTTGGGTGAGGCGCCGGCGCCACTGACGCCGCTGGCTGCGGCTACCGACACCAGTGCGCCCGGTGCAATCAGACCAGCGCGAATGAACGGTGCCAGCGCCACCAGCACACTGGTGGGATAGCAGCCGGGGTTGGCAACCACCCGCGCGTCCGCAATGCCAGCTCTGAACAGCTCTGGTAGACCATACGGTACGTGCGCCGGCACAGACGTCGGCACAGGCTGCGTGCTGCCACCGCGCCCCGGGCGCAAATCGCTGGACAAGTCGACCACCTTCGCGCCCGCATCGAGCACACGTCCCACCCACTCGACGCTGGCACCATGCGGCAGTGCGCTGAAGACCAGCGCGACATCGCCGATCACCGCTTCGTCCGGACCAATGAGCGGTACGTCGCGCACACCGGCGGCGCCAGTACGTACGCGCAACGTCTGCCCTCGCCGTTCGTTGGCGGTGGCAAAGCGCAGTTCGCAGTGCGGATGCGCGGCAATGAGCCCGCACAGCTCGCGCCCGGCATAGCCGCTGGCGCCGAGGACCCCGATCGGAATATTATGCACCGTGAATGCATATTATTGCATCGGGGCGCTGTCAATCGGCGCCGCTATCTCTGTGATGGGAGCGTGACGTGAAAGACAAAAGCACTCGGCACGCCGCCATTCGCACACTGGTGAGTGAGCGCGTGGTGGCCAGTCAGGACGAGTTGCGCAAACTGCTGCGGCAGCGTGGTTGGGACGTCACGCAGTCCACGCTGTCGCGCGACTTGCGCGAGCTGCGACTGGCCCGGATACCCGATGGCCAAGGCCACGCGCGCTACGATTTTCCCGACAGCGCGATAGCCGACCTTGCGCCCGCCTTTGAGCGGCTTTTACCGCAGTTGCTCGTGAGTGTGGAGGGCGTGGAGGTCATGGTGGTGGCGCGAACGGTGCCCTCGGGCGCGCAACCCGTGGCCGCCGCACTTGATGGCGCAGCGTGGACCGACGTGCTGGGTACCATCGCCGGCGATGACACCGTGTTGATCATTTGCCGGTCCGCCGCCGCGCGCAACCGCATCGTGCGGCGGCTGAAGCCATTGCTCCGACCGTCCGGCGCAAACCGATCGAAGTAGCAAGGCGCGTGCGACTCCGCACTCGCCGACTGCATCGCGTCTCCACTACGGGCCACTAGATTCACGCACATGTCAGACAGCACCCCTACACCAACCACGACTGGCGAAAGCGCCCACAAGCTGTGGGGCGGTCGCTTTGCCAGCGGTCCACATCCATTGCTTGACGCGGTCAATCGCTCCATTAGCACCGACTTCAGGCTCTGGCCGCACGATGTGCAGCTGTCGCAGGCGTGGGCGCGTGCGCTCGCTCGTGCACAAATATTTACCGCGGACGAGTGTACCGCCGTCGTCGCAGGGCTCAATCGCGTTGCCGAGCGCCTCGCTGCGGGCGAGACGCCAATCGGAACGGATGAAGACATTCATACGATGATCGATCGGCTGCTGCACGAAGAAGCGGGCGCACCCGCGTCGCGGCTGCACACGGGACGTTCGCGCAACGATCAGGTGGCCACGGCCACGCGATTGTGGACCATGCAGGCGTGCGCGACACTCGGCAGCGCTGTACGCGAGCTCCAGGAAGCGCTGTTGGCGCAGGCCGAGTTGCTGACGGATGCCGTGTTGCCGGCGTATACCCACTTGCAACGCGCACAACCGGTGAGCGGCGCACACTGGCTGCTCTCGCACTTCTGGGCATTGGATCGGGATCGGGAGCGTATCGCCGCGGCGGCGCGTGGAGCGAGCGTGATGCCGCTGGGCTCCGGTGCGATCGCCGGCAGCGCGTTCCCGATTGACCGCGAGTTGCTGCGCGAGGATCTGGGCTTCCGCGACATCTCGCGCAACAGCATCGACGCTACGGGCGACCGCGACTTCGTGGCGCAGACCATCTTTGCCGCAGCGCTCGCCGCCGCGCACTGCTCCCGCATCGCCGAAGATCTGATCATCTACGGCTCCAGCGAGTTCGGGTTTGTGAAGTTTGGCGATCGGTTCAGCACCGGTTCCAGCATGATGCCGCAGAAGCGCAATCCGGATGTCTTCGAACTCGCCCGCGGCTCCGGCGCGCGTGTGCTTGGCGATCTGGTGAGCATCCTCGCCACCATCAAGGGGCTGCCAAGCGGCTACAGCAAGGACCTGCAGGACGACAAGCGCGCACTCTTTGGGTCCGTTGACTTGCTGCTGCTGGTGTTGCCGGCGATGGCGGGGGCGATCATGGAACTACGCTTTGATAAGGAACGCATGCGGGCAGCCGTGACCGGAGGCATGATGGCCACCGATCTCGCGGACTATCTCGTGCGCAAGGGGGCGTCCTTTCGCGAGGCGCATGCGGCGGTGGGACGACTCGTTCGTGAGGCGGAACAGGGGGGGGTAGAACTGGACCAGTTGTCGTTGACACAGATTCGGGCAGCCCATCCCCTGCTCGGCGATGACGCGATTGACGCTCTACAAATCGACGCATCGCTCGCGGTGCGAAACGTTGCCGGTGGTACCAGTCCAAGTGCCGTGGCGGGACAGCTGCAGCAAGCGCGCCTGACTCTACGTGCAGAGACTTGACCATTTCCGCATTCGGTCGCTTATTGGTGCTGCAGCAAACTATTTCACTCCTCTCTCCAAAGGATCATCATGCTCAAGTCGCTTCGTCCGTTCGCTCTCGCGTTGGCCGCGGCCGCCGCGGTGCCCGCCAGCAGCGCCATGGCGCAGGGTGAGTTCACACCCGGCACCAAGATCGCCAGTGTGGGTCTGCTCTCAGCCGGTAATGGTGGTGGAACTGGCATCGGTGGCGCATTCGAGTTCAGCATGCTCGAACTCGCTCCCAACTTGAATCTGGGCATCGGTGGCTCGGTCGGCTACTACAGCCGGTTCTCGGTGACGTCCATTCCGCTTTACGCCAATGGCAATGTGCACCTTGCTCTGCCGAGCGTGCCGGAGCTTGATCTCTACGCCGGTTTGGCGGTGGGTGTCGTGCGCTTCAGCGGCGATGGAGTCAGTGGCACGAGCGACCTCTTCATCGGCGTAAACCTCGGCGGCCGCTACTACTTCACACCGAAGGTCGCTGGTTTCGCGCAGCTTGGCGTGGG